>JAXHVK010000012.1:0-37382 GCA_034211135.1 Pseudomonadota bacterium
AGTTGCCAATAGCGCGCGTGCACCGCTGGAGGCGGAATTCGGCGCAGACCGCATCACCTGCCATCCCGGCAATTTCTTCGAAGACAGCATACCGCAAGGGTATGACATCGTCTCTCTCGTGCGGATTTTGCACGATCACGACGACGCGCCCGCCGCAGCGCTTTTGCGATCCATCCACAAGTCCCTTCGCCCCGGAGCGCGCCTGTTGCTGGCCGAACCCATGGCCCGAATTCCGGGCGCTGAGCCGATGGGAGAGGCTTTCTTCGGGTTCTACCTGTGGGCGATGGGATCAGGAAGGGCGCGCAGCCCTGCAGAGATTGCCGAAATGATGAAAGCGGCCGGCTTTCGCAAAACTCGGCTGATCGCTGGTCCGCAACCGGTCATCGCCAGCATGATTGTCGCAACAGCCTGACAAAAAGAGTGTCCTCTTTGTTTGACAGTGCAAAGAGTAAGGCGTAGCACACACATAGAGAAATAGCTTTGGGTGTTGCGCGAGTCGCAACGGGGTCCCCCAAACCTACGAGGATAACCAATCGGGTTGGGTAAAATGGACACTTTGGCTGTGACACTTGAGGGACCGGAGCGATTGACGCTCAGGACGCTCGGGCTGAATCCGGTCGGGTCCAGCGACGTCCTCGTCGAAATCGCTTTCAGCGGCATTAGTTCGGGCACGGAAAAGCTGCTGTGGAACGGCACGATGCCCCAATTCCCGGGCATGGGATATCCGCTTGTACCGGGATATGAATCCGTAGGCCGGATCGTCGACGCCGGGCCGGAGGCGCGCGGCCGCATTGGTGACTGGGTCTTTGTGCCGGGTGCCAATTGCTACCATGGCGCACGCGGCCTTTTCGGCGGAACAGCGGCGCAGGTCGTCGTCCCCTCCGCCCGCGCACTGCCTGTTCCCGAAAGTCTCGGGCAAAGCGGGGTCTTGTTCGCACTCGCTGCCACGGGACTGCATGCCATCAATGGCGGAACTGCGCCTGACCTTATTATCGGCCACGGTGTGCTTGGCCGCTTGCTCGCCCGCCTGACAATGGCACTGGGCGAACCCGCGCCGACAGTGTGGGAAACCAGTGAAGCCCGCCGTGAAGGCGCAGCCGGTTACACGGTGGTTGATCCGTCTCGGGATGATCGCCGCGATTATCGTTCAATCTACGATGCAAGCGGCGATGCCCGCGTACTCGACACGCTGGTCGGAAGGCTGGTGAAAGGCGGGGAGATTACGCTTGCCGGATTTTACTCTGGCCGCATCGATTTTGCCTTCGCCCCTGCATTTCAGGCCGAAGCGCGCCTGCGCATCGCCGCAGAATGGCAGCCGCAGGACATGACGGGCACGCGCGCTCTGGTGGAGTGCGGACGGCTCGATTTCGCAGACCTTATTACCAACTGCCGCCCCGCAACCGAGGCGACAGAAGCTTACCCGCAGGCTTTCAGCGACCCTGACTGCCTGAAAATGATACTGGATTGGAGCGCTTGATGACGATGCTGGACACCCAGGCAGAGGCGCTGCGCGAGGAAGCCTCCCACGAACCTGATCCGGTGCACACCGGAGAGGTGAAGAAGGAAACGCAGGTCATCGCGATCTACGGAAAGGGCGGCTCTGGCAAAAGCTTTGCGCTCTCCAATCTCAGCTACATGATGGCGCAGCAGGGCAAGCGGGTTCTGCTGATCGGCTGCGACCCGAAAAGCGACACGACCAGCCTGCTGTTTGGCGGCAAGTCCTGCCCTACCATTATTGAAACTTCGTCGAAGAAGAAGCTGGCAGGCGAAGAAGTCACCATCGAAGATGTCTGCTTCCAGCGCGACGGCGTCTTCGCAATGGAGCTGGGCGGCCCGGAAGTGGGACGCGGTTGCGGCGGGCGCGGCATCATCCACGGTTTTGAACTGCTAGAGAAGCTGGGCTTCCACGAATGGGGATTTGACTATGTGCTCCTCGATTTTCTGGGGGACGTCGTATGCGGCGGCTTCGGTCTGCCGATTGCGCGCGACATGTGCCAGAAAGTGATCGTTGTCGGATCGAACGATCTGCAATCGCTCTATGTCGCCAACAATGTGTGTCATGCGGTTGAGTATTTCCGCAAGATGGGCGGCAATGTCGGCGTGGCCGGCATGATCGTGAACAAGGACGACGGAACCGGCGAAGCGCACGCTTTTGCCAAAGCCGTCGATATTCCGGTTCTCACAGCCATTCCGGCGGACGAAGACATTCGCCGCAAAAGCGCCAACTATCAGATCATCGGTAAGCCTGGCGGCGAGTGGGGGGGCTTGTTTGAGGAGCTCGCAACCAACGTCGCAGAGGCGCCGCCGCGCCAACCCTCTCCGCTCGACCAGGATGGCCTTCTCGACCTCTTCAGCCCGGAAGACACGGGCGGCAATGTCGAGCTGATCCCAGCCACCCAGGCCGATATGCGCGGCGGCATTTTCGAAGAAAAGCCGTCACTCGAAGTGATTTACGACGAGGTCTGATGACTGATCTGACGCCCTCTGACGCGAAACGCACACCTGATACCCTTGATATGGGGGGTGAAGGCGCATGTTCGAGCAAATCGACCATGGCCGAAGCGGCGCGCGCTGCGGGCAAGAGCGACATTCTGGATCAATACGCCGCTGATTATCCGGTCGATCCGGAGCGCGGCCCCCATGATCAGCCGCAAAGCATGTGCCCGGCCTTCGGTTCGCTGCGGGTAGGTCTTCGCATGAAGCGCACGGCAACCGTCCTTTCGGGCAGCGCCTGCTGCGTGTACGGGCTGACGTTCACATCGCATTTTTACGGTGCGCGCCGCACGGTCGGCTATGTGCCCTTCTCTTCCGAAACGCTTGTCACCGGCAAGCTGTTTGAAGATATCAAGGAAGCGGTCGAAAACCTCGCCGATCCGGAAAATTACGATGCGATTGTCGTCACCAATCTGTGCGTTCCCACCGCCAGCGGCGTGCCGCTTCGCCTGCTGAAAAAGCAGATCAACGGTGTGCGCATTATCGGCATTGACGTGCCCGGCTTCGGCATTCCCACCCATGCAGAGGCGAAGGATGTGTTGGCTGGCGCGATGCTGCAATATGCGCGTGAGGAAGTCAGCGCAGGCCCAGTCGCCGCCCCTGAAAACCGCAACGACAAGCCCAGCATCACTCTGCTGGGTGAGATGTTCCCCGCTGATCCGGTAGTGATCGGGCAAATGCTCGAACCGCTTGGGCTGGCCGCAGGTCCGGTCGTACCGACCCGCGAATGGCGCGAACTGTACTCCGCACTCGATTGCGCGGCGGTTGCTGCGATCCACCCGTTCTACACCTCCAGCATCCGCGAATTCGAACATGCGGGCCGTCCGATCATCGGTTCGGCTCCGGTCGGCGCGGATGGCACGGCTGCGTGGCTGCAAAGCATTGGCGATACTCTCGGCCTGCCGCAGGACAAGGTTGATGGCGTGAAAAACGCCATGATCGGCGCGTGCAAGGGTTCGCTTGCCAATATGCCGATCAAGGGGCGGATTACGGTTTCGGGCTATGAAGGATCGGAACTGCTTGTCGCCCGCCTGCTGGTCGAAAGCGGAGCAGACGTCCGCTATGTCGGCAGTGCCTGCCCGCAAACACGCTGGTCCGATGCGGATCGCGAATGGCTCGAAGCGCGCGGTGTCCATGTGAACTTCCGCGCCAGCCTTGAAGAAGACATCGCTGCTGTCGAAGAATACCGGCCTGATCTTGCCATCGGCACGACGCCTGTCGTGCAGCATGCCAAGGCAAAAGCTATTCCGGCGCTGTACTTCACCAATCTGATTTCTGCCCGCCCGCTGATGGGTCCAGCCGGTGCAGGCAGTCTCGCGCAGGTCGTTAATGCGGCCATGTCGAACAAGGATCGGTTCGACGCCATGCGCGACTTTTTCGAAGGCGTAGGCACCGAGCACGCCGCTGGCGTATGGGAAGATACGCCGGTTGATCGTCCCAAATTCCGCAAGAAATATGCGGCCCTGAACGAAGCGGCGCGCAAGGCGTCAGAGGCGGTGGGCACATGACCCTGATCCTCGATCACGACAGAGCTGGCGGCTATTGGGGTGCGACCTATGTCTTCACCGCGGTGAAGGGTCTGCAAGTCATCATTGATGGCCCGGTCGGGTGTGAAAACCTGCCTGTTACCAGCGTTCTGCACTACACAGACGCCCTGCCCCCGCATGAACTTCCCATCGTCGTCACCGGCCTTGGCGAAGAAGAGCTGGGCAAGACCGGCACCGAAGGGGCGATGAAACGGGCCTGGGAAAACCTTGACCCAGAACTGCCCGCGGTCGTCGTCACAGGTTCTATCGCTGAAATGATCGGCGGCGGTGTGACGCCCGAAGGCACCAATATCAAACGCTTCCTGCCGCGTACCATTGATGAAGACCAGTGGGAATCGGCGGACCGCGCGCTCACATGGCTGTGGACCGAATTCGGCCCGAAAAAAGCGCCCAAGGTGAAAGAGCGCAAGGAAGGCGAAAAGCCCGTCGTCAACATTATCGGCCCGTCTTACGGCATGTTCAACATGCCATCGGACCTCGCCGAAATCCGCCGCCTGGTCGAAGGGATCGGCGCACAGGTCGGCGTGGTATTCCCGCTGGGCTGCCACCTTGCCGATATCCGCCAATTGGGCACGGCAGATGCGAATGTCTGCATGTATCGCGAATTTGGCCGCAATCTGTGCGAGACATTGGAGCGGCCCTATTTTCAGGCGCCTATCGGGCTGACATCGACGACGAAATTCCTCCGCGCTCTGGGTGAGGAACTTGGCCTTGACCCGGAACCGTTTATCGAGCGGGAGAAACACACCACGATCAAACCGCTGTGGGATCTGTGGCGCTCGGTCACACAGGATTTCTTCGGCACGGCCAGTTTCGGCATTGTCGCCAATGAAACCTATGCGCGCGGCATCCGGAATTTCCTCGAAGGGGATATGGGGCTGCCCTGCGCGATGAGCTTTTCCCGCAGCGCCGGTGTGAAGCCGGTGAATGACGAAGTGCGCGCCGCGATCCACGCCAATCCGCCGCTGGTGATGTTCGGTTCTTACAATGAACGAATGTACATGGCCGAAGGCGGCTCAGGCGGATTTGGCCCGCAAGGCCAGTTCATTCCCGCTAGTTTCCCCGGCGCGGCAATCCGTCGCCATACGGGCACGCCTTTCATGGGATATGCCGGCGCGACCTATCTGGTTCAGGAAGTGTGCAATGCGCTGTTCGATGCGCTGTTCCACATCCTGCCGCTGGGCACTGACATGGACAAGGCGCCAGCCACCCCTGCCCGCGCTCAGAGCGAGCTTGCCTGGGATGCGGTGGCGAAACAGCGGCTGGATCAGCTGGTCGAAGAACAACCCGTTCTGGTGCGCATTTCGGCGGCGAAGCGGCTGCGCGATGCGGCCGAACGCACCGCCCGCCAGCGCGGCGAAGACACCGTTACCGAAGACTGCCTTGCAGAGGCTTTGCTGGAAGGAGAGCGCGCATGACGCATCGCCTTTCGCATGGGTTCAGCACGGCGAACGAGATTGCCCCGTTCGGGGCTACACCAATCCACGTGGGGGATCACGCGGGGATGCCGACGGAGGCTCTGCCTCCAAAAACCCAACTGATACGGAGACTGACAAATGGTTGATCCGAACCCCGGTGAGCGCATTGGCACTTACCTGACACCTGAAGAGGCCAAGGAAATCCATAAGGCTTTCATGGGCACCTTCATGCTCTATGTCGCAATTGCGGTCGTAGCGCACGCACTGGTGTATTTTGACAAACCCTGGTTCCCGCTCTGATTTTCAGCGCGTGACTGCGCCGGCAGGCTGAGGCTGCGGCCCGCCAACCGGCTCAAACCAGTAATGTGACAAATTCAAAGGAATTTCATCATGTGGAGTATTTGGCTTCATTTTGACGTGCGCCGCGTTCTTGTGGCTCTGCACGTCGGTCTGGCTGTTCTGGCCTTCACGATTCACTTCATCCTGCTCAGCACGGACAAGTACAATTGGCTGGACGATTCCCAGATCAAAGGTGCCGGTCCTGCAACGACTGCGGTGATCGAATCGTCGGAAGCTCCGGCAGAGGCTTAACCGCCAGCAAGAAATGTGAGGGGGCAGGTTCGCCTGCCTGCCTCCTAACATCTCGACCAAGACACCAATTTAGCAGCCCGTCCCTTGCGACGGGGAGGATGGATCTATGGCGCTCCTTAGTTTCGAGCGGAAATACCGCGTGCGCGGTGGGACATTGATCGGTGGCGACCTATTCGATTTCTGGGTCGGACCGTTTTATGTCGGATTCTTTGGGGTGACGACGGCAATCAGCGCGCTGCTTGGCACAGCGCTGATTTTTGCAGCCGCCGCCTCAGGTCCCACCTTTAACCCCTGGCTGATCGACATTCAGCCGCCCCCTGTCGAAGCAGGCCTCGCCCTGATGCCGCTTAAACAGGGCGGGTATCACCAGATCATTACCCTGATGGCCATTATCGCCTTCAGTTCATGGGTGATGCGTCAGGCAGAAATCAGCCGCAAACTGGGCATGACATATCACGTGCCGATCGCATTCGGCGTCGCTGTGTTCGCCTACTTTACGCTGCAGGTCATCCGGCCAGTTTGGATGGGTGCTTGGGGACATGCGTTCCCTTATGGCATCTGGACCCACTTGGACTGGGTTTCCTACACCGGTTATCTGTACGGCAACTTCCACTTCAACCCGATCCACATGCTGGCGATCACGTTCTTCTTCACGAACTGCCTCGCCCTCGCGCTGCATGGCGGTCTGGTGCTTTCCGCGGTGAATACCACGGGCGGCAATCCGGTCCGTACGCCGGAATATGAAGACACCTATTTCCGTGACTTCATCGGCTATTCGGTCGGCACGCTCGGCATCCACCGGGTCGGCATGTTCCTGGCGCTTTCTGCCGGTTTCTGGAGCGCGATGTGCATCGTGATCTCCGGTCCGATCTATGTCGGCAGCTGGGTCGATTTCTGGGAATTCTGGCGTGAAATCCCGCTTTGGGAAGGGGAGGCGTTGTCCTGATGGCTACGTATCAAAACATCTTCACCCAGGTGCAGGTAAAGGGCGAGCCCGAGCTCGGCGTACCGCACCTTGATGGTAGCGAACCGCGCTATAACTACACCGGCTATTCCTACTGGATGGGTAAGCTGGGTCAGGCGCAGATTGGCCCGCTCTACCTCGGCTGGCTTGGCCTGCTGAGCCTCGCCTTCGGTTTTGCGGCGCTGTTCATCATCGGCATGAACTTCGCAGAACAGGCCAATTGGAGCCCGCAGACATTCATGCGGGAATTCTTCTGGCTTTCGCTTAACCCTCCCGGACCGGAATACGAGTTCGACTTCTTCGTTCCGCTGAACGAAGGCGGCTGGTTCATCATGACCGGCGCGTTCCTGACGATTTCGGTCCTGTGCTGGTGGGCGCGCACTTACATGCGGGCACGTGCACTGGGCATGGGCTATCACATCCCCTGGGCATTCGCCTCGGCAATCTGGCTGTTCCTGGTGCTTGGCTTTATCCGCCCGGCGCTTGGCAATGGCTGGCAGGATGCGGTGCCCTATGGCGTGTTCAGCCACCTGATCTGGACGAACAACTTCTCGCTCATCCACGGGAACTTCTTCTACAATCCGTTCCACGCGCTCTCGATTGTGTTCCTTTACGGTTCGGCGATCCTGTTCGCGATGCACGGTGCGACGATCCTTGCAACGGGCCGTTACGGTGCGGAGCGTGAGATCGAACAGATCACCGACCGCGGCACGGCGGCGGAACGCGGCGGCCTGTTCTGGCGCTGGACGATGGGCTTTAACGCTTCCATCGAATCCATCCACCGCTGGGCATGGTGGTTCGCTGTCCTGACGACATTGACCGGCGGCATTGGCGTGCTGCTGTCAGGCACAGTCGTCGATAACTGGTATGTTTGGGCGCAGGAGCATTACTACGCTCCGAAATAAGCCAACCGGCTGACGCCCAACGGTAGAGCCTGCCTGATCAATCCGACACAGGCGGCTCTACCGGTCGGCACACAAAAGAGCCCGGCTTCGCATCTCGCAAGGGAGATGTCGCAGCCGGGCTTTTTGCTTATCCGAACGAGGGGGTCGGGGTACGGGAGTAGGACCGGACGAGCGCGGCTCTCAGCTGCGTGCCCGCAAGTCCATCAGATGCAGCGGCAGAGATGCGGCCAACGGGATCGCTATCCAGTACCATGCAGCCCCAACCAGCGCGCAGCGCAGCGCGAAGATCATCAGCACGGCAGGCCCCAGCATCCCTGCAAGGGTGCGCCACTGCCAACCGCGCGATTTCAGCCACACAGCCTCCAGCGCCAGCACCGCCAACACAATGTCAGCGCCATGGCCTGAGGCAAAAAGCCACTCCATCATGGAAAATACCGGATCAGCCGAACGGGCCGTTCAGCTCGATCACGGCCCAGTTCAACGCGCCTGCAATCGTGACCCAGATCAGATACGGCACCAGTAACAGGCTGGCGAGGCGGGAGAAACGCCCTGAATAGACCATCAACGCCAGGATAGAGAGCCACAGGATACACAGTTCCGCAAACGCCCAGTCAGGCCGTTGAATGCGGAAGAACAGCAGGCTCCAGCTGATGTTGAGGAAAGCGTTGAGCGCAAACAGGCTGATCACATTGAGTGCCGCGCCCGACGTGGGTGCCGCGCGCCATGCGGTGATGCCGGAGACAGTGATCAGCGCATAGATGATCGTCCAGACTATCGGGAAAACCGCATCGGGCGGGTTCCAGTCAGGCTTTGCCAGCGCCTGATACCACGGGCCAAGATCGGTTATAGTCGCGCCCAAAAAGGCCACAAAAAGCGCTGCAATCGTCGCCACGGCGACCGGCAATATCCACGTCCCACTCATATCGTAAAAGCTAGCTTGTCTCGGCTCTCAGGCCAAGCAGGTGCGCGGTATCTTTCAAGAAGATCTTCACATGCGCCATCGGCTTTGACCGGACCAGCTTCTTGTTCATGTAAGCCTGCCAGGTGAGCTGCTGAACATCCTTATCATCGCACATGCTGACAAACCGTTCGCGGCGCTTGTCGCTGGAATACCAGAAATACTGCATCACGCCGAGGATCCAGAACACGCGGCCATGCTCTTTCATAAAGCGTTTGCGCGCACGCGAGAGCGCCTTGGGTTGCCCGGTCTTGAGATATTCGCTCGCCGCTTCGGCACTGAAACGGCCGCCGACCATGGCGTAGTAAATGCCTTCGCCCGATGCCGGAGCAACAATGCCCGCAGCATCGCCAGCAACAATCACATCGCGGCCATTGTCCCACTTTTTAAGCGGTTTCAGCGGGATCGGCGCGCCTTCGCGGCGCACGGTTTCGCACCGTGTCAGATCAAGATCGCTGCGCATGTCAGAGACGGCACCGCGCAGAGAAAAGCCCTTGTTCGCGCTACCAACGCCGATGCTGGCGGTTTCACCATGCGGAAACACCCAAGCGTAGAAATCCGGCGACAGACGGCCCTGATAGAACACATCGCAGCGGTTCGCATCAAAAGCATCGGTGTCATTGTCCGGCGACTTGATGATCTCGTGATAGGCGAAAACGCATTTCACACGCTCTGCATTAGGCAGCGCCTGCTTTGCCACCGCCGATCGCGCACCATCCGCGCCGATCACGCAGCGCGCCCGCACGCTTTCAATCGGGCCGCCCCGTTCGCGGCGGAAAGTGACCATCGGGTGCGGATGATCATCCCGTTCAATCTTCTCGAACGTGCCGGTCAGCCGCTCTGCCCCGCACTCTTTCGCGCGTTCACGCAGCCATTCGTCAAACTCATCACGGTCCACCATGCCGACATACCCGATCTCACCCACGGGCATGTCCACTGCGCGGCCGGAAGGGGCGATCATGCGCGCCGATTTTGCCCGCGCGACAAGCAGGCTGTGCGGTACGTCGAAGTCTTCCAGCAAACGCGGAGGCACCGCGCCGCCGCAGGGCTTGATCCGCCCGCCCCGCTCCATCAGCAAAACCGAATGGCCAGCCAGCGCCAAATCTGTCGCGGCTGTAGCGCCAGCTGGCCCGCCGCCTATTACGACGGCATCATAAATCATATCGGTCATGCGAAGACCTCCCTCTCTCGCTCTTTTCGTGAGCGATCAGGCAGGGCACTTGCCGCCGTCGCTCTCCAGGCAAGCGCTGCGGCGAGCACAAACAGCGCCGCTTCGCATGCAAAAACCAGTTGGAACGCGCGCCCCTGATCGCCGAAAATGCCAAGCGCGACATCACGGCCCAGTGCCCCGACAAATCCGCCAAGGCCAAAGGCGATGGCCTGCGATGCGCCCCAAACGCCCATGCGCACGCCTTCACGCGTTTTCTCTCCCGCGCCGGCAAGCCCCATCATCGCGCCAATGGCGGCGACAGTGAAAATCCCCGCACAGAACCCGAAGGCGACGACATTGGCGTGGATGGGCCAGCCCGGCCCCACAACTGCACCGACAGCCAACCCGCCCAGCGCGATGGCCGAACCGATGCAGCCAAAGGCGATCCAGTGTTTAAGTTCCACCGGCATCCGGCCCGCAAATGCGCTGCCGCCAATTCCGGCGATAATCATGCCGATCAGTGCGCCGCCATTCTGCATCCCGCCCAGCGAAGTCGACTGGCCCGGCGTCATGCCGAAAACGATCCCGGCAAACGGTTCAAGGATCAGGTCCTGCATGTTGTAAGCCATCATCGCGACAAAGATGAAAATGGTGAAGCGGCGGGCCGCCGTCTCTGCGAATATCTCTCGCAAGGCCGTCGGGAAATCGGGCGGCGGGTCTTTCGCCTTGTCCGCTTCGAACACAGTCGGGGATCGCGGCTCAATCCGATAGACCGCCAGCGCCGTGACAGTCAGGCAGATCGCCAGCAAAACCGATGAAACATTGACAAGACGCTGGGGTGAGAACGGATCGAGGAACTGGCCCACGATTATGGCGCTGGACGCGATACCCGCGATCATCATGATCCACGTCGTCGCTGCTGCTGCCGCGCGCCTGTGCGGCGCCACACCTGAAGCCAGCAGCGCAAGCGCCGAAGTGCCCCCTGCCCCAACTCCGATACCGATCAGCGTATAGGCCAGCGTGCCGAGCACGAGCCGCCAGGCAGCGTAGTCAGCAGCAAGAACCGTCGCCTGAACCGCCAGAAGCGCTCCGATTGCGAGCACGGCCAGCCCGCCGAAAATCCACAAGGCGCGATTGCCGCCATGGTCTGATCCGTGGCCCCAGATCGGGCGCGAAAGCTGCACCACGTAATGCCACGCAACCAGTCCGGCAGGGATGGCAGCCGCAAGTCCGTATTCGACGATCATGATCCGGTTCAGCACCGTCGTGGTCAGCATCACCATCGCGCCAAGCGATGCCTGCACCAGTCCGATGCGGATAATCGCGATCCAGCCCAGACCTTGCGGAGAAGCAGGCGCAGAGACAGGCGCAGAAGCCATCAGATATAGCCCCCCAGCCCCAACGCCGCAGCCAACATGCCCAGCACATACAGCAGCACACCGACACCGTTATACCACGGCGCGTATTTCTTCGGATCAGACAGCAGGCGGGGCATGGCTGCCAGCTGCGCCAATAACACCGCGCCGACCAGAGCGGCGGAGGTATATAGCTGCCAGACGAGCAACAGAACGATAACAGCGACTTGCGCCGCCGCCATCACAAAACACGCGAACCGTGCAGCGCCGCTCACGCCCATAGTAACCGGCAGGGATTTCAGGCCCGTCGCACGGTCCCCTTCGACAGCCTTGAAATCGTTCAGTGTCATGATCCCATGCGCGCCGAGACTGTAGAGCACCAGTACCACCAGCACCTCCATGCGCGGCATCGCACCGATCATCACGGTCGCTCCGGTAAACCAGCTCAAACCTTCATACGTCAGGCCGACAACCGCGGGGCCGGTCCAGCCGCTCGTCTTGAAGCGGAACGGCGGCGCGCTGTACGCCCATGCCAGCGCCAGCCCGACCAAAGCGGCCATGAACACAAGCGGCCCCAGCATCCACGCGACAAAGCCGGAAAGCAGCGTCGCGATGATCGCGATGTACAGCCCCCACCGGCCCGCAATCCTGCCGGATGGAATGGGACGATCAGGTTCGTTTATCGCGTCGACATGCCGGTCAAACCAGTCATTGACCGCCTGACTGGTCCCGCAAACCAGCGGACCGGCCAGCATTATCCCTCCCGCGACGAACCACCAGCGCCCGTCCAGACCAGCGCCCGACGAAACCGCGCCGCACATGAAGGCCCACATTGGCGGGAACCACGTGATCGGTTTCAGGAGTTGCACGACGTCCCGAAGCGCCGGAACAGGCGCGATCCGAGTCGAGACCGCAGAACGTTGCATACAGGGAAGCTATGCCTGACACCGCGAAGCGTCAATTTATTTTGACAAGCAAACTGTCAAAGGCGCCGATATGATACTGTTTTTGCGTTTGAGCGGCTCAGGCGCAGATTGACTGACTATCTGGATCGACTGTCCAGACCACTGGTCAGACAGGTTGTGCATCGCGCTCAAACGCACAAGCCAGACAAATTTTCGAATGTCCGGAACGGCTCGCTGCAAACATGCGAAAGTGCGGCACCCGACACCTCCTGCCATTCATCCCGAAAAGCAGCTGCGGCAAAAATGTCGCACTCTTGGCGTAATCCACTACCGAGCCGGACCGCAGCCTCTAATCAGCGTCGCTATCGAGATTGCCGAGGCCGTGCCGGTGCAGTTTGGAATAGAGACTCTGCCTCGACAGGCCGAGAATCTCTGCCGCAGATGCGCGGTTGTCCGATGTGTAGGATAGCGCGGCTTCGATACACAGGCGCTCAATCAGATCAGTGCTTTCGCGCACGATATCCTTCAGCGACATCCGGCCAACCAGTTCGGTCAATTGCTCAACCGACCGTGGCATATCCTGCGAACCGGGCGGCAGATCGCGAAGTCTGCGACCAATCGGACGAATTACGAAGGCGTACAGCGGATCATCGCCCTCTCCGCGCACGGCGGAAAGTTCAACCGGCTCACCCTCGGCATCGGATGTGGCGCGCAGGACTGTGCTGACATTGCGCGCTGCGCCGTATTGCTCGATCTGGCCTTCGATCAGTTCGATGTCGATGCCCGGACGGCCAATCCATTTTGACAGATGATGCCCGCGCGCCTGATCGAGGCTTGCCGCCTGCACCATCTCGACAAAGGCGTGGTTTGCGCTGACCAGTTCCATTTGTGCATTTGCGACGACAAACGGATCAGGCATCTCGTCAATCAGATCGAGAGTGGGGGAAACGCTGCTTTGCGATGCGTCCACATCCTTTGGCACAATCCGCAAAAGCAGGAATTGCCCGCGATCCTGAGTGAATCCGGCAACCGAAACGGTCGCTTCGCGCGCAGGCTTATCAAGCTTGATCGTAACCGGAGAAACACTGGTGGAGCTGAGCGCTGCGCCGGCGATCGCCTGCATTGCATCGCGCGAGCTCTTGTCCAGTAGTCCCAGCAGTTTCTTTGCCTGAAGGGAGCCGGGGCGATGGCCGAACAGCGTATATGCGGCCGAATTTGCCTCACGGATACGCAGGGTCTGCGCCTCCACCACCAGAACCGGTTCTGACGACAATTCGAACAGCATTCGGTACCGCGATTCCAGCTGGCGCATGCGCAGATAATCACGCTCCAGCGATTGCTGAATCTGGAGCAGCCGGGCCTGCTGCTTGCCATCGTCACGCATATCGCGGCCAAACGCGATGCGGTGTTCACCGCCATTCACGCTCAGGATCGCATAGCGGATCGGCACATCGCCATCGGCCGACGGATGGTTCACCTGCCGCCAGTGCTGGATTTCCCCGCGGCGCGCGGCGGCCAGCATTTCCATGACCTTTGGACGGCTTTCCTCGGTTACCGTCTCAATCCAGTTGACCCCGGCCCAGTTCTTGAAACTGGGGAATTCGTCGGGATCGTATGCGGCGTCGAGAATGGTGCCGGTATCATCCAGAACCAGCGTCACATCACCCGCCAGCATGGCGACCTTCATGGCGGAATCCGCGTCCAGCGACTGGAACACATCCGCCGCATTTCCAAACGGGTTCTTGCTTTCAATACTGTGCTTGCGTGTCAGCATATTTGTCCGGGCCTCAATACAGTGCGTGCGCCCGGACGGGCGCTTTTGCGACAAGCTGTTCGGCGATTTCCAGCGCCTCGCGAGCATCGGAGCCGGTTCCGTCGGCTCCTACTTCTAAAACGACATCGGGGTTTTCATTGATCATTCGGCCACCAAGGATGATGGAAGTGTGCGGGTTCATGGAAACGCTGCGGATCGCTTTGACCAGGCTTGAAAGGGCAGATGCGGGGCACGAATTCGAAACCGTAATCCCCACCAGATCCACTGGCCTATTGGACAGATAATCGAGCAGATCGCGACGTTTCGGCTTCAGCAGAACATCGCTCTGCCAGCCTGCCCTTGCGAATACCTCTTCGATCATCTGCGCGCCGAAGCTGTGATCATCACCCGGGATCGGGCAGAAGACAGCGCTGCGCACCATGCCGGTTCCATCGACTTTCGCGGGCCAGCGCAGCGATAGGTCACGCATGACCTCCTGCAAACGCCAGATACCCATCGTCACATCAACGAAATCGCATTTATCCTTTTCCCAAAGCTCTCCCAGACGGCGTGCTGCCGGGGTCAGTAGATCAAGATAAATTGTCTCAATCGCCACCCCCGCCTCAACGAAGCGTTCCACTTCGCGGATCAGGCTTGGCGCT
Source organism: Pseudomonadota bacterium (assembly GCA_034211135.1). Classification (GTDB taxonomy): domain Bacteria; phylum Pseudomonadota; class Alphaproteobacteria; order Sphingomonadales; family Sphingomonadaceae; genus Erythrobacter. Next base: position 14,702 of record JAXHVK010000012.1, read on the forward strand.
TCCAGCCGCAAGGGCAGGTTCGCAAACCGATCGGTATCAGCGGGGTCGATTGAGCCGTTCATGGCTTTTTCGGGAGCTCCTCCGGGCGCTGTTAGCGATGCGCCTGCCGCGTTTTCCATTAACAGGCGCGGGAAAATCTCACCTTCGAGGATCTCGTTCACAGGATCATCGGTGGTGAGTGCGTTGAACCCGTAGCCAGGTTCGTCGCGTTCCGGATTACGCCCTTTAAGGGGATTGGCAATCACTTTGCGGAGCACAACCGAAGCCGCCCCGAAGACACCAACTGCCTGCGGTTCGTTTTTCGATCCCCGTTCACCTTTTGGGTTGGCCATGCCGAACCCTCCTGAACGTCGGGTCTTCCACCCGGGAGTGCTGATTTGAGCACCTGCGCCAGCAGGGGGTGGCCGAATGTCACCTCACTCACGCTGACGAGTCGGCTGTACGCTTTTTTTCCACAAGGCGCAATCATACAGCGCCCTCTGCTGGGGAAAGTGTCAATTCTATTGAACGTCTAATTTATTTGACACTTGCTTGTGTCTCGTCGTAGTATTCAGGCCTGACATGGAAGGCTCAACACGAGAAAATGACTCGGAAAAACCACGCATTCCCAGTCGATAGAACCGGCCTTGAACCGGAGGGGATCGAAGCAAAAGGAAGCACGAGGGCGCTCTACTCGCCGGAGGAGCGTCAACGCAGGGACGAGTCGGCCTGGACCATAGTTCAAGGCGTGCTGGCACCGCTCCAGTTTGTCGTCTTCATCATCAGCCTGTTTCTTGTAATCAGAACCCTGACAACAGGCGAAGGCGCGTTTGCCGCTGATGCATCCATCCTTCTGAAAACATTAATTCTTTATACGATCATGATCACCGGATCGATCTGGGAAAAGGTGGTGTTCGGGAAATGGTTGTTCGCGCCCGCTTTCTTCTGGGAGGACGTGTTTTCCATGCTCGTCCTGGCGCTGCATACGGCCTATGTCGTGATGCTGCTGGGCAGCTACGGCACGCTTGAAGCGCGGATGACAATCGCGCTGGCGGCATATGCAGCCTATGTCATCAATGCTGGACAGTTCCTGCTGAAACTGCGCGCAGCGCGACTCGAAGCGGCCAGCAACACAAAGGCGGTGCCTGCATGAGCCTGCCTGACACTCTCTCAACCACCACGATGGAGCCCGTGAACGGTTGCGCTTCAACGGATTTGGGTGCGGGCCACAATTCCACGCCGCGTCCTGTCCTGCGCGAACGTGGCCAGAGAGAGGTCTTTTGCGGTCTTACCGGAATTGTCTGGCTTCACCGCAAGATGCAGGACGCGTTCTTTCTGGTCGTCGGTTCGCGAACCTGCGCACACCTGCTGCAATCGGCTGCGGGCGTCATGATCTTTGCCGAACCGCGCTTTGCCACTGCGATCATGGAAGAGCGCGATCTTGCCGGCATGGTCGATGCGCAGGACGAACTGGACCGGGTGGTCAACCGGCTTCTGACCCGTCGCCCCGATATCAAGACCCTGTTCCTCGTCGGCTCTTGCCCGTCAGAGGTGATCAAGCTTGATCTTGCAAAAGCGGCCCAGCGGCTCGGCGCGCAGCACATGCCCGATGTTCGTATCCTGAATTATTCGGGCAGCGGGATCGAGACTACGTTTACGCAGGGCGAAGATGCCTGCCTCGCAGCGCTGGTGCCCGAAATGCCCGCAAGCGCGCCAGATGCGCCGCAGCAATTGCTGATCGTCGGAGCCTTGCCGGATATTGTCGAGGACCAGTTCCTGCGACTGTTCGCGCAGCTGGGAATTGAAAATGTCGGCGTCCTGCCAGCGCGCAATGCCCGCGACTTGCCCAGTGTTGGCCCAAATACGCGCTATCTTCTGGCTCAACCTTTCCTCGCTGAAACAGCGATGGCGCTGGAAGATCGCGGTGCGGTGAGGCTGGATGCACTGTTTCCGTTTGGCGCCGAAGGAACGACCGACTGGCTGCGTGCAGCGGCAGCGGCATTCGGCATTGATGAACTGCACTTCAACCGCGTGATCGCGCCGGGCAGAGAGCGGGCCAAGCGCGCGATGGAACATGCACGCGGCGCTCTGGATGGAAAGCGGATCAGTTTTCTGCCGGACTCCCAGCTTGAAGTGCCGCTGGCACGCTTCCTTGCCACTGAAATGGGCATGAAGCCGGTCGAGGTTGGCACCCCCTATCTGCACCGCCAGCATTGTGCGCGTGAACTTGATCTGCTCGGCCCGGAAGTGCGCCTTTCCGAAGGCCAGCATGTCGAACGCCAGCTTGATCGTGTGCGCGAAGATCAACCTGATCTGACCGTCTGCGGCCTTGGCCTCGCGAACCCCCTCGAAGGGGAAGGTCTGGCGACGAAATGGGCGATTGAGCTCGTCTTCTCACCGATCCACGGCTTCGATCAGGCCGGTGATCTCGCTGAACTCTTTGCACGTCCGCTGCGGCGGCGTGACGTGTTGGAGGTGTAGGCGATGCAGCTTTCCGTCTGGACATATGAAGGCCCGCCCCATGTCGGCGCAATGCGCGTCGCCACCGCGATGAAGCAGTTGCACTATGTGCTTCACGCCCCGCAGGGTGATACTTATGCCGACCTGCTTTTCACCATGATCGAGCGTCGGGGCCAACGCCCGCCGGTGACTTACACCACATTCGAAGCACGCGATCTGGGCAAAGATACAGCGCAGCTTTTCCAGGATGCGGCACGCGAAGCCGCTGAACGGTTCAAACCGCAGGCGATGATCGTGGGCGCTTCGTGCACGGCGGAGCTTATTCAGGATGATCCGGGCGGCCTTTCCGAAGCGATGGACCTGCCCTGCCCTGCCATCCCGCTGGAACTGCCCAGCTACCAGCGCAAGGAAAGCTGGGGCGCGGCAGAAACGTTTTACCAGATCGTGCGGCACCTCGCCGACACCAGCATCACACCCTCACCACGTGAAGGACGCGCGGCCCGCGCCAACATCCTTGGCCCCTGCGCGCTCGGTTTCCGCCACCGCGATGATCTGGTCGAAATCCGCAAGATCCTTGATACGCTGGGTGTTGAGATCAATCTGGTTGCTCCGCTGGATGCGACCCCCGCAGACATCGCCCGCATTGGCGATGCCGACTTCAACATCGTTCTCTATCCCGAGATTGCTGACGAGGCTGCCCGCTGGCTTGAACGCACGTTCAAACAGCCCGCAGTCCGCAGCATTCCTATCGGCGTGGGCGCCACACGCGCTTTCATTGCCGACGTCGCCGAGCTGGCAGGTGCAGATCCCACGCCTGCCCTCGGCGACACCCATTCCCGGCTTCCGTGGTGGAGCCGCAGTGTCGATTCGACATATCTCACCGGAAAGCGCGTCTTTATCTTTGGCGACGCGACCCACGCCGTTGCCGCGGCACGTATCGCCCGCGACGAACTGGGTTTCGAGGTCTGCGGCCTTGGTTGCTATAACCGCGAATTCGCCCGCGATGTGCGCGCTGCCGCCAAAGAATACGGGCTGGAGCCGCTGATCACGGACGATCATCTCGAAGTTGAGGATGCAATCGCAGCCGCTTCGCCAGAACTCGTTTTGGGCACGCAGATGGAGCGGCACATCGCGAAACGTCTGGGCCTGCCCTGCGCCGTCATTTCGTCGCCGGTGCATGTGCAGGATTTCCCCGCGCGCCATTCCCCACAAATGGGTTTTGAAGGCGCGAATGTGATCTTCGACACCTGGGTCCATCCGCTGGTGATGGGGCTTGAAGAGCATTTGCTGACGATGTTCCGCGAAGATTTCGAATTCTCGGACGAAGCAGGCGCATCGCACCACGCGGCGCATTCTCCGAAACAGATGGCTCCCAAGCCGAAGCCCGCTGCATCGCCGCAGCCTCAACCGGAACTGGCCATCGCACAGCCCGCCAATGATGGCGCTGCATGGACAGCGGAGGCGGAGCGGGAGCTAAAGAAGATACCGTTCTTCGTTCGCGGCAAGGCGCGTCGCAATACAGAGGCATTCGCCGCCGACCAGGGTCGCGCTGAGATCGACCTTGAAACGCTTTATGACGCGAAGGCGCATTATGCCCGGTAAGGCATTCTCAGAAGCAAGGGGCGGGACGCTCCTTGGTCTGGATGCGCCGGTCCGCGTAGCTATCATCACGCTTGATAACCATCTGCACGGCGCCGTCGAACGCGCCGATGCGATGCTGTCGGAAGAGAACATCTCGCTGTCGCTTCACGCCGCATCGGACTGGGATCGCGATGATGGGGCGCTGGAAAGCACCCTAACGGCCATTGGCGAGGCGGACATCGTGATCGCCACGATGCTGTTTCTTGATGACCATGTCCGCGCCGTCATGCCCGCTCTCGAAGCGCGGCGTGAGGATTGCGACGCAATGGTCTGCCTGATGTCGGCAGGCGAGATCGTGAAGCTGACCCGCATGGGTGGCTATCGCATGGACGCCCCCGCAAAAGGGCCGCTGGCGCTGCTTAAAAAACTGCGCGGCCAGCCGAACAAGGGCGGCAAACAGAATGCCAGTTCAGGTGCAGGCCAGATGAAGATGCTGCGCCGCCTGCCCAAGATTTTGCGGTTCATTCCGGGCACCGCGCAGGATGTGCGCGCCTATTTCCTCACGCTGCAATACTGGCTCGCCGGATCGGATGAGAACGTCATCGCGATGGTGCGCGCCCTGATTGATCGTTACGCGAGCGGCGAACGCGCCGGTCGCCGCGGCACGACGGAAGCAAAAGCTCCGCGCGAATATCCCGAAACCGGAGTCTATCACCCCGCCAGCCCGCAGCGTATTTCAGAAAGCCTGCGGGTGCTGCCTAGCTACCGCAAGAAGGGGAAGAACGGCACAGTCGGCCTGATCCTCCTGCGGTCTTACCTGTTGGGCAATGATTGCGCGCATTATGACGGGGCCATCGCCGCGTTCGAGGATGCCGGTCTGAAGGTCGTGCCTGTCTTTGCAAGCGGCCTTGATGCGCGGCCCGCGATTGAGAAGTTCTTCGTGGATCGCAACGGTGCGCCAACCGTCGATGCGATTGTTAACCTCACCGGATTCAGTCTGGTCGGCGGGCCTGCGTATAACGATTCAGAGGCCGCCCGCACCGTGCTGGGCGAAATGGATGTGCCTTATGTCGCGGCGCATGCGATTGAGTTCCAGACGATCAGCGAATGGCGTTCGCGCGAACAGGGGCTCTTGCCGCTTGAAGCCACAATGATGGTGGCCCTGCCCGAACTGGACGGAGCGACCGCTCCCAGCGTCTTTGGCGGACGGGCCTCTGCCGACGGATCGGCCTGCACGGGTTGTGAGCGGGCCTGCAAACCATCCGAAGGCCACCGTTTAGGCGCAATGCAGGCATGCCCTGAACGCGCCGAGGCTCTGGCCGCACGTGTCACGAAGATGATTTCCCTGCGCCGCGCCGAACGTGCAGAGCGCAAGCTGGCGATTGTCCTGTTCAATTTCCCGCCCAATGCCGGTGCGACGGGCACCGCTGCCTTCCTCGCCGTGCATGAATCGCTGCTTGCAACACTCTGGCGGCTGAAGGCTGAAGGCTACAGCGTCGATGTGCCGGGCAGTGTTGAAGAGCTTCGCGATACCCTGCTGAAAGGCAATTCGGACCGCTTCGGATCGGATGCCAATGTTGCTCACCGTATTCCGGCAGACGAACATGTCGCGCGCGAACCGCATCTGGCGGAGATAGAGGCCGCATGGGGCCCCGCACCCGGTAAAGCGCAATCGGATGGCGGCCACATTCATGTCTATGGCGCGCATTTCGGCAATGTCTTTGTCGGCGTGCAGCCCGCCTTTGGCTATGAAGGCGATCCGATGCGCCTTTTGTTCGAAGGCAATTTCGCCCCCACCCATGCTTTCAGCGCGTTCTACCGCTATATCCGCGAAGACTTCGGCTCGCATTCAGTCCTGCATTTCGGCACCCACGGCGCGCTGGAATTCATGCCGGGCAAACAGGCGGGCATGACCAGCCATTGCTGGCCGGAGCGTCTGATCGGCGATCTGCCCAATTACTACCTGTACGCCGCCAACAATCCGACAGAGGGTATGCTGGCGAAAAGACGCGGCGCGGCGACCCTTATCAGCTATTTGACGCCGCCGCTGGCGCAAGCCGGGCTTTACAAGGATCTGGCCGAACTCAAGGCGAGCGTGGAACGCTGGCGCATGTCGCGCGACGATGCCGAACGCGCTGATCTGGCAGAACTGATCGTAGACCAATGCGATGTGATCGACATCGAATGCGGCGACATCAGCGAACTGGCAGGCCGCCTCTATGAACTGGAGCGCACGCTGATCCCGCACGGGCTACACGTGCTGGGGCAGAACCCGACGGGTGAACGGCGTGAGGACATGCTCGATGCCATGGTCGAAGCGGGCGCCAGCGAAGACGGGAACGCGGTGGATCGCGAAACGCTAGGCGCGATGCTGGATGCAAGTGACGAGCTTGGCTCGCTGATCCACGCTCTTGATGGCGGTTATGTGCAGCCCACACCTGGCGGCGATGTGGTTGCCAATCCCGAAGTCCTGCCCACGGGGCGCAATATTCACGGCTTTGACCCGTTCCTGATCCCTTCAAGCTTCGCCTGCAAACAGGGCGCGGAACAGGCCGAGCGTGTGATCGCGCGCCATATTTCGAACGGCGCCCCCTTCCCCGAAAGCATCGCCATGGTGCTGTGGGGCACAGACAATATGAAAACCGAAGGCGTCCAGATCGCGCAGGCGATGACGCTGATGGGTGCCAAACCGCGCCGCGATTCCTATGGCCGCCTGTGCGGAGCCGAGCTGATCCCGTTGGAGGAGTTGGGCCGCCCGCGGGTTGACGTGGTGATGACCCTGTCCGGCATTTTCCGCGACCTGCTGCCAATGCAGACCCGCATGCTGGCAGAGGCGGCTTTGCTGGCGGCGCAGGCGGATGAGGCACCCGAAGCCAACTTCATTCGCAAGCACAGCCTTGCCCATGCCGAAAAACACTCATGCGATATCGCCACCGCGGCTCTCAGGGTCTTTTCCAATCAGGAAGGCTCTTACGGAGCGAATGTGAACCAGATGATCGAAGGCGGTGCGTGGGCTGATCCGGACGAACTCGCCAATGCGTTCGAGGTGAACAAGGGTTTTGCTTACGGCGTCAAAGGCACGCCCGTGCAGCAACGTGATCTGCTGCAAAGCGCGCTGGGCACAGTAGATTTTACCTATCAGAACCTCGAAAGTGTCGAACTGGGCATCAATGATGTCGATCAGTATGTGGACGGGCTTGGCGGGGTCTCACGCTCCGTATCGAAGGCCAAAGGTGCCGATACTCCGGTCTATATAGTCGATGCGACGCGCGGCGCGGCGAAGGTGCGCACGCTGGCCGAACAGATTGATCTGGAAGCGCGCACCCGCACGCTGAACCCCAAATGGTTCGAAGGGCTGCTTGATCACGGTTTCGAAGGAGTCCGCGCGATTGAAGGCCACGTCACCAGCACGCTGGGCTGGTCTGCAACGACAGGCCAGGTGAAACCGTGGGTCTATCAGAAAATCTCCGAGACTTTCGTTCTCGACGAAGAGATGCGCGCACGCCTCGCGCAGCTCAATCCGAAAGCCAGCGCCCGTGTTGCGGGCCGCCTGCTCGAAGCGTGCGACCGCCAACTATGGCAGCCGGACGAAGCCACGCTCGCCGCTCTGCGCGAAGCCAATGACGAACTCGAAGACCGCCTCGAAGGCGTGTTCGCGGGCAAATAGAACAAGGGATCACGCCACAATGAACCTCATCGACCGAAATTCGACCTTCCAGCGCCCCGATGGTGAGGGATCGGTGCAGGTCCAGCTGGACCCGCGTGATCAGATCAAGGGCGCAAAAGTCTTTGCCGTCTATGGCAAGGGCGGAATTGGCAAATCCACGACTTCATCGAACCTCTCGGCCGCCTTCAGCAAACTTGGCCACCGGGTGCTGCAAATCGGCTGCGATCCCAAGCACGATAGCACTTTCACGCTGACCAAGAAGCTGATGCCAACTGTTATCGACGTGCTCGAAACGGTGGAATTCCACTCCGAGGAATTGCGGCCAGAGGACTATATGTTCGAAGGCTATAACGGCGTCATGTGTGTCGAGGCGGGCGGGCCGCCTGCGGGCACGGGCTGCGGCGGGTATGTCGTGGGCCAGACGGTGAAGCTGCTCAAACAGCATCACCTGCTGGAAGACACCGATGTCGTGATTTTCGATGTGCTCGGCGATGTCGTGTGCGGCGGTTTTGCCGCTCCGCTTCAGCATGCAGAACGCGCGCTGGTCGTCGCTGCGAACGACTTTGACAGCATCTTTGCGATGAACAGGATCGTTGCGGCTATTGGTGCAAAAGCGAAGAATTACGACGTGCGCCTTGCCGGAGTGGTTGCCAATCGCAGCCGCGAAACGGACGAGATTGATCGCTTCTGTGATCAGATCGGGATGCAGCGTCTGGCTCATTTCCGCGATGTCGACGCAATCCGCCGGTCACGCCTGAAGAAATGCACCCTGTTCGAAATGGAAGACAGTCCCGAGGTCATTCAGGCGCAGGATGAGTATTTGCGCCTTGCCGCGATGCTGTGGGCGGGCGTTGACCCGATCCACGCCGCGCCGATGAAAGACCGCGACATCTTCGATTTTCTGGGGTTTGAGTGATGGCTACACGCGCTCACGAAAACCTCGACGCGCAATTCCGCGCTCCCCCGCAGGCAAAGGCCGGCGCCAACGGTTATTCTGACCGGCGCGAGGCGCTGGCGACCTATTTCGACAGCACAGCGCGTCAGGCATGGATTGATCTTACTTCGGACAAGAAGGTCAGCGGTATTCGCGCCACTGTACGGGCGGGCCGCGATGAAATGCGCGGTGTTCTGCTGGACTGGCTGCCTGTCGATCTGCGCAGGGTGCGTGTGCTGGATGCAGGCTGCGGGACCGGCGCGCTTACCATCGCGGCGGCCTGTCGCGGAGCAGAGATTACCGGCGTCGATGTCGCAGGCGGCCTTGTGGAAGTGGCGCGTGATCGCCAGCCCTCCTTTACCGGCCACGGGCGGATTTTCTGGGAAGCGGGCGATATGCTTGATCCCGCTTTCGGCGATTTCGATCATGTCGTCGCGATGGACTCGCTGATCCATTACGAGCCTGACGATCTTGTCGATGCACTCTGCCAGCTGGCCAGTCGCACAAGCGGTTCCATCGTCTTCACCTTCGCGCCCTACACGCGGATGCTCGGCGCGATGCACAAGGTGGGCAAGGTCTTTCCCAAAAACGACCGTTCCCCTGCAATCGTTCCCATAGCAGAGGATGAATTGCGAGAGCGCCTTACAACGCTTTCAGGCTGGCAAATCGGGCGCACGCGGCTCGTCTCAAGCGGGTTTTACAAGAGCCAGGCGATGGAGCTTGTGAAACGCGCATGAGCCATTCGCCCACCCCTCCCAATGGACTGATCCGCGTGGCGAGCGCACTGCTGCCCTTCGCGGACGCAGCCAGCGCTGACCTGCCGCTTGGCAGGCTGCTGCGGCTGGCGCTGTTCCAGTTCAGCGTAGGTATGGCGATGGTCCTACTGACCGGCACATTGAACCGGGTTATGATCGTGGAGCTTGGCGTGCCGAGCTTTCTGGTCGCCATTCTGATAGCGATCCCGCTGGTCGCTGCACCGTTTCGCGCTCTGATAGGGCATAAATCCGACACACACCGTTCGGTGCTGGGCTGGAGGCGGGTGCCTTATATCTGGTTCGGCACGCTGATGCAGTTTGGCGGGCTCGCGATCATGCCTTTTGCTTTGATCCTGTTTGATAATCCTGATGGCTTTACCGTCGCCACCATCGCGGCTGCGGGCTCTTTCCTGCTTACCGGCACGGGCCTTCACGTGACACAGACCGCTGGGCTTGCCCTCGCGACTGATCTTGCCCCCGAAGACAAACGCCCCCGCGCTGTCGCCCTGCTGTATGTCATGCTGCTGGTGGGAATGATGTTCGCCGCCTTTGTCATTGGCGGTCTGCTGATCGAGTTTTCGAATACGCGGCTGGTGCAGGTGATACAGGGCGCGGCAGTCATCACGATGGTGCTGAATGTCGTCGCGCTCTGGAAACAGGAAGCCCGCGACAAGGCATTGACCGCGCCGGATCGCGAAACGCCCTCCTTTACAGAGCTTTGGAATACCTTTGTGCGCGATGGCGACAATGCACGTCTGCTGGTGGCCATCGGTATCGGCGCTGCGGGCTTTGCCATGCAGGATGCATTGCTGGAGCCATATGGCGGTGAGGTTCTGGGACTGAGTGTAGGCGCGACCACCGGACTTACCGGCGCGTGGGCGCTGGGTGCGCTGGTGGGCTTTACCCTATCTGGCCGCTCGCTTGGACGCGGAAATGATCCGCTGCGCATTGCAGGCGCAGGCTTGGTAACGGGCCTTGCCGCATTTCTGCTGGTGCTGTTTGCCGCGCCGTTCGGTTCGCCGCTGATGCTGTTCCTTGGCGCAAGTGCCATTGGCCTTGGCCTCGGGCTGTTTTCGGTTGGCACTCTGACAGAGGCGATGGCACTGGCGCGCAGCGAAACCGCTGGCCTTGCGCTGGGCGCATGGGGCGCGGTGCAGGCGACCTGCGCGGGGCTTGGCATCGCCATTGGCGGCGCGCTTCGCGATGGGATCGGAGCGCTGGTCACATCATCTTCAACCGGGGCAGATGCTGTCGTCGTCGGAGCGAGCCGAGCGACGGGTTACACCACTGTCTACACCATCGAAATCCTGCTGCTTCTTGCAGGTCTCGCCGCGATCGGGCCGCTTGTGGGACGAAGTCGCCGATCCACGATCGCAACCAGGGAGGGCGCCGAGACGGCCTTTGGCCTGCGCGAATTCCCGACATGACTGTGCCTGAAATCATGAACCGGGCGCGCACCACAACCGGCCGCACCTCAGCCGAGCTGATCCACGAGAGGAACGTGCAATGAATACCACCTATATCGCGGGAACATTCGACGTCGCAGAATTGGCGTTTTTCCTGTTTTTCTTCTTCTTCATCGGACTGGTTTTCTACCTGAACCGTGAAAGCCGGCGGGAGGGCTATCCGCTGGAGGATGAATGGAACGGCAGGCTGGATCCGCCATCGCTATTCCAGGGGGACAAGAAGGTGTTTGATCTCCCGCATGGCCGCGGAACCTACGTTCCTGAAGATGTCGCGCGTGATCCGGTAGACGTTCCGGCAACCCGCGCCTTTCCGGCAGGGGGTGCGCCTTACGTGCCGACCGGCGATGCGATGAAGGACGGCATGGGCCCGGCTGCATGGGCCAACCGTCAGGACTATCCCGACCTCACCTTTGATGGCCGTCCGCGCATTGTGCCGATCGGCGATTCACACGAGATCGAAATCGCTCCGAACGATCCGAACATCGTCGGCTGGGACGTCTATGACATGAATGTCGATCACGTCGGCAAAGTCAGCGATATCTGGGTCGACCAGTCAGAGCACATCATCCGCTATCTCGAGATTGAGACGAATGCCGGTGACAAGGTTCTGGCACCGATGTTCGTTGCGGTCGTGCAGACCAAAGGCCTGCTGGCCGGCCTGCTGCCCGAGAACAAGGAACTGGTGCAGATCGACGCCATCACCGCTGCGCAATACGCCGATGTCCCGCGGATCAAGACACCCGGCCAGATCACCCGTCTGGAAGAGGACAAGATCATGGCCTATTTCGGCGGCGGCTACATGTATGCGACGCCTGAGCGTGCGGAGCCGTTCCTGTGAAGCCGGAGAGGGATCACCCGGCTATCACGCCTGCGGACGGGCCCGGCGCCAATGGCGATCCGATGGGCACGCCTGCAATGGATGAAAAAGTGTTGTGGAAGGGCCGGCCAAATGTGCCGGTCCTTGCCCGCAGCGCGTTTCACATGGTCAAGTTCGCGATCTATTTCGCCGTGCTGATCGCGCTTGCGATTGCGATGGGCAATCCTGATGGCGCTGTCTTCCTTGCCGGTGCGGGCCTGTTCGGGCTTGCCCTGTTGTTTGTGATGGCATGGCAAAGCGCGCGCACCACGCTGTACATCCTGACTGACCAGCGCCTGATCCTGCGGATCGGTATGGCGGTCGAAGCGCGGATCAACATCCCGCTAAAACACATCACCGCCGCCCATCTCAGCCAGCGATCAGGAGATCACGGCGATATCGCGGTCGAGCTCGCCGGAGAGCGTACGCTGGGCTATTTCCTGTTGTGGCCACATGTGCGCCCGCTGCGTTTCGCGCACCCGCAACCCATGCTGCGCGCTGTGCCTGATGCCGCTGGCGTTGCGCAAATCCTTGCCGATGCCTGCGCCAGATTCACCGAGATTGATCGGCATTTGAGCGATGTCAAAGACGCGGCCGACAATGCCGGTAACCCTGCGAACAAGGGAAATCTTGAAGGAGCGCCCGCATGATCGCCAATCTGATCGCACCCGTTTTCATCCCCGTGACTGTCGTCAAAACCTATGATGATGAGGATTTCCGCGTCCACACCCTGCCATTGGTTGCGATGGGCGTCGTGGTCGCGGTCACTCTCGCCCTCGCTATGGCGACAAGCTTCGGCTTTTTCGAACGGCAGGCTGTGCCCGATCAGATCCGCGCCGAACGCGGTGTCGCATCAATCGATGCGCGCAGCATTCAGTTCTATGACAGCGCCGATGGCAGCATCTGGGTCGCCGATGGCGAAACGGGCGAAGAACTGGCCCGCTTTGCATCCGGCACTGGCGGCTTCGTTCGCGCGACGGCCCGCGCAATGACGCATAATCGCCGCGCACACGGACTTGGCCCGGCTGTTCCGTTTCAATTGATCGCATGGGATGATGGCACGCTGACACTGCGCGACACGCAGACCGATCGTTCGGTAGAGCTGGCATCCTTTGGCGAAGGCGTTGACGCGGTCTATCACGAAATTCTGAAGAAGGGACGCTGAGCCATGGATCACGCTGCGACCCCGCAAATCAATTCCGCTGCCAGGCGTTTTGACACGCCCTGCACCATCACCGTTGAGCAAAGCCCGGCGCATTTCCACGCGCATGTCGAACTGGATGGCGATGTCGAAATCGGCCCCGGCGATACCGTGCGGGTTCACGGCGCGCCGATCTCCATCGGCTTTGGCGAGAAACTGATTTTCCAGCGCAGCGCGACTGTGACCCGCGCCGGACCGATCAAGCGCACCCTTATCAAAATCGCGGCCTATTTCGATTTGGCCGAGCTTTACGAAGTCAGCTTCAACGCCGGGAGGATCAAATGAACGCCCACACCGATATCAAAGCGGCTGGCGCTGGCGCGCACGATATGATGACCAGCGAAGAGGCAATGGCCCTCGCCACGCAGGACACCATGTTGACGCCGCGTTTCTACACCACGGATTTCGATGCGCTGGACGCCATTGATGTCACACCCGTGCGCGCCGAATGGGACCAGTTGATCGCAGATATGGTCGGCGATCCGAACAAGACCCATTTCCGCCAGAAAGGCGATTTCGAAGGCATCATCGAAAGTCTTGAACCCGAACTGAGGGTAGAATTCACTGACTTCCTCGTCAGTTCGATGACTTCGGAGTTTTCCGGCTGTGTCCTTTATGCAGAGATAGCAAGACGCACGAAAAACCCCGATGTAAAACAGCTTTTCAAACTGCTCGCCCGCGATGAAAGCCGCCATGCGGGCTTCATCAATGAAAGCCTGAAAGATGCAGGCATCGGCGTTGATCTGGGCTTTCTGACGAAGACCAAGAAATACACCTATTTCAAACCGAAATTCATCTGGTACGCGGTCTATCTGTCCGAAAAGATCGGATATGCGCGGTACATCACGATCTACCGCCATCTGGCCGCAAACCCGCAGAACAAATTCCACCCGATTTTCGACTGGTTCGAAGAATGGTGCAATGACGAATTCCGCCACGGCGAAGCCTTTGCCATGCTGATGCATGCGGACCCCGATCTGCTCAAAGGCGCAAACAAGCTCTGGATCCGGTTCTTCCTGCTGTCCGTCTACGCCACCATGTATGTGCGCGACCATGCACGGCCCGTCTTTCACAAGGCGCTGGGCGTTGATCCGACGGAATATGATTACAAGGTTTTCTCGATCTGCAACCAGATCAACCGCCAGGTCTTTCCTGTAGAGCTGGACATTGACGATCCGAAGTTCCGCGCCCGGATGGAGGCCCTGCGTATGGCTTCCAACCGGATAGAGGACGGCAAGGCGCAAGGCGGTATCGGCGGCCTGTTCAAACGCATCAGCGGGATGGCAGGCGCCGGCTACAACTTCGCCCGCATGTATTTCCAGCGGACCAACAAGAATGTCCTTCCCGATACAATCAGGCTGCACCCTGCATGGTAAGTTGGGATGGTCATATTGTCCCGTTCTTTGTGACGGTGATGATCTGGTTCGTGGCGACCGGGCTTGTGGCCTGGGCGGACAATCGTGATCGCACGACTTTTCCCAAAAGCCTGATGATCGGCGGGCTGTTCGGTGTTGCCGGACTGGTGGTGATACTGGCGGCATCGCAAAGTGTATCGGTGCTGGCCATCTATGCCGCGTTCATCGGCGCGCTGATGGTGTGGGGCTGGCATGAAATCGGCTTTCTCACAGGCGCCGCTGCAGGCCCGCGCCGCGTACCTCAGGCCCCCGGCGTGCGGGGGATGGAGCGGTTCACGCAGGCCAGCGCGACTGTGATCCATCACGAAGTCGCTCTGGCGCTGACCGCTCTGCTGCTGATTTCGCTGTCATGGAACCTGCCCAACCAGATTGGCGCGACGGTTTTCGTCATGCTGTTCATCCTGCGGCTTTCCGCCAAGATCAACATGTTCGTCGGCGTCCCCAATTCGAGCGCGGAAATGCTTCCGCCGCATCTGAGCTATCTCAAAAGCTATTTCGGGCGGAACCGGATGACAGTGCTGCTGGCGCTTTCGATTGCGGCCACTGTTTGCGCGGCCGCATGGTTCGGATCGCTCGCCGTGGCCGCCCCTGTCGGCAGCGCGGAGATGGTCGGCGCGAGCTTGCTGACAACGCTGTGCGCTCTTGGCGCGCTGGAGCACCTGTTTCTTGCCCTGCCGTTCCGCGACGGGATGCTGTGGGGCTGGGCCTTTCGGGGCCGTGTGAATTGAATTGTTGCAAATATCGAATAGAGACGACCCAAGAGGGGAAGAATGATGGACTATGAGGGGTTTTTCGCAGAGCAGCTGGAAAGCGTTCGCGAGGAAGGACGGTATCGGGTGTTCACCGATATCAAACGCCATCGCGGCAAGTTCCCCCATGCGACCCGCTTTCTGGAAAGCGATGAAACACAGGCTGTAACCGTCTGGTGCTCTAACGATTATCTCGGCATGGGCCAGCACCCCGCCGTGCTGGAGGCGATGCACGATTGCCTTGACGAATGCGGCGCTGGCGCAGGGGGCACACGCAATATTTCGGGCACCAATCACTACCATGTGGAACTGGAGCGCGAACTGGCTGATCTGCACGGCAAGGAAAGCGCCCTGCTGTTCACATCGGGCTATGTTTCCAACTGGGCGGGCCTTGGAACTCTGGCGAACAAGATACCGGGCTGCGTTGTCTTCTCGGACGCGCTGAACCACGCCAGCATGATCGAAGGCATCCGTCACAGCCGTGCGCCTTACAAAATCTGGAAGCACAACGATCCCGAAGATCTGGACAAAATGCTGTCCGAATTCGGCCCGGAAGTGCCCAAGCTGGTCGCTTTTGAAAGCGTCTATTCCATGGACGGCGACATCGCGCCGATTGCGGAAATTCTCGACGTTTGTGAGAAACACGGCGCGATGAGTTACATCGACGAAGTGCATGCCGTGGGCCTGTATGGTCCGCGCGGCGGCGGCATTGCCGAGCGCGAAGGCCTGATGGACCGGATCGACGTGATCGAAGGCACGCTGGGCAAGGCTTACGGTGTGATGGGCGGCTATATTGCTGCGTCTGCTAACCTAGTCGATTTCGTGCGCTCTTTTGCGAGCGGGTTCATCTTTTCTACCGCCCTTCCCCCGGCTGTGGCTGCGGGTGCGGCAGCCAGTATCCGGCATTTGAAGAGCAGCGACCGCGAACGCGAAATGCAGCGCGACCGTGTGGCGCAGGTGCGCCGCCAGCTTGATATCATGGGCATCCCGCATCTTGCCAATCCCAGCCATATCATTCCGGTGATGGTGGGCGATGCGAAGAAGTGCAAAATGATAAGCGACTGGTTGATGGACAATCACGGCATCTATGTGCAGCCGATCAACTATCCGACGGTTCCTGTCGGGACCGAGCGCCTGCGGCTCACACCTTCTCCGGTGCATAGCGACGGTGACATTACGCGCCTGGTCGAAGCGCTCAGCGAAATCTGGTCGCAATGTGAATTGGCGCGTATGGCGACTGCGGCATGAGGGCGCGCCAAGTGCACTTCATTCAGAGAGCCAGACAAAAGAAAGGGCGGCGTGGGATGCCACGCCGCCCTTCTTTGTTCGGTAAAGCTTAGCCTTAGAGGCCGGCTTCTTCGAAGATCTCGCCGAATTCGCGGCCGGCAAGACCCGGATGCGATGCACCCTTTGCATCTTCGAGGTTGGTGAGTTCGTCACCCGAACCCACAACGACCATGCCGATCATGCCTGCTGCATAGTGCGGTACGCACTTGTAACCATAGATGCCGGTGGTCGGGATCACGAAGCTGACTTCTTCGTTGATCTTACCTTCCCAACCGGTGACACCGGCGGGGACCATGCTGTCGATCGATGACGACTGGTGTGTCGGATCGCTCGGGATGAACTTGATCGTGTCACCGACATTGGCATTCACGAGGCGCGGTTTGAACACCTGAAGGGCGCTCGAGTCATCGGGGTCCTTCGTGTACATGTTGATTTCGATGACAGTGCCGTTGGCTTCAACTTCAGGAACCGGCTCTGCGGCTTCTTCTGCCGGAGCAGCTTCTTCAGCAGCCGGTGCAGCTGCTTCTTCCGTCGGTGCGGTTGCTTCTTCGGCCGGTGCTTCTGCACCACCACCGCAAGCGGCAAGTGCCATGAACCCGGCAGCTGCGGCCGAGCCGAAAAGGATGTTGCGCTTCATTTCAAGTTTTCCCTTCGAATTACTGTATTTCCTCCCGCGACAACGCGGGTTTAGCTAAGTTTTCTGGGGAGGGAAAGCACGCATTACGTTACGTCCGCCCAACCAGAGAACACTCCGATCCCAAGGCCGTAACGCACAGACGGGAAGAGGTTTCCCCAGAAACGCAAACTTGATCGCAAACTTGTGACAGGTCGCCCATTTGCGAACCTGCTCTGCCGCGCTAAACGTCAGGATATGCAGAACAAGAAACCCTGGTACGCCCGACTCGCCCTGATCCTTGCGCTGATTACGCCAGGCTTTCTGATGGCGTGTGCGCTGTGGACCAAATACGGCGTGATTGACTGGCCGCTTGGCCTGCGGGCTTTCGCGATGGGCGGCATGGCGCTGGTGGCCATCACCGCGATCCTTGCGCTGGTTTCCATCATCCTGATCGCGCGCAAACCGCAGCGCACCGGAATGGGCTCTGCGATTTTTGCGCTGCTGATCCCGCTCGGCATCGCCGCCTATTTCGGACCGATCTTCGCCGGCGCCAGCGACCATCCGATCCACGACATGGCCACAGATACCGCCACCCCTCCGCCGCTTTCGGAAAAGGTTATGGCTGCGCGCGCACAGTCAGGGGCGAATGCGATCAACGCGTATGACGTGCCACTGGGTCAGACGGATCAGTGGGCCAGCGCCGATGCGCCGCTATCGCAGCAAAGCTATGCCGATATTATCGCTGCGAGCTATCCCGAATTGGAGCCGCTGCTCCTTGGCGAGACGGACCCGAATGCAGCTGTCAACGCGGTGCAAATGGCGATGGCGGAAATGGGCATGAGCAACATCCGCTTCAATGAAGAGGCCGGTACCGTGGAAGGGCTTGCGGAGACTTTCTGGTTCGGTTTCAAGGACGACGTTGTGGCGCGTGTCGCTGACGGGAAAATCGATTTCCGCTCTGTCAGCCGTGTCGGGATAAGCGATCTTGGCGCGAATGCGAAACGCATCATGGACCTGCGCCAGCGTGTTGCCTACCGGCTGGACCTTTAGTCGCGGAACGTCATCACGGCGAGCGCGCTGCGCTGGAAAACCGTCAGCACGCATAGCGCGGCGTAAGAGTATGCGATCACTTCGAACCAGCCGGGAAACAGGCACATGGCGATGAAAACCGCGATTGTTTCTGTCCCTTCGGCAAGGCCGGTGGAGTAGAAAAAGCTTTTTGTGCCATGCGCTTGTGTGCTGGCACCCCGCTCTGCCGCGATCACAGCAAAGGCGAGGAAGCTCACCCCTGTCAGCACAAAACTGGCCACCAGAACCAATGCTGCGGCGGTGTTTTGCGATGCGAGGAAGCCGAAGCCTACCGGTATCGAGACGTAGAAGGCGAAATCCGCCACGATGTCGAAATACCCGCCCAGCGTCGTTGGCCCGTTGGCGCGCGCGACTGCTCCGTCCAGCCCGTCTGCGCAGCGGTTCGCAACAATCAGCGCAAGCCCCGTCCAAAGCTCTCCGAAAGCGATGGCAACCGCCCCGCCCAGCCCCAGCGCAAGGCCGAAAAAGGTGAGCATATTCGCGGTCACCCCAAGACGCGCCAAAGCCCGGCCTAAAGCGTTCAACGGGGGGTCGATCACAGGTCTGAGGCGGGCATCCAGCATGCGAAAGCCTACCCCGCGCTGCCAATGGTCAGCAAGCCGATCCAGGCGCCAGTCATCGCGGTTGCGATATTGCCCGCAATCCAGCTTTTGATGCCCAGCCCGGCTGTCTCTGCCCGCCGTTCAGGGCAAAGCGTGCCGATAGTCGAAACCAGCAGACCCACGCTCGCAAGATTGGCAACCCCGCAAAGCGCGTAGGTCACGATCAGAAGGCCGCGCTCACCGAATGTGTCCACAGGCAGCGCGGCGAGTTCGAGATAGGCGACATATTCGTTGAGGATCGCTTTCGTCCCCATCAGCCCGCCAGCCGCCTGCGCCTCTGCCCAAGGAACGCCGATCAGCCACATCAGCGGAGCGAAAATCCAGCCGAATATCCGCTTAAGCGTGAGCGGTTCCTCGCCCACCAGTGGCAGCAGGCTGAGCGCCATATCTGTCAGACTGACAAGAGCGAACACCACGATGATAATCGCGACAACCGCCAGAAACAGCTGCATCCCATCCATCGTGCCTTTGACAATGGCATCAATGCTGCTTTCATATTTCAGCGCAGGCTCTTCCTGCGTCTGATCCGTCTGAGTCCCTGCATCGTCCGCTTCGCCCGGCACCATCAGCTTCGCCACCAGCAAGGCAGCAGGCAGCGAGACGAGCGAGGCTGCTATCATGTGGCCGACCGCATCATCCACGGTCTGCCGCAGAGTGGTCGCATACAGGATCAGGATCGCCCCGCTGATGGTGGACATGGCCAGCACCATGATCTGAAACAGCTCTGCACGGCTGACCCGTGCGAAATAGGCCCTTACGGCGAGCGGGCTCTCAACGACACCCAGAAACATGTTCGCACCGCCAGCAAGGCCGACAACACCGCTAACGCCCAATGTCCGGCGCAGAAGATAGGACAGACCATTCACCGCCGCCTTCAACACGCCCCAATGCCACAGCAATGCGGCGAGCGCGGAAAAGACGATCACCAGCGGCAATATCTGGAAAGCGATGATGACGGGCGCATCCACGCCTTCTGCCAGCTCAAACGGCAAAGGTGCACCGCCCAGATAGCCGAACATGTAGGAAGAACCATCCAGCGTGGCCGCTTCAATGGCGGACACTCCGCGATTTAGGAACTCCATCGCCGCCCAGACAAACGGCACCCGCACGATCAGCAGCGCGAGCGCCGCCTGCAATCCCAACGCGCCCAGTATCCAACGCCACGAAGGGCGGCCCTTGCGGTTCTCGCTCAACCCCCATGCAATAGCGACAAGGACACCAAGCCCCGCAATCGGGCGCAATTGATCAAACCAGTCCAAGTCTTCGCACTCCTGTCCAGAGCGCCACTTGCACTGAACTCACCCGCGCTGCCAGCTGAAAAAGCGTTCGACGAATTTCAACGCGGCTTCGGGCTTGTTCGCCTTTTTCCAGTTACCGGCGGCAAACTTGTTCGCCTCTGCCATGGTCGGATAGGAATGGATCGTGCCGAGGATCTTGTTGAGCCCGATATTGTGCTTCATCGCGAGGACATATTCCGCCAGCAATTCCCCTGCATGCGAACCGACAATGGTTACGCCCAGCACCTTGTCTTTTCCGGGCGGTGTCAGCACTTTGACAAAGCCTGTCGTTTCGCTTTCGGTGATTGCGCGGTCCAGATCGTCAAAATCGTAACGGGTGACTTCGTATGCGACGCCCTGCTCTTTCGCTTCCGCTTCGTTCAGGCCGACGCGCGCGACTTCGGGGTCGAGGAAAGTGACCGCGGGGATCACACGGTAATCAGCCTTGAACCGTTTGAACTGGCCGAACAGCGCATTGACGCTGGCATACCATGCCTGATGGCTGGCAGTGTGGGTGAACTGATACGGACCGGCGACATCGCCAGCGGCGTAAATATTCGGGAATTTGGTCGTCAGGAATTCATCAGTGTTGACGGTCTTGTCTGTGTCCACACCCAGATCTTCCAGCCCGAAACCGGTCAGCCGCGCCTTGCGCCCGACAGCCACGATCAGCGCATCATATGGCACGCGCTTTTCCTCGCCATCGGCTTCTACCACAATAGCACCGTCTGCAATGCGCACGGCATTGTGGCCTGTCAGCACAGTGACGCCCGCGCCTTCCAATGCCTGTTTTGCGAGGGCGGAGACTTCCTCATCCTCGCGCCCCAGAACACGGGCGCCGCGCTCTACCTGTGTAACATTGGCGCCAAGGCGCGCCATGGCCTGCGAAAGCTCGCAACCGATCGGGCCACCGCCAAGTACGGCGACATTTTCCGGCACGCGGTCAAGTTTCGCGAACTCTTCCCACAGCGTTTCACTGGTGAGATAGCCCGACGTCTCAATCCCTTCGAGCGGGGGCACAAACGGCGCCGCGCCCGTCGCGATCACGATGCTGCGCGTCGTCAGCCGCTGCGTGCCGCCATCATTGAGTGCGATTTCGACGGTCCAGGGATCAATGATCTTGGCATAGCCTTTCACCACATCGACGCCGAGTTCGGTGTAGCGTTCGACACTGTCATGCGGCTCAATCGTTTTGATCACATCCAGCACGCGCGCCATGGTCTGTTTGAAGGGCACTTCCGGTTGGACAGGCGTGATGCCGTACCGGTCAGCATGGCGCATTGTCTCTGCCGTCTTGGCGCTTTTGATAAGAGCCTTTGACGGAACGCAGCCAGTGTTCAGGCAGTCGCCGCCCATATCGCCTGCTTCGACCAGCGTGACCTTCGCCTTTACCTGTGCGGCGATGTAAGCGGATACCAGACCGGCAGAACCAGCGCCGATGACAACCATGTTGCGATCGAAGCTCTTGGGCTTTGTGTAGCCTTTGTAGGCCTTGCGACGTTTGATGATGCCGATGATGAACTTTGCGATCCACGGCGCAATGCCAAGCAGCACGAACGACGCGATCACTGCGGGGGTGAAGATACCTTCCGGACTATCAAGACTGGCGAGCTGCTGGCCCGCATTCACATAGACAATCGTGCCCAGAAGCATCCCGATCTGGCTGACCAGAGCATAGGTCCAGATGCGGATGCGGGTCAGGCCCATGACAAGGTTGACGACAAAAAACGGGATCGCCGGGATCATCCGCAATGTGAAAAGATAGAACGGGCCATCGCGCTCAAGCCCGTCATTGATGGTTTTCAGACGGTCCGCGAACTTCGCCTCGATCGTGTCGCGCAGGACAAAACGCGATGACAGGAAAGCCAGCGTTGCGCCGATGGTAGAGGCAAAGGAGACGATGATCGTGCCAGCAACCAGACCGAACAATCCGCCCGCAGCCAGCGTAAGCACTGCTGCACCGGGAAACGAAGCGGCGGTCACAACCACATAGGCAGCAAAGAAGATCGCGATCACCAATAGCGGATTTTCGCGATAGGTCTGCTGCGCGTCGGCAACCTGCTGCTTGACCGCATCAAAAGTCAGGTACTGGCCAAGGTCGAAATAGAAATAGGCCACGGCCAGCGCGGCGAGCGCGAGAATGATGATGATTTTTTTCATGTATAAGTCCCTTTGCGCCCCTATTCGCGCGCAACTGCCAGCCGGTTACACGCGCCTTTTGACGGTTCGCGTATCGACTGGTTCCCGGTTTGTCGATGCAGGCGTGGTGGCGCTGGCAAACCGACTACCTAGATTTTTTGCGCCGCAAGTCGAAAAACGGGAACTGAGGAAACAAACTGGTGTTATATCGAGATAAGGGTGGAGTGCATCTGGCGCGGGATCGGCGGACGCACCCTAACTCGATTAAAGGACAGGTTTCCCCTGCGACTGAAGCATTTTTGCGTTGATTGGATCGTAACCGGCCATGCCCGTTCAAGAACCGAAATATGGCGACCGAATTTCGCTGCCGAAGTTCTTTCGCACCTTTTTCGAAATCCTCCGGCCAGAGGGTAATTTCTATTGGCTCGCGCTGGTTTACGGCGTGGGCATCAGCCTTCTCAGCCTTGCGACGCCGATTTCGGTGCAGATGCTGATCAACACTGTGGCGAACACCGCGCTGACGACGCCGTTGATTGTGCTGACGGCGACGCTGTTCGGATTGCTTATGCTGTTTGCGCTTTTGTACGCGTTACGCATCCACTTGATGG
>JAXHVK010000013.1:0-37022 GCA_034211135.1 Pseudomonadota bacterium
CACCTGTTTGGTGGAGAGGAAAAGCTGATTGCTGATGTCGAGCGCGCTTTTACCCGGCGCAAGCTGGCAGTGCGCACCGCTATCGCACCCACTGCCGGGGCTGCTTGGGCGCTCGCGCATTACGGGCCGTCACGAAAGATTGTCGGCGCTGCTTCCAGTGCGGCAATCCTGCGCGCTCTGATTGATCTGCCGGTTGCGGCATTGCGGCTTGATACCGATGTGTTGACGGTGCTGCGCCGCCTGGGCCTCAAGCGGTTGGGGGACCTTGCAGGCGTGACGGATGGCGAAGGGGACGAGGCGCGCGGTCGTGACGCCTTGCAGCGCCGTTTCAGGAACCGCAAATCGCCTGCTGCCAATCCGCTTATCCGCCTTGATCAATTGCTGGGGCATGTGCCCGAACCGCTATTGCCGGTTGTCCCGCAGCAGATGCCGCTGGTGCAGCGCCGTCTGATGGAGCCGATCCGTCATCGTGCGCTGCTGGATACGGTGCTGACCGATCTGGCAGCGGACATGGTGCGCGAACTCGAAGCGCGCGGGGAGGGCGCGCGCAGGCTTGAACTGGGGCTATGGCGCGTTGACGGAGAGGTGCTTGTGCGTCGTCTCGAACTGGCTGCGGCCACGCGCGAGGCGGATCATATTACGCGCCTTTTTTCATCCAAACTGGACGATGTGGAAGCGGGCTTCGGGATAGAGACTGTGCGCCTGCGGGCAAGCTGGTCTGAACCGCTTGGCATTTCGCAGGACGATATCGAACAGGCCGCCCAGCGCCATGGCACATCGTTAGGCGCCTGTGTCGATAGGCTGGCGGTTCGTCTGGGGCCGCAGGCTGTGCGCCGCCCTGTGCCCCATGCCAGCCACCTGCCCGAACGCGCGCAGCGTTGGCAGGGGCCGATGGAACCGCTTCCGACTTCGCAGGGAATATTAGAATTTCATCACAGGCCACTGAAATTGCTGGAACAAGAGGAGAAGATCGCCGTCCTTTATGCAACGCCGGATGGTCTGCCACAGCGTTTTCGCTGGCGGGGCAAGGTGCGCGAAGTGGCGCGTGTGGAAGGGCCGGAACGCATTGCGCCGGAATGGTGGCGGTCGCGGTCGAGCGTACGTTTGCGCGACTATTACCGGATCGAAGATGCGAATGGAGGGCGTTATTGGATTTACCGCCACGGCATCGCTGGTGATGGTCGCGGAGGCTTGCCGGACTGGTATTTGCAGGGGCTTTTCCCCTGACAGCATGACGTCAAAAACGGGCAAAAGGTTAAAGCCGGTTTACCTGCGGGCTTAAGGTTTGTTTACGATTCTCTGTCATTGCGAACTCATGCAAATGCACTCCATCTCCCGTTCGTCGAACCGTCGTCCGCTGAGTATGATGGTCAAAAGCCGTGTCCAGTCGCGCGTCGTCTTTGTCGATATGATCGACATCTCCGAAGGCGGGTGCAAGATTCGCGGAAGCAATGGTTTTGCCCAAGTGGGCGATCGCGTCACCATGAAGGTGAACGGTGTGAATGCACCGCTTGGTACGGTTGCATGGGTCGATGGCCGCTTTGCCGGTGTCGCTTTCGAAGGCGAGATGCACTCTGCGGTGCTGGATCACCTGTGTTCGATAAGCGGCGCGAACGTGATGGCAGATCGCAAGCACAGCGGCCTGCGCACCGTTTGATAGCGCCCCTTTATTGCACCGGGGTGTAGCCCCTTCTCACATTGCTGACTGTTGCTTGCATGCTTTGCATTTGTGCAAGCCTGCGTTGGAACATATAAGGAACAGCCACGTTCCACGGTTCCATCATGACACAGCAAACACTTAGACAGAAACTCGAGATTCTCGCCGATGCGGCCAAGTATGATGCCTCCTGCGCGTCATCGGGTACGGCGAAAAAGAACTCGTTGGGCGGCAAGGGGATCGGATCGACAGAGGGGATGGGCATCTGTCACGCCTATGCACCCGATGGACGGTGCATTTCCCTGCTCAAGATATTGCTGACCAATCACTGCATCTTCGATTGCCACTACTGCATCAATCGCAAGAGCAGCAATGTCCGCCGCGCGCGCTTCACGCCGCAGGAAGTCGCGGACCTGACGCTTAATTTCTATCGCCGCAATTATATCGAAGGGCTGTTTCTGTCGTCGGGCATCATCAAAAGCTCCAATCACACGATGGAGCAATTGGTCGAAGTCGCGCGCATCCTGCGCGAAGAGCACGATTTTCGCGGCTATATTCACCTCAAGACCATTCCCGAGGCTGATCCGGAACTGATCCATCAGGCCGGGCTGTATGCAGATCGCATTTCCATCAATGTCGAACTGCCCACGCGCAAGGGGCTGACCCAGCTTGCCCCGGACAAGGATGAAAACCAGATCGAAGGCGCAATGGGCAAGACGAAAGCCCGCATCATCGAAGCCAAGGATGAAAGGAAGCGTTTCCGAAACGCCCCGCGCTTTGCCCCGGCAGGCCAGTCGACACAGATGATTGTCGGTGCGGATGATGCAAACGATGCCGATATCGTCGGCAAGGCAAGCCGCCTGTATGGCGCATTCGGTCTGCGGCGCGTCTATTACAGCGCGTTTTCTCCGATCCCCGATGCAAGCGCGGTGCTGCCTTTGAAACGCCCTCCGCTGATGCGCGAACACCGGCTTTACCAGTCTGACTGGCTGATGCGGTTTTACGGGTTCGCTCCGGCAGAGGTGGCG
Organism: Pseudomonadota bacterium; assembly: GCA_034211135.1. Taxonomy (GTDB): domain Bacteria; phylum Pseudomonadota; class Alphaproteobacteria; order Sphingomonadales; family Sphingomonadaceae; genus Erythrobacter. Next base: position 2,686 of record JAXHVK010000013.1, read on the forward strand.
CAGGCGACGGGCAAGGACGGCAATCTGCCGCTTGATATTGATCCCAAGCTGGCATGGGCGCTGAAATTTCGGGAGCACTTCCCTGTCGATGTGAACCGCGCGTCGAAAGAGCAATTGCTGCGTGTGCCGGGGCTGGGCACCACTGCGGTTGCGAAAATCCTGCGTGCGCGCAGGCACCGGACATTGCGATTGGATGATGTGGCGCGGCTGACGCAGTCGATTTCCAAGGTGCGCCCCTTCCTGATCGCGCTCGACTGGAGGCCAACCCTGTTGACGGACCGCGCCGACTTGCGCGCCTTGCTCGCCCCGAAATCGGAACAGCTGGAACTGTTCTGAGGATGGTCGCGATGCAGAATGTCTCTTTGGGTGCACATTATGTGGTCCACATGCCGCAGCCCGATGACTTCGCCTTTTGGCGGGAGCGTGCGCGCGGCCTGATCCAGTGCGACGTGCCGCCAGACCGCGTTTCGTGGGTGGAGCCGGGCGGTACAGGCGATCTGTTCGCGCAAGAAGGCCCGTCAAAGGGGGAGCGTCGCCTGCCTGTGCCGGATGAAGATGCGCGGCAGGTGCGCGCGTCAAAGCGGTTCATGCAGCTTGCCCGCAATGCAGCCCTGCATTCCGATCCCGAACGTTTCAGCCTGCTTTATTGCGTGCTGTGGCGGCTTCAGGCAAATCCACGCTGTATGGAGGACAAGGCTGATCCTGATGTCCGGCGGATAGAGGAGCTGGACAAGTCCGTTCGCCGCGACAGTCACAAAATGCATGCTTTCGTGCGCTTTCGCGAAGTCACCGATGAAAGCGGTGCGGATCACTATGTCGCGTGGTTTGAACCCGATCACCATATCGTGCGCACCAATGCGGGTTTCTTCATGCGCCGCTTTGCTAATATGAACTGGTCGATCCTGACCCCGCGCGGCTGCCTGCACTGGGACGGTACAACCATGCGCGAAAGCGGTCCGGCCCGGCGCGAGGATGCACCTGCGGGCGATCCGGTGGAGGAGCTGTGGAAGTCCTACTATTCCTCCATCTTCAATCCGGCGCGGCTGAAAGTTGGCGCGATGCTGTCGGAGATGCCCAAGAAATACTGGAAGAACATGCCAGAGGCCGCGCTGATCCCCGATCTGATTGCGGGGGCACAGGCGCGCGAGGCAGGCATGGTCGCAGCCGGAGAGCGCGAGACGCGTGAGAAACCGCAAACGTTGGAAGCCATCGCCGCCAGTATCGGCGCGTGCCGCGATTGCCCCATCGCCGAATGCAGCACCCGTGCCGTTATGGGAGAGGGCGCGCCTGCTGCTGCGCTGATGATTGTGGGCGAACAGCCCGGCGATCAGGAGGATGAACAGGGCCGCCCCTTTGTCGGGCCTGCGGGGCAATTGCTTGATGAATATCTGGGTGTGGCAGGCATTGATCGCAGCGCTGCCTACGTCACCAATACGGTCAAGCATTTCAAGTTCACCTGGAAGGGCAAGCGGCGCCTGCACCAGTCCCCCACAGCCAAGGAAATCGACACTTGCCGCTGGTGGCTTGAAGCGGAACGTGATGTCGTAAAGCCGCGTGTGGTGCTGGCCTTGGGGGCGTCTGCTGCGCGCGGATTGCTGGGCAAGACAGTCAGCATTGCGCGGGCGCGCGGCAAACCGATGCCGTTGGAAGATGGCAGCGAATTGTGGGTGACAGCGCACCCGTCCTATCTCCTGCGCCTTGATGGAGCAGCGCGGCAGGAACAGGCGGAAAAGTTCGCGCATGATCTTGCCGCGGTAAAGGCGCGTCTCGTCGAACTGGGCGCGTGACATGCCTGATGCGCCGCTTACCCCTGATAAACGCACGCTTGAGATCGACCCCGATCTGGTCGAAGCGCCTTCGCGCGCGCCCTTCGTGGAGCTTGGCCTTGTAAGCTGCTTCAGCTTTTTACGTGGCGCGTCCGATGCGGTGGATCTTGTGATGACGGCGCGGTCGCTGGGTTATGATGCGATCGGCATTGCCGATGCCAACAGTTTTGCAGGCGTGGTGCGCATCCATACCGAGGCGGCAACGCTGAAACTGCGCCCGGTAATCGGCACACGGATTGAAACGGTGGAGGGGTTGGCATTCCTCGCTTACCCCAAAGACCGCGCCGCTTACGGACGCCTGTGCCAGCTTATCAGCGCAGGCCGGATGCAGACCCTGGGCGGAGAATGGCAGGAAAAGGGCGTGTGCGAGATCAGCCTGCCCATGCTGGCGCAGCATTGCGAAGGCGTGCACCTGATTGCGCTGCCGCCGGACAATCTGGACACGGGCTTTACGATCACCGTGCCCAGCAATGTCGTGCCGCTGGATGCGGATGCTGACCGCACGAAGGAAGCGCAGCTGACCGCCCCGTTTCCCGAAATCCTGCCGCACCTCGTCCGTCAGATACCGGCATTGGGCCATCTGGCGGCAAGCTATCTGTATCGCGGGAATGATATTGCCCGCATTGACCGTCTTGATGCGATGGCCCGCGATAACGGCCTTGGCCTGCTGGCGACCAATGATGTGCATTATCACGCGCCCGATCGCCGCCCGTTGCAGGACGTGATGACAGCGATTGCCAACAAGACGACTGTTGCCGAAGCGGGCCATTTGCTCAACGCCAATGCAGAACGCTATCTGAAACCGCCGCACGAAATGTGCCGCCTGTTTGAACGCTGGCCGCATGCAATCACCGCGGCACGCGCAGTGGCCGATGCCTGCACGTTCTCCCTTGAAGAATTGCGGTACGAATATCCGGAAGAGATTTACCCCGACGGCCAGTCTCCGCAGCAATATCTCGAAAGCGAAACGTGGAAGGGCGCGCGGTGGCGTTATCCCGATGGCTTGCCTGAAACAGTGAGCGACACGCTGAAGAAAGAGCTGGCGCTGATCGGCAAGATGGAACTGGCGCGGTATTTCCTGACGATCAAGGATATCGTCGATTTCGCCCGCAATGAAGTTTCCCCGCCCATTCTGTGCCAGGGGCGCGGGTCTGCTGCGAATTCGGCCGTCTGTTACTGCCTTGGCATCACCAGCGTCGATCCGGCCAAGCACGCTTTGCTGTTTGACCGCTTCATTTCCGAAGACCGCAAGGAACCGCCCGATATCGACGTCGATTTCGAGCATGAGCGGCGTGAGGAGGTGATCCAGTATCTTTATCGCAAATATGGCCGCCATCGTGCGGGACTGACGGCAACTGTCATCCACTATCGCCCCCGCATGGCCATTCGCGAAGTGGGCAAGGCGATGGGCCTGTCCGAAGATGTGACCAGTTCACTCGCGCGCACGGTATGGGGCGGTTGGGGGCGCGAGATCAGTGAAAAGCACGCCTCTGAAACGGGTATGGATATTACCGATCCGCATCTGAAGCGCGTGCTGAAACTGACACAGCAAATGATCGGAATGCCGCGCCACCTGTCCCAGCATGTCGGCGGGTTTATCCTGACGCAGGGCGCGCTGACCGAAACCGTCCCGATTGGCAATGGCGCGATGCCGGATCGCAGCTTTATCGAGTGGGACAAGGACGATATCGAAGCGCTGGGTATCCTGAAGGTTGATGTTCTGGCGCTGGGGATGCTCACCTGCATCAAGAAGTGCCTCGATCTGCTGGAAGATCACCATGATCGCTCTTTGACGCTGGCAAGCGTGCCGCGCGAAGATCCTGAAACCTACGCCATGCTGCGCAAGGGGGATTCGCTCGGTGTGTTTCAGGTGGAAAGCCGGGCGCAGATGAACATGCTGCCGCGCCTTCGTCCGCGGGAATTCTATGACCTTGTGATTCAGGTGGCGATCGTGCGGCCCGGTCCGATTCAGGGGGATATGGTGCACCCCTATCTGAAACGCCGCCGCGGGGCGGAGCCGGTTTCGATCCCCGCGCCATCGCCGCAGCACGGCCCGCCTGATGAACTTTCGAGCATTCTTGAACGCACTCTTGGCGTGCCGATTTTTCAGGAGCAGGCGATGAAGATCGCTCTGGATGCGGCGAAATTCTCTTCGAAAGAGGCGAACCGCCTGCGCAAGGCAATGGCGACCTTCCGTTCGCGCGGGATGGTTGACGAATTGCAGGACATGATGGTCGAAAGGATGGTGGCGCGCGGCTACGATCGCGACTTTGCCGAACGCTGCTTCAACCAGATCAGAGGGTTTGGCGAATACGGCTTCCCTGAAAGCCACGCGGCGAGCTTTGCGCATCTTGTTTATGTGTCGAGCTGGCTGAAATGTCATTTCCCCGCAGCCTTTGCCGCTGCGCTTCTGAATTCGCAGCCCATGGGCTTTTACGCGCCGGCGCAGATCGTGCGCGATGCAAGAGAGCACGGGGTCGAGGTTCTGCCTGCGGATGTGAATGGCAGCGATTGGGATTGTTCGCTGGAGGTAATGGCGCAGGAAAGCGACGCGCGCTCAGGCCGTTTCGACAGGCATATCGCGCTGCGTCTGGGGCTTAGGCAAGTGGATGGTTTGCCCGAACATATCGCAGCGCAACTGATTGCAGAGCGGGTGGAGAACGGCCCTTATCGCGATGTTGCCCAATTGCGGGAGCGGGCGGGGCTTTCGCCTGCCCATATCGAACGGCTTGCCAGCGCAGACTGCTTTGCATCGCTGAAGCTGCCGCGCCGGCAGGCCTTGTGGGATGCGCGCAGTCTGATTGCGGGACCGGACCTGCCGCTGTTCCGTGCCGCCGAAGAGCGCGACGAAGGCGCAGAACGGCGCGCAACGCAGCTTCCCGCCATGCCGATGAGCGAGGAAGTGGTCGCCGATTACCAGACCACGCGCCTCAGCCTGAAAGCGCACCCGATGTCTTTCCTTCGCCCCGACCTTGCCGAGCGTGGTTTTGTGCGGGCCTGCGATTTGAGGAACCGCAAATTCCGGTCCATGGTGCAGGTTTCCGGCGTGGTGCTGATCCGGCAGCGCCCGGGCAGTGCAAAGGGGGTGTGCTTCATCACGCTGGAGGATGAAACCGGCGTCATCAATCTGGTCGTATGGCCTGATTTGAAAGAGAAACAGCGCAAGGTTGTAATGGGCGCGCGGCTGATGGAGGTGCGCGGGCGCGTGGAATATGATGATGAGGTGATCCACGTCATCGCTCATCACATGACAGATGCGACCGGCCAGCTTTACGGTCTGTCCGATGATATGCTCAACGCGCCGGTTGCGCGCGCGGACCATGTGAATTCGCCGCTAAACAGTCACAAGATGCCGGGCAGCCGGTCGTCCATTGCACTTGGCCAAGTGGATGAAGCACAAGTGAAAAAATCGCATCAGGGCGATCTCGTTCAGCCAAGAGATCTGATAGATCAGCTACCCAATGTTACAGGCCATCCGCGCAATCACAGGATCATCCCGAAATCGCGCGATTTTCATTAGAGGAGCTTGTTAGCCATGGGGCGCAAGAAGCGCGGCAGCGCTGCCAGAACAGTCTTTCGCCTTGTTCTGCTGATCGGGGTGGGAGTGGCAGGATTCGCCGGTTGGCGCTGGCTGCAAGATCACCCTGAACACAACCCCTACGCGCCGCTGAAACTGGATGATCCGGTCGGTTGGGCAACCTCGCAAAAGCTGGTCGCGCTGCGTGATGACATCACCGAATGCCGCGCGGTACTTGAACGCAGTTCCGTTTCCTACACCGCTTTGCCGGAAACAGGGGAGGGTGCGTGTGCCCGTCCGGACCGGACGCAGCTTGCCGATTTTCCGCTCGCCCCTGCTACGCCTGCTGTCACTTGCCCTGTCGCCACAGGGCTTGAGATGTGGAAACGAAAATCGGTCGAACCCGCCGCACGCGAAATCCTTGGCAGCGATCTTGCCCGGATAGAGCACATGGGCGCTTTCAACTGTCGCAAGATCAGCGGTTCTTCCTCATGGAGCCAGCATGCGACTGCCAATGCAATCGACATATCCGCTTTTGTTCTGGAAGATGGCCGTCGGATCACGCTGATCGGTGACTGGGATGAAGGCGCAGACAAGACCCGCTTCCTCCAGCGCATTCGGGACGACGCATGCGGAATATTCGCAACCGTCCTGTCGCCCGACTTCAACGCCGCGCATGCCGACCATTTCCATTTCGATCAGGACGCCCGCTGGGTCAGCGTCTGCCGCTAGGCCTGCCCAGGCACGCAGCAGGCGGGCCTTGGGCAGGGTTAGAACGGTTCAGGTCGCCTCTAGAGCGTAACCGGCTGAACGCACTGTACGGATCGGGTCCTTCATGCCTTCAAGCCCGATGGCCTTGCGCAAGCGGCGGATATGAACGTCCACCGTGCGCAATTCGATATCGCTGCCAGTGCCCCAGACACCGTCCAGCAATTGACCTCGGCTGAATACGCGCCCCGGACTTTCCATAAAGAATTTCAGCAGCCGATATTCGGTCGGGCCAAGTTGTAGCGCACGGCCGCGGCGCTGAACCTTGTGCGCGACAGGATCCAGCTTGATATCGCCGACTTCAATTGTCTCGCCAGCAAGGGCAGGGCGGATGCGGCGCATCACCGCTGCAACGCGGGCAAGGAGTTCGCGCGGGCTGAACGGCTTGGTCAGATAATCATCAGCGCCGGTTTCAAGACCGCGTACCCGGTCATCTTCCGCCTCGCGAGCGGTCAGCATGATGATTGGCACATGCGCAGTTTCCTTGTCACGGCGCAAACGGCGACACACTTCGATGCCGCTCGTACCTTCGATCATCCAGTCGAGGATGATGAGGTCCGGCACATCCTCGCTTGCAAGAACCATGGCCTCATCACCATCGCTGGTGCAGCGGACCTGATACCCTTCGTTCTGGAACCGGTATTCAAGCAGTTCCGACAGCGCCGGATCATCTTCTACTAGCAGTAACTTGGCGGCAGACATCTTTGCGTCTCCTCGGCATCGCAGCCAGAATAAACCTGCATCCCCGTCGTGCAGGTCTTCCTTTTCGCCCTGTGTTTCAGATTTGCTGCATTTTGATGAAAACGGCCTGCGCTACTTCTCCACAGACCTCCAAATTCACCGCTCTTCTTCGGGCGGATAGGTTCCGGTGGCAGCGAAATGCACCATTTCGGCAACATTGGTGGCATGATCGCCAATCCGTTCAAGGTTGCGAGCGACGAACAGAAGCTGCGCCGCACTCGAAATAGTCGCAGGATTTTCCACCATGTGGCTGACGAGATTGCGGAAAATGCTGTTGTAGAACGCATCGACCTTGGCATCTGTGCGGATCACTTCGCGTGCAAGGCCAGGATCACGCGCAGCATACGCCGTCAGCACGTCATGCACCATTTCGCTGGCCAGTTCGCCCATCGCGGGAAGCAGGGTCAACGGTTCGAAGCGATCACGGCCTTCGATCATGCCGACGCGTTTGGCGATGTTTTTCGAGTAATCACCAATCCGTTCGACAACGCCTGCGATCTTGAGCGCCGCGATCACTTCACGAAGGTCATCGGCCATGGGCGCCCGCAACGCGATGATGCGGACCGCAAGTTTATCAACCTCTGTTTCGAGAGCGTCGATCTTCTTGTCGCGGGCCACAACGCTGTCGCCCAGTTCCTCATCACCGCGCACCATAGCGTCTAGCGCTTCGGCGATAGCGACTTCGGCAAGGCCCCCCATCTCCGCGATAAGGCCGCGAAGCCGGGTGATGTCTTCATCAAATGCCTTGACCGTATGGTCTGCCATTAGCCGTACCTGCCTGTGATATAATCCTTGGTCCGTTCTTCGATTGGATTGGTGAAGATATCGGAAGTGGGGCCGTATTCGACCATCTTGCCAAGGTGGAAAAATGCCGTGCGCTGGCTGACACGCGCTGCCTGCTGCATGGAGTGAGTAACTATCACAATGGCATAACGACCGGAAAGTTCGTCGATCAGTTCTTCGATCTTTGCCGTTGCAATCGGGTCCAGCGCGGAAGCCGGTTCATCCATAAGGATGACTTCGGGATCAACCGCAATGGCGCGCGCGATGCAGAGGCGTTGCTGCTGGCCACCAGAAAGCGCCGTGCCGGAATCGTCCAGCCGGTCCTTTACCTCATCCCACAGACCGGCGCGGGTCAGCGATTTTTCGACGATTGCGTCGAGATCCGCCTTCTTGTCCGCAAGGCCGTGGATTTTCGGGCCGTAGGCGATGTTTTCATAGATCGATTTCGGGAACGGGTTCGGCTTCTGGAACACCATGCCGACACGCGCGCGCAGTTGCACGACGTCCATCGCATCGGAGTGGATGTCTTCGCCTTCCAGTTCGATCAGGCCATCCACGCGCGCGACCGGGATCGTATCGTTCATGCGATTGAAGCAGCGCAGGAAAGTGGATTTGCCGCAGCCGGACGGACCAATGAAAGCCGTGACGTAGTCCGGCGAAATGTCGATGGACACTTCGTCGATGGCTTTCTTCGCGCCGTAATAGACCGACACATTGCGGGCCTTCATTTTGGCCTGAGTGTCGTCTTGGATGCTTTCGTGAATTAGGGTCACCAGGTCTTCTCGAATTTGTTGCGAAGGTAAATGGCTAGGCCGTTCATCAGCAAGAGGAACAGCAGAAGGACAAGGATAGCAGCGCTGGTGCGTTCTACGAAACCGCGGTCGATTTCATCTGACCACAGGAAGATCTGCACCGGCAGAACAGTCGCCGGAGAAGCGAAACCGTCAGGCGGTGTCGCAACGAATGCGCGCATACCGATCATAAGCAGCGGAGCGGTTTCGCCAAGCGCGCGCGCCATGCCGATAATTGTGCCGGTCAGCATGCCGGGCAGGGCCAGCGGCAGGACATGGTGGAACACCACCTGCACAGGCGATGCACCGACGGCAAGCGCACCATCGCGGATGGAGGGCGGAACCGCCTTAATAGCGTTGCGGCCCGAAATGACGATCACCGGCATTGTCATCAGGGCCAATGTCATACCACCAATCAGCGGAGCCGAACGCAGATTGGGGAAGATCGCCAAAAACACTGCCAGCCCCAACAGGCCAAAGATGATCGAAGGCACCGCTGCCAGGTTGTTGATCGACACCTCGATCAGGTCGGTCCAACGGTTCTTTGGCGCGTATTCTTCCAGATAGAGCGCCGCGAGAATACCGATCGGGAAGGCAAGGGCGAGTGTGACCAGCATTGTCAGGATCGAACCTTTCAACGCCCCCCAAATGCCAACTGATTGCGGGCTTGTCGCATCGGACCGCGACATGAAGCCCCAATCCCAATTGTTGTTTAGCTTGCCCTGATCGGACAATTGCTGCGCAAGAGCCTGCATTTCTGCCGGACCTTCACCAGCCAGACCGGCGGCAAGGTCAGAGGTTGCCGGAAGGCTGAAAGTCTCGGAGCGGTAAATGGTCGATGGATCGGCCTGAAGCGCGCGAACAACATCGCGCCATGCCTGATCGCTGAGTTGTGCGGCTCCTTCTTCACCAAGGCTCGCTACAGCAGAACGCTGCACAAGACCGGGCAGGCCCTGCAATTCCAGCACTTCCATTGCGCTGGGTGCCGTCAGCGAAACCTCGTCACCGGAAAACCCGCTTTCGGGGAAGTTGACAGTCACTTCCAGTTCGGCCCGCTGGAAGCCGCCGATCCCGTTGTAAAGCATATTGCCCAACAGGAAGATCAGCACCGCCACGGAGAACAGGATCGCACCTTGCCCCAGGCGTTTGAAATTACGCTCGGCGCGATAGCGCTTTTTCAGGCGCTTTTCGAACTCGGGTGTGCGCGTTGGGCGCATGGTGTCGGCGGCGTTACTCATAAGCCTCACGGAAGCGTTTCACGACGCGCAGGGCGACGAAGTTGAGAGCAAGGGTGACGAGGAACAGCACAAACCCGAGCGCAAACGCGCTAAGCGTTGCGGGGTGATCGAAGCTGCCTTCGCCGGTTAGCATCTTGACGATTTGCACCGTCACAGTGGTCATGCGTTCCAACGGGTTGGCGCTGAGGTTCGCGGCGGTGGACGCGGCCATCACCACAATCATTGTTTCACCGATCGCACGGCTTACAGCCAGCATGATCCCTGCGACGATGCCGGGCAGGGCAGCAGGGAACAGCACTTTGGTAATGGTCTCGGACTTCGTCGCGCCCATCGCATACGATCCGTCTCGCATCGCACTGGGCACAGCCGCAATGGAATCGTCGGCCATGGAAGAAACGAACGGAATAATCATGACGCCCATGACTACGCCCGCCGCCAGCGCGCTTTCGGTCGATGCGTTTGTCATGCCAAGCGCGACCGCAACATCGCGAATAAAAGGTGCAACAGTCAGCGCGGCGAAATAGCCGTAAACCACAGTCGGCACACCGGCGAGGATTTCCAATGCCGGCTTTACCCATGCGCGCAATTTGGGATCGGCATATTGGGTCAAGTAAATCGCGCTCATCAAACCTAGCGGAATGGCAACGATCATGGCGATAATCGCACCGATGAAGATCGTGCCCCAGAACAGCGGTATCGCACCATAGCGCGTCGGGTCGGCAGCCTCTGCCGCGATCATGGGATCGGGACTCCAGAATGTGCCAAACAGGAAATCGACGGGCGATATCATCGAGAAGAAGCGGAGCGTTTCGCGCACAAGGCTGGCGAAAATACCGAATGTCACAAGGATCGCGATTAGTGATGCGGCCAGCAGCACCAGCATGACGGTGCGTTCAACCCTGGTTCTGGCGCGGAAGTCCGGACGCACTCTGAGGAAGGCGAACATGCCGCCGCCAAAGGCAATCAGGACGGTGATCGCAAGACCGATCGAGTTGTAGAATGAAAGCGCTTCACGAAACGGCTCGACCAGAGCTTCGGCCCCATCATTGAAAACGCCAGGGGCATTGCCGCTAGCCACCGCTTTTGCTTCGGCCAGCCATGCGTCCCGCTCGAATCCGAAGCTGGGCAGGTCTGCGGCTGCGGGCGATGCCAGAACGCTTTGCGTGATCAATTGCGGGGAAATGGCCGACCACAGAATTACGAAGGCAAGAACCGGAATAACGACCCAGATCGCGACATACCACGCGTGGTAGATCGGCCGCGAAACAGGACGCGCCTGCGGTTCGGCTTTCTGGAAACTCCACGCCTTTGCGCGGCCAGCAAGCCACCCGGCAAGGCCGAGCCCGATAGCGATCAGGATGAGCGTGATTGGCGACATTTATTCAAAGATACCCCTGGAGGAATAAGCAAGTGTCCGCGACGGGTGAACGTGACATTCAAAATGCGATGATCAATCCGATCCCGGCGCGCCCCTTTCGCAGTGAGAGCGCATGATGCGTAATTAAGACAACCTCAAGACAAACCCTGTTCGGCGTTATGCGCGATATCTCCGCCTGCTTCTGCGGCATGTGCAAGGGACGTCTTCTCCTGCTCTTGCCCAGATGCAGCCTTGTCACTCTCCTCGACTATCGGAAAGCGCACGGTGACGGTGGTCCCTTTGCCTAATTCGCTCTCAATATCCAGCCTGCCGCGGTGGCGTTCCGCAATATGCTTGACGATTGCCAAGCCAAGGCCGGTGCCGCCAGACGCGCGGCTGCGTCCTGGATCGGTGCGATAGAAACGCCGCGTCAGATGCGGGATCTGTTCCGGCGCGATGCCTTCACCTTGATCAATAACGGAAATTCTCGCCTGATCATCGCGGCCACGTACCAGCTCAACCGTCACGGTCGAGCCATCGCTGCCATACTTAAGGGCGTTATCGACAAGGTTGCGGATCAATTGTTCAAGCTGCTGACCATCGCCGCGTATTTGCGCCGACAAGCGAAGATCAAGATTGAGTCGCTCAATACGGTTCGAACCCGCCGCGTCACGCGCGGCGCGCTCTGTCAGCTTTTTGAGGTCCAGCAGATCGGTGGGCAGATCATGCTTTTCCGCTTCGACCCGGCTTAAACTCATCAGGTCGCTGATAAGGCTTTGCAGCCTTTGAGCCTCGCGCTCGATCGTGCCGAGGAATTTCTGTGCAATCGGCGAATCGAGGCTGTCCGAACTGTCGGCGAGCGTTTCCACATATCCGAGGATCGCAGCCAGCGGCGTGCGCAGCTCGTGGCTGGCATTGGCCACGAAGTCGGTATGAGCGCGGCTGATGTCAGCTTCGGCGGTCTGATTGACGAGCTCTATGATTGCGAGCTCATCATCAACCGCATGCCGGCTGAACTGCCAGATGTCCTGACGCCGCACGAGGCCCTTCACAATGACCTGGCCGCTCTTGTCGCTGTTTAGCATCTGGATCGCCTCAGGGTGCCGGAAAGCGACGCGGGCATCTTGCCCGACTATATGCTGGCCCAGCATACGCCGCGCTGCGCCATTCGCGATTGCGATGGCGTTGCGTTCGGTAATCATGAACGGGGTTGATGCGTTTTCGATAAGTTTTCGCATCATGTCCCGCTCAAGCGGTTCCTGAACGATAATGCTGGGCTTTTCAGGCGGGCGCAGTGCCGCAACCAGAAGCGATCCGATCCACACTGCCAGCACGGCAAGAGCGATAATGGGGTCAACCCCCAGCACCAAAAGCGCAAGGAAGGTCAGCACGGCCAATACGATGCCGGCAAAGGGGATTGTCTGGCTCGCTCCCATGGCGCGCACCCTTAGCTGCGTGCGGACACGCTGGAAAGAACCCAAATGGGTTGGGGCCCCCAAAAGGGGGATTATCTATCCTGCGATGTCGTGAAGTGTTGGTGACCCGTACGGGAATCGAACCCGTGTTTCAGCCGTGAAAGGGCCGCGTCCTAACCGCTAGACGAACGGGCCACGCTCGCTTGCGGAAGCGCGCATCTAGGGGGGCTCGCGCAGACGGTCAACCCCTGTTTGCAGTATGAAATGTGAAATTTTTTCAAAGTCGCGGTTTTCGGTCGTTTCAGTCTGCAAAAGCTGCATCTTCAAGGTGCAGTTCGGCAGCGGGTCTTGAGCCCCAGTCGTCAATTTTTACCCGTCCAGCGAGATGGAAACGCCGATTCTGGCTCGCATGGAGAATCGTTTGACCCATTTCGCTTTCAGCCGCGCGGAAGGCGATTGCCTTGAAAGAGCGCCCATCATTACCGCTCGCAATCAAGCGCAGGTGATCTTTGCCCACGATATCGGCCTTAATAATGCGCACAGGACCGACGGCGACGCGCGGGGCAGGCCAGCCCACGCCATAGGGGCCAGCCGATTCGAGCGTTTCGACGAGGTCAGGCGTCAGTCCGCCTGCGGCAACGGCAAGGTCCAGCTTCATCACCTGAGCTGCTCGGGCGCTTTCGACATCTTTCGCTAATCGCGTGTCGAGGAACTCTGTGAACTGGGAAATCTTGTCTGCCGGAATGGTAAGCCCGGCAGCCATGGCATGGCCGCCCCCTGCAACAAGCAGATCGTGTTCGCGGGCGGCAATAATTGCCGCACCCAGATCGACGCCGCTTATTGACCTGCCGCTGCCTTTGCCTGTGCCATCATCATCCAATGCAATGACTATCGCGGGTTTTCCGGTCTTCTCCTTCAGCCGCCCAGCTACAATACCGATCACGCCGGGATGCCAGCCAGTATCCGCCACCACATGAACTGCCATATTATGCTGTCCGGCAAGCTGCGCCTCGGCGCTTTCCTGCACGGCGGCCTCAATCGCCCGACGTTCTTCGTTGAGAACGGAGAGCGTCTCAGCGATCTCGCGCGCTTCTTCGGGGTCTTTAGTAGTGAGCAGCCGAACACCGAGGGTCGATTCCCCGATGCGCCCGCCTGCGTTGATGCGCGGCCCCAAAGCAAAGCCCAGATCTGAAGCAATCGGCGCGCGCTTCAACCGGCTCGCATCAATCAGCGCGGACATGCCCGTTCGTTCTCGCCGGGCCAGAATCTTGAGGCCCTGCGACACAAATGCCCGGTTAAGCCCGTGCAAGGCGGCGACATCGGCAACTGTCCCCAAGGCAACAAGGTCCAGCAAGGCCATCAGGTCCGGCTCTTTGCGGTTTTCAAAGTATCCCTTGGCTCTCAATGCGCGCAGCAATGCTATGGCAAGCAGGAAGGCAACGCCGACAGCAGCCAGATGCCCATGTGCACTGGCAGTGTCGTTTTCGTCGAGCCGGTTCGGATTGACCAGAGCCGCCGTTGGCGGAAGGTCGGGGCTGCATTTGTGGTGGTCGACAACAATCACATCGACGCCAGCATCCTTCGCCATGCCCAATGCTTCGTGAGCCATGGCCCCGCAATCGACAGTGACAATCAGCTCCGAACCCTGTTCGGCAAGTTTAACCAGTGCTTCGCCAGAAGGGCCATATCCTTCCAGCAGGCGATCAGGGATATAGTAACCGGCATCATTGCCCAGTTGGGCCAGTAGTTCGACCATCAGTGCCGCACTGGTCGCGCCATCCACATCATAATCGCCGTAAACGGTGATCTTCTCTCCCGCGATTACCGCTTTGGCGATGCGCTCTGCGGCCTTGTCCATGTCCTGAAATTCGGATGGGTTGGGAAGGAATTCGCGCAAGGTGGGCTTTGCATGCCGGGCAATGTCGGTTTCATCCACGCCGCGTGTCATCAGCAGCTGGCTCAGAATATTGTGCTCCAGCCCCATGGCACCGGATTGATCCCCCAATTCCATATTACCGCCACGCCAGTGCCAGGCTTTGCCTGATAGCGATTGCGTGACACCCAAAACATTGGAAAGGCTGATTGGAGGATGTGAAGACGTCATACCGGCAGGAATACTCAAAGCTGCTGCGGACTAACAGCCTTTCGCCATTGACAATCGACAGTCTCCGCAATCTCTATTGCCGACATGGTTGAGGACCAAGAAACGCGCGAATTGCTTGTCATCTGGCATAGCCGCACCGGCGCGAGCGAGGCGATGGCGCACGCCGCCTGGCGAGGGGCCTCGGAAGAAGGCAACGCTTCGATCATCGCAGTTGAAGATGCAGGACCGGCCGATTTCATACGGGCAAGCGCGTATTTGTTTGTCTGCCCCGAAAACCTTGGCAGTATGAGCGGCGCGACAAAGGAAATGTTTGATCGCTGTTACTACCCGCTCCTCGGCCAGATTGAGGGGCGCGCATACGGTTCGATTATCGCTGCGGGTTCTGATGGGCAGGGCGCTCAGCAGCAACTGGACCGGATTGTTAAGGGCTGGCGCCTGCGCCGCGTAACCGAACCTTTTATCGCGAACTTTGACGCGCAGACGCCTGAAGACATACTTGCTACCAAGCGCGTCGGTGATCCGGTCCTCGCGCATTGTGATGCAATTGGAAAGTCGCTGGCCGCTGGCCTTGGCATGGGCTTGTACTGAAATGGGATTGACGGAAGCCGGTGATTTACGTTGGAGACTCGACCCAGACAGGAAATACCGCCAGAACCTGTGCGCTGATGGGCAATGATCATTGGGGGACATTGAGGACTGTGGGCCAATCATGAGGCCAGGCATCCCACTATGACAGGGCTGTACCTGATTTTTGCTGCTGGAAAGCGGCCCACTAGAGCTGCGCTGAAAGAATTCGCTGCCGGGCACAATTCGGTGTGCGTCTCGCACGATCCGTACGAAAGCACGCCCTTGCATCTTGTCGAAGCGGGGACGGAGTTCTCGTCGACTGATAATCCTGAAAACCAGTCGCCTCAGACGCAAGAGGATGTCTGGATCGAGCTGCTTCGCGATGGCCTTACCTTCGATATCGCGGGCCTTGCACCCGGTGGTCTGTCTCCTTTTCCAGAGATCGAGCATCGTTTCGATCTCAGCGACATTCCGACTGCGTTCCAGTTTGATGCTGTGCATCTGCGAGCGGGACAGCATCTGAAAGGCGGCGAAAACACTGCGCCCGTAGTCAAGGGTCTCATTGGATTGGCGACGGAGCTTGCCCATTACTTTGAAGACCTTGCTGCCGTCGTCTGGCCGCCTTCGAAAAGCGCAATCGGATGCCGGTACTTTGAATCCGTCTCTACGGCCTGGCTTGATGGCGGTCCTTTTCCAGCACTGGGGCTTACCGCGTTCAAAGAGACAATAGATGGCGCGTTGCAGAGCATAGGGCTCGACTTCTGGATCGGTCAGGAACTGCGGATTGAGCCACCGCTTTCCAGTGACAAGGTGCAGGCCACCCGTCTGGCTGCGCGGATTGTGAACCAATTGATCATTGTGGGCGGCCTGGAGGTTAGCGAGCGAATTGTCGCGCCAGACGGGATGCAGCTCGTTATGAGGCCTTCGCGGAATCAGAAATTTGTGCGGGTCTGGCGCGAATAGGAATGTTTCCCGGTCGCGCGAACACAGTTTCAAAAATACCTCGAACCGGCGCTGTTCAAGATAAGGCCAGGGCCAAGCGCAATACGATCAGCTTCCGCTCCATAAACAGACGCGGCACTGCGGGGTATGATCCGGGACTTCAGCGGCACCATTTGCTGCCTCGGCAATTGCTTGGCCGACGCTGCTTTCAATATATGTTCGAACAGATCGGCAGAAGCCCGGTCGGGTTTGACGATTTTCGTGCCAACGGCCTTTTACTGCCCGCTTCGGAAGAGGCATCGGTCAGAATAGGTCTGCCGCTTCATCGTGGTCCGCATCGGCAATACAACCAGATGGTTATCGAGCGCGTTGCGCGGATTGAAGAGGGCTGGCTTGATCGGCGCGCTGTCGATCCGTTCCGCGCACGGATCGAAGCGATAATGCGGCTCAGACTGTTACAAGCCGCCTTGCGCCGCCGTTTGCTGAGTGAACAGCGGCGCCTGATTCTGAACCGCAAAGACCCACTTGGAACAGGCTTTGACTTCACAGAGCTTGACGCAATGGCCGAGACCCTCTGGGCCTCGACCTGAGCGTTCCTACTCCGCAGCCTGAGCCATTTCCTGCCAGTTGGTGAAGCCCGATTTTTCGACCATTGCGGCCTTGGCCTGATGGTATTCGCGCTCAATGCGCGAGACCATGTCTTCGACAGTGCCAACAGTTTTGACCGCGCCGATACCCTGACCAGAACCCCAGATGTCCTTCCATGCCTTGGCCTTGGTGTTGCCGCCACTGCCGAAGTTCATCTTGGAAGGATCGCTTTCAGGCAGGTTGTCCGGATCAAGCCCCGCATTTTCGATTGAAGAGCGCAGATAGTTGCCATGCACGCCGGTGAAGAGGTTGGAATAGACGATGCCTTCGGCTGAACCGTCGACAATGCCCTGCTTGTATCCCTGATCCGCATTTGCCTCTTCAGTGGCGATGAAGGCGCTCCCGGCATAACCGAAATCTGCTCCCATCGCCTGTGCTGCTAGGATCGAGGCTCCGTTCGCGATGGAACCCGACAACGCGACAAGCCCGTCAAACCACTCACGGATTTCCTGCATCAGCGCAAAAGGCGATTGAGTACCCGCGTGCCCGCCTGCACCCGCCGCCACCGGGATGAGGCCATCGGCGCCTTTCTCGATAGCCTTGTTGGCAAAGCGGTTGTTGATCACATCGTGCATGGTGATCCCGCCCCAGTTGCGAACGGCATCGAAGATCTCGGTCCTTGCACCAAGCGACGTGATCACCAGCGGAACCTGCCATTTCTCGCAGGTTGCCATGTCGGCCATCACGCGGTCGTTCGACTTGTGTACGATCTGGTTGACCGCAAACGGCGCGGCCGGACGGTCGGGGTTCTCGCGATTGTGCTTGGCCAGCTCTTCCGTGATCTGGTGCAGCCATTCGTCAAGCAGCGATTGCGGACGCGCATTGAGAGCGGGGAAGCTTCCGACGATGCCCGCCTTGCACTGCGCGATCACCAGCTCGGGGCCAGAGACGATGAAGAGCGGCGAACCGATCAGCGGCAGACGAAGGCGGTAAAAGGGTGCGGGAAGGCTCATCGGGATCTCCTGACAGTTGTGTTCTCGTGGCTGCCGTGGGTAGGTTGCATTTTGCAATCAGGCAAGCACGTCCTCAATGCGGTAGAAGCGCGCTGCGTTCCCGGCATACAGGGCTGCCTTTTCATCAGCGCTCGCACCGGCAGTGATCCGCTTGAACGCATTCCACAGAACCGGATAGCTGGCCCCCCATCTGTCCACCGGATAGTTGCTTTCAAACATGCCCCTATGGGTGCCGAACGCCTCGATACAGGTTTCGATATACGGCTTCCAAAGCGCAGCCAGCTCCTCTGACCCAATGCCTGCGGCCGGACCTGCTTCGGGCATCGCGCAGTTATGCATGGCAAGACCGCCCAGCTTCACCATCACATTCTCGCACTTGCCAAGCTCGATGATGTTGCTGCGCCATGCGTCGAAGCGCTCTCCCAGCTTGCCCGCATAGCTCGCATTGCCGAGCGGGGTGCCGCAGTGGTCAAGGCAGATCGGCGTATCGGGGAAGGCGCGGGCGAGGTCGATCACATCGGGAAGCTGCGGTTCGAGTATCCATGCATCAAAGCTCATCCCGCGTTTACCCAGTTCGGCGAAGCCTTCGCGGAAGGCGCTGTCACGGTAGAGCCCCTCTGGCGCGTGGAAGGGCGGGCCCAGCACCTCCGGGTCGGCATCCCACGCGCCCTGATGGCGGATGCCCTTGAACCGGTGCGGCGATACCGCATGGAGTGCATCCAGAACCGATCCGGCGGCGCTTCCCAACGTCAGGTCCGCATGACCGACAATGCCTGCGCACATCCGCAGGGGTCCGTACAACCCGCTGGCCGATTGCGCAGCGACGCCGTTCACATACTCGACTTCGCCAACGCTCTTTTGCGCATCGCCATACGCACCGTTGTAGAACGCGCCGCACTCCATGAAGACGGTTGCAATCACATTGTGCCCGCTGGTGACATCGGCACGCAGATGGTCGAAGCCGTAATAGGCCGCCGGCACCAGCGTTTCGATGAAGCGGTGGCGCGGTTCAGGGAACATGGGCAGCATCGCGCGCAAGTCCCACAAGTGGTGATGCGGGTCGATGATCGGCAGGTCTGGTTCGATGATGGTTTCAGTCATGCCCCATGTCTCTGCGATCTGCCCGCTTTCGTCCAGCCTCAATT
Organism: Pseudomonadota bacterium; assembly: GCA_034211135.1. Classification (GTDB taxonomy): domain Bacteria; phylum Pseudomonadota; class Alphaproteobacteria; order Sphingomonadales; family Sphingomonadaceae; genus Erythrobacter. The sequence goes on from JAXHVK010000013.1 coordinate 21,481, forward strand.
CGTCGCTGTCCGGCCACACATGGACCGTATGTTACACGGTCCTGGGCAAGAAAAGCGCACCGCTGGTGGATGCGGAAATACGGTGGGTCCAGGTGGGGATTGCGGCAGGCCTGCATAGCCCGAATGGCGTAGCCGGACACAGGGCTGTAGGAAATCGGGTGGCTTCGCAGACAGCGTTGGCGAATTCACGAATGAGGTGGTGCACACATGGCAATCAGCGGCCTTCGTTGTTGAAAAGGAAATCGTCGACGCTGTCCTGCAACAGCATGAATTCTTGGCCCGGCTTTGCAAAGTGATCCATACCTTCGATACGGACCATCTTCACATTGTCCGGCTTTTCGGCATCGAACGTTTTGGCTTCGTCTTGATCGATACGAAAATCTGCCGAGCCATAGAGCACCAGAATAGGTAACGAAGCCGGAACGCGGCGAACGCGATCGAGCAGGGGAGTTTGGCCCTCCTGACTTGAATATGATTTCAGTAAGAAGTCCATTCCGTCCAGATTCAACAGTTCGCCATAACTGTTATAATCCTCTCCAGAGCTTCTTGAGCGATACTGGAACTTCCTGTCATGCGAACCCTCAGCAAGGGCCATCTGCTCAAGCAATTTGGCTGTCCGATTGAGACTGCCGAACGGCGGAGCGACGAGAATTAGCTCGTCCGCCACAGGCGGTTTGGAGCCTGCCCTGCTATCTGCCAGCCTGATCGCTTCCAATGAAAGAGGTGCACCAAAACTTCCACCAATGACGACAATCCTGCTGTCCGGGTTCCGCGCCCTAAGCTGTTCGAGAAACTTTGAAATCTGTGTGTAAGCGGTCTTAAAAATTGGCTTCGGGTACAGTGAGTTGAAGCCATGGCCCGTATAATGGAAATCAAAAGATACCACGTCATCATCATACAAAATCAAGGCATCGCCTTCGCCTAGTACGGACGCTGACCCAGGGCCACCGCCGATACGGACATATATTGTGTTCGCATCCGCGTGATTTCGCTTTTTGAAGCTGTCCTCTTTATACCTTGACGCGATGAGAGGAAGCCGCCGTCCATCAATCTCAATATAGCCGGAGTTTCGCGGTCCCTTATGAAAAAAACCAGGGATCGCAGGTTGACGGGTCAGATCCAGACACGCGGTTTGTGGAGTATCAAATCTGCTAACAACCAACTCTCTGTACGCTTTTGAATCTTGTCGAATGCTGTGGACTTGGCCATCGTACTCCGAAGTAACGGTCGAAGATAGATCAAGAGCCTCATAGCCGTCCTTCACGCCACCGTCCGAGCAAAAATGACCGCCCGATATTTCCTCCAGTTTGAGCAATTCCGCATCCGGGCTTTTCGCGATTAAAACGGGAGCTGCGATTATTCCTGCGAATACAGCGCAAACTAATACTATGAGGCGAGTTGAAGGCATGAAATCAGGCGCCATGATGTGTGGTAATACATGCAGTAACGTGGATACTGCATGTATCCAATGTCTTTGATGAGCTTCTGATTTTCATAATAAGGCGTTCAAAGCAATATGTTTATCGCGATTTCGCCGTTCATCCACATTAATAGTAATGTGGGTCAGGAGGTAAGCCGCCCGCATTCAAAACGCAGGCGGCTAATATCGGATTCTTCACTTGTGGTCATAGCTAACGCTACAGTCAGTTAACTAGTTGTGGTCAGCCGCTTGCCGCTACCCGCCAACCACCGAATTGGCGGCGCTCAGAACAGCGCGTACGCTGGCTGTGGCTACGTCTTCGTCGATGCCGCAACCCCAGATGATGCGGTCGCCCGACTGGCACATCAGATAGGCGGCGGCGCGTGCATCGCGCCCTGATCCCAGTGCGTGTTCGGTGTAGTCGAGCACTTTGATGTCCAGATCGAATGCAGCTTCAAGCGTGCTGACCACGCTGGAAATCAGGCCGTTGCCACGGCCGGAGACGCTCTGTTCGCCGCCATCGACAGCGATCTTGCCAGCGAATACGCGGGTGCCGTCTGACGCGCGGCTTTCCTCGTAATCGACCAGTTGGAAATGTTTGTCCGGTGTCTGGACGTGATAGGTCTTGCGGAAGGCATCCCATATGTCGCCTGCTTCCAGTTCGCGACCCAGCTCGTCGGCGAGGTTCTGAACAGCGCGGCTGAAATCGGCCTGCATCTTTTTCGGCAGTTTGAGGCCCTGATCCTTTTCAAGCACCCACGCAAAGCCGCCTTTGCCGCTTTGCGAATTGACGCGGATGACCGCTTCGTAATTGCGGCCAAGGTCCGCCGGATCAATCGGCAGATAGGGCACGCGCCATTGTTCGTCATTCTGGCTGTCGCGTGCTTCGAAACCCTTTTTGATGGCATCCTGATGGGAGCCGGAAAAGGCGGTGTAAACAAGCTCCCCGCCATAGGGGTGGCGTTGGTGGACGGGCAGATCGTTGCAGTATTCGACAGTTTCGATCACGCGATCAATGTCCGAAAAATCGAGGCCCGGATCGATCCCCTGCGTGTACAGGTTCAGCCCCATCGTCACGAGGCAGCAATTGCCGGTGCGTTCGCCATTGCCGAACAGGCAGCCCTCGACACGGTCCGCGCCTGCCATCAGGCCAAGCTCCGCCGCAGCAACGCCGGTGCCGCGATCATTGTGGGTATGGAGCGAGATGACGGCGTTTTCACGACCGGGCAGATTGCGACAGAAATATTCAATCTGGTCGGCGTAGATATTGGGCGTTGCCGCCTCAACCGTCGCAGGTAGGTTGAGGATGATGGGCCGTTCGGGTGAAGGTTGCAGCACGTCCATTACGGCGGCGCATACCTCGATACTGAAATCGAGTTCGGCGGTTGAGAATGTCTCGGGCGAATACTGGAAATGCCATTGCGTATCGGGCTGCTTGGCGGCTTCGTCGCGCACCACTTTGGCGCCGGCAATCGCGATTTCGCGCACTTCGTCCCTGGACATGCGGAAGACGATATCGCGCCATGCAGGGGATACAGCGTTGTAAAGGTGCACAATGGCAGAACGCGCGCCCTTCAGGCTTTCAAAAGAGGTGCGGATCAGGTCTTCGCGGGACTGGGTCAGGACCTGAACGGTGACATCGTCAGGCACCGCGCCCGAGGTGACAAGGCCGGAAATAAAGTCGAATTCCGTCGCGCCTGCGCTGGGGAAGCCGACTTCGATTTCCTTCACGCCAATCTCTACCAGCAGGTCAAAAAAGCGGCGTTTCTTCACCGCGTCCATCGGGTCGATGATCGACTGGTTGCCATCGCGAAGGTCTGTTGAAAGCCAGCGCGGGGCTTTTTCGATCAGGCGCGATGGCCATTGACGGTCAGGCAGATTGATCTGGCCAAAGGGGGAGTATTTGCGGGACGGATCAGAGAGCATGGGCATCGATTTGGCACTTTATGAAAAGGGCTGTGTGGAAGAGAGCGGCTTATCCCTTGAGGGTTGCGGCCGCGATCCGATCGATGCGCGCCATCACCCCCAAGGGCGAATAAGTCGTAGAAGGCTTCCGATGCGCGTCATGGTTGCTCTCTTTGCCGATTAGGGCTGCTCTTGCAAGAAGTGTTCGCAAATTCGCGCATTTGCACAAACAATTTCGGGTCAGCCGCAGCGCGCGTCGCGGATTACGCCTGCCGTATCGACCATGATGTTAAGCCGCGGATGCGTGGGATCGGGCTTCACATAGTCTGAACCGGGCGCGATGAACCGGATTTCCTGCGTGTCGGCTGCGACAGTCATGATGCTTTGGCGCACTTCATCGCTTGCGCGTTGTCCCAGAAACGGCCCCATCTTGTTCGCGCCGCAAGTGGCGCTTTGCGGATCGGTCGCGGTACCGGCAGCATAGGCTCCGGGGGCTGCGCCGCTCAATGGCTCGGCGATTTTCGGGGCCTGTGTTCCTTGCGGGGCGCTCGCCGTCGCACCCGCGCCGTTGATGCGCGCGGCGAAATCGTCAGCTTCATTCGTCGGCGCGCTGGCTTCGTTTGATGCTCCGCACGCGGCAAGAGTGAAGAACGCAGTGGCGGCGATCAAAGCGGCTGATTTGTTCATGGTGCTTCCCGTCTGAGATATGGCGTGATTGCTAAAGCCGTATTTGCATTACCGCAGTGTGACAAACGGCCTGGCGCTCACCTGATGCGCAGGCGATCACGGGTCAGTTGGTCCACGCGGGTTACGCCCATCAATCGCATCCCGCGCTCAATCTCGTCCTTGAGGATGCCAAGCGCGCGTTCGACACCGTCCTGTCCGGCAGCGGCAAGGGCGTAGAGGTAAAGCCGCCCGCCGCTCGCCGCGCTCGCTCCGGTCGACAGCGCCTTTAGCGCGTGCGTTCCGCGTCTGATACCGCCGTCGCAGATAATCTCGATCTCGCCGCCCACGGCATCGACGATTTCGGAAAGCTGGTCAAAAGGCGCGCGCGAACCGTCAAGCTGGCGGCCCCCGTGATTGGAAATCATGATGCCATCGGCACCAATTTCGACGGCCCTCCGCGCGTCAGCGACACTCATCACGCCCTTCAGCACGAATTTTCCGCCCCATTGCTCCCTGATCGCGGCGGCTGTGCTCCAGTCCATCGAGGTATCAAGCATGGTGTTGAAATACTCGGCGATGCTGACCGCTTCGCTTGACCCTTCGCTGACATGGGTGTCGAGATTGGGAAGGCGGAATTTCTCGCGCATCAGATAATCCAGCGTCCAGCGCGGGCGGGTCGCGTAGCTCCAGATGCTGGCGGGCGTAAAGCGGGGCGGGGTGGTGAAACCGGACCTGAGGCACCGTTCACGCTTGCCCGAAACGATGGTGTCCACCGTCAGCGCCATCGCATCGAAGTTCGCGGCCTGACAGCGTTCGATCATATGGGTGTTCAGCCCCTTGTCCTTGTGGACGTAAAGCTGGAACATCTTCGGACCGGAGGTGAGCGCGGCGATTTCCTCAATCGAGCGCGTTGCAAGGCTGGAGATGCCGAACCACAGCCCGAATTTCTCCGCTGCTTTCGCAACTGCCGTTTCCCCTTGCCAGTGAAAGGCGCGCTGAACCGCCGTGGGGGAAAGCATCAGTGGCAGTGCGCTTTCCCGGCCAAGGATCGTACAGCTTGTGTCAATTGTTTCGACGCCGGCCAGAACATCGGGGACCAGATCGACGCTATCATATGAGGCAGTGTTGCGTGCCTTGGTCAATTCATCGTCTGCCGCACCATCAATGTAATCGAAAACGGGGAAGGGCAGGCGCGCTTTTGCGAGCCTGCGGAAATCGTCGATATTGTGGCAATCGCTTAGACGCATAGTGCGCGTGGCTGTGGCAAATCGCGCAATTCAAGTCGACCCCTCGGGTGCACCGACGCAACTTTTTGAAAGAAATTTTGCGCCACGTGTCACCATTTCAGAAACGGCCACGAACCCCTGATGTGCGCGGCCGTTCGGCAGCTCTGAAAGCTCCCCGCCAGTCCCCTGCTGGCACCCCCTGACGACCCTCTGCCGACAGAGCGTCGCCGGATGGTCGCTGCACAATACAGATCACAGGCTACCCCCTCTGGGAGAACAATCATGAAATTTCGGACTCTAATTCTGGCGGCTGCGGCTTTTGCTGCCCCAATCGCAATCGCCACCCCCGCACACGCCGATGGCGGCGTTTATGTCGGCGTTGATGGCGAAAACATCGCTGTCGGCGGATATGACACTGTCAGCTATTTCCAAGGCACCGGCGTTCCCGTGAAGGGCGATGCGCGCTTCACAGTCGAATATAATGGTGCAGAATGGCACTTTGCCAATCAGGCCAATGCTGATGCGTTCAAGGCCGATCCCGATGCCTATGCGCCGCAATATGGCGGACATTGCGCATGGGCGCTGGGTGCCAATGGCCGGCTCGCACCGGGTGATCCCACCGTCTATCACATTGTCGATGGCAAGCTGTACCTGAACTTCAACCGCGCCGTTCAGCAGCGCTGGTTCAAGGATATCGCCGGATTCATCGCAAAAGCGAACCTCGCCTGGACCGACGTGCCGACTGGCAAGCGTTTCGGCTGATTGTTTTTACTCCACCATCAAAGGAACCTACCCATGTCTAATACTCCTTCACTTGCGCGCATGCTGATGGTTGCAGGCGGTCTTGCGACTGCAACGGTTGCCGCGCCAAGCATCGCTCACACTTCGGCCGATGCAGGTCAGCAAACCCAAAAGGCGTGTTGCGGTGCATGTTGCGCGGCCGAGAAATGCGCACCTTGCGGAGCGTGTGGCGCCTGCGGTGCGGCTGCATGCGGCGCGGCGGCCTGCGGTGCTGACGCCTGTGCGGCTTCTGCCTGCGGTGCGGCAGCATGTTCGGCGTCTGCCTGCGCAGCATCGGCCTGCGCAGCATCGGCCTGTGCGGCATCTGCGTGCGCGGCTTCCGCTTGTGCAGCCGCTGCTTGTGCAGCGGACCCGTGCGCAGCAAAGGGCTGCGAAGCCAGCGGATGCGAAGCCAAAGGTTGCGCGCCAGCTGCCTGATGGCGCGTCTCACCGGTGTGGTTGGCGTCAGTCGTCCTCCTGACAGGCGTCGGCCACACCAACTGCCCACCTGAAAAGGACCGGCGGTAGAGACGAAAGGCAAAAATGGGAGAGAGTGCGGGCCGCGTCACCTGTTGGAAGGGGCGCGGCCCGTATCTGTTCAGCAGGTGTTTTCGCCCGAGCCCATGCGGGCGATCAGATCGGCGCGGGAATATCGTTCCTTCGGCGGTGCGGCGGCGCAGGGCTTGTAATTCGGGTCCTGCGGCAAGCAACCGGGTCCGCAGACCTGAACCGCCTCGACAGCAGAAGCGTTGACCCGCCAGAACCGACCGCCCGGCGTTGCGACATAGCCGTCCAGTTCGCTGGCAGCGTCGCTTTCCAGATCCTGAAGCGAAGGCACTTCGCTATCGTATTTTTCGTTCTGGGCGGCGTGTGTGTGAAAGCTTGCCACGGGACGCATTCCGGGTTCATCGAAATAGGCGATCCCGCAACTGGCCTCATCCCCGATGCGGATGTCGGATGCGCCAAGGCTGCCATCGCTGCGTTCAAAAATGATGCCGCACAATTCGATATCTTCATCAAAGCTGCGCTGCTGCACTTCGCGCAGGCGTTCACGTGCGAAGCTTTGCACTTCGCCATGCGAGACTGTGATAACGAAATCATCCGCGTCCTTCACATTGGTGTAGGCGCGGATGACGATGACGGCCCATGCCAGTGCGCACAGGCCGAACAGGATGGTGGTGTTGCGGGAGGTCATGTCCCTCCCGCAGTGCCTTTAGTTTTTCTCTTTGTCGACCAGCTTGTTCGCGCCGATCCACGGCATCATCGCGCGCAGCTTGGCTCCGGTTTCCTCAATCGGGTGCGCAGCCGCCGCCTTGCGCGATGCCTTCAACTCGGGCTGACCGGCGCGGTTATCAAGCACGAAGTCCTTCACAAAGCGGCCCGACTGGATGTCTTCCAGAACGCGCTTCATTTCGGCTTTGGTTTCCGAAGTGATCACGCGCGGTCCGGTTTTGATGTCGCCATATTCCGCCGTGTTGGAGATCGAATAGCGCATGTTGGCGATGCCGCCTTCATACAGCAGATCGACGATCAGCTTGGTTTCGTGGAGACATTCGAAATACGCCATTTCCGGCGCATATCCGGCCTCAGTCAGCGTTTCAAAGCCTGCCTGGATCAGATGCGTGATCCCGCCGCAAAGCACAGCCTGTTCGCCGAACAGATCGGTTTCGCATTCTTCCTTGAAATTGGTTTCGATGATGCCCGAACGGCCACCGCCAACACCGCTTGCATAGGCGAGGGCAACTTCATGAGCCGAACCGCTGGCATCCTGATGGATGGCGATCAGGCAGGGTACGCCGCCGCCGCGCTGATATTCGGAACGCACAGTGTGGCCCGGACCTTTAGGCGCGATCATGATGACGTCGATATCGGCAGGCGGTTCGATCAGGCCGAAGTGAACGTTAAGGCCATGCGCGAATGCAAGGGCGCTGCCCGGCTTCATTTTTCCGGCAAGATCGTTTTCCCAGATCGCCGCCTGATGTTCGTCGGGCGCAAGGATCATGAGGATATCGGCCCATGCCGCCGCATCGCTGTTGGAAAGAACCTTGAAGCCTGCGTCTTCGGCCTTCTTCGCGCTGGCCGAGCCTTCGCGCAGGGCAATTGCGACTTCTTCGACGCCGCTGTCGCGCAGGTTCTGTGCGTGGGCGTGGCCTTGCGAACCGTATCCCAGAACAGCGATCTTCTTCGACTTGATCAGATTAAGATCGGCATCTGCGTCGTAATAGACTTTCATATGATAATTCCCTCACTCGTCATCCCGGACCGGGGCCGGGTTAGGTCTGTTGAATTGGAAAGCTCAGGCAGGGCCGGAGCAATGATGGATTTACGAGGCCCCTTCGCCCCGCATCATGCCGACCACGCCGGACCGGCCCACGCTGACAAGACCAAGGTCCCGCATCAGCGCGATAAAACTGTCAATTTTCTCCGGCGCGCCTGTCAGCTCGAATACGAAGCTTTCGGTGGTCGTATCAACGACATTGGCGCGGAAGATCTCGGCAACCCGCAGCGCCTCGACACGCTTTTCGCCTGTCCCTGCGACTTTGATAAGCGCAAGTTCCCGCTCAACATGCGGGCCGGCCGCCGTCAGGTCGACAACCTTGTGAACCGGCACGAGACGGTCAAGCTGCGCTTCGATCTGGTCGATCACCTCGGGTGGACCATTGGTCACAATGGTGATCCTGCTGACCGCGTGATCGTCAGAGATATCGGCCACGGTCAAGCTGTCGATGTTATAGCCGCGAGCGGTGAACATGCCCGTGATCTTGGCCAGAATGCCCGGCTCGTTATCGACAGTGACAGCAAGAACGTGCCGCTCCGATGCGGCTTTGGTAATCTTCATCAGACAAGCGCCTTCGCTTCATCGTCCATGGTGCCGTCGACATGGTCACCATAAAGGAGCATTTCTGTGTGTGCCGCGCCTGACGGGATCATCGGCAGGCAATTGGCATCCGGCGCGACGCAGCAATCGACGATCACCGGCCCATCATGTTCCATCATCCGCAGGATACCGGCGTCGAGTTCATCCGGGCGTTCTATGCGGATGCCTTTCCAGCCATATGCCTCTGCCAGCTTCACAAAGTCGGGCAGGCTGTCGGAATAGCTGTTGGAATACCGGCTTTCATAGGTGAGCTCCTGCCACTGGCGGACCATACCCATATATTCATTGTTGAGGATGAAAACCTTGATCGGCAGGCGGTATTGCGAGGCGGTGCCAAGCTCCTGAATGTTCATCTGGATGCTGGCTTCACCGGCAATGTCGATCACCAGATCATCAGGACAGCCAAGCTGGGCACCGATGGCAGCAGGCATGCCATAACCCATTGTGCCAAGCCCGCCGCTGGTGAGCCATTTGTTCGGGCTTTCAAAGCCGTAATACTGCGCCGCCCACATCTGGTGCTGGCCGACTTCGGTTGAAACAATCGGTTCGCGGTCCTTGGTCAGCGCGTGCAGCCGCTCAATCGCCTTTTGCGGCATGATCATTTCGGGATGTTTGGCAGAACGTTCGGGGTAAGCGAGGCATTCGCGCGCCCGCCAGCCTGTGATCCGCGCTTTCCATTCGCCCAGATCGCGAGGCTTGCGGCTGCCCCACGTGGTGATCATCTGCTCAAGAACGGTCGCGCAATCACCCACAATCCCAAGATCAACCGGCACATTCTTGTTGATGGAACTGCGGTCGATATCGATGTGGATCTTCTTAGAATCCGGCGAAAACGCATCAAGGCGACCAGTCACACGGTCATCAAAACGCGCGCCGATGCAGACCATCACATCAGCCCGGTTCATCGCCATATTGGCTTCATACGTGCCGTGCATGCCCAGCATTCCGAGGAAATCGGGATGCTCGCTCGGGAAACAGCCGAGCCCCATCAGCGTCGATGTGACGGGTGCGCCGGTCAGGTCCTGAAACTTGCGCAGCAATTCGCTGGCTTCGGGGCCGGAATTGATAACGCCGCCGCCGGTGTAAAGGATCGGACGTTCCGCATCCTCGATCATCTCGATCGCTTCGGCGATCTGATCGGGCGGGGCGACCATTTGCGGGATGTTGCGATGCGGGGCGGGGGCCTTCGGCGCTGCGCTGGCATCGGCAATGGCAATCTGCACATCCTTGGGAATGTCGATCACGACCGGACCGGGACGGCCCGTTGTCGCAATACGAAATGCCTCGGCAATGGTTGATGCCAGTTCGTTCGGATCTTTCACCAGATAGTTATGCTTGGTGCAGTGCCGGGTGATGCCGATCGTGTCGGCTTCCTGAAAGGCATCAGTGCCGATCAGCGCGGTCGGCACCTGACCTGTAAGGACAACCATCGGAATGGAATCGAGGAAAGCGTCGGCAATGCCGGTCACGGCGTTGGTCGCGCCGGGGCCACTGGTGACAAGCACAACGCCCGGCTTGCCGGTGGCGCGTGCATACCCTTCGGCCGCGTGCGCCGCGCCTGCTTCATGACGGACGAGGATGTGGCGAATACGCTCATCACCGAACAGCTCGTCATAAATCGGTAGAACAGCACCGCCCGGATAGCCGAATACATATTCGACCCCCTGATCAATCAGAGTATTCACCAGGACCGCTGCACCACTGCGATCAGTCACTTTTCTTCTCCTTAAAACCAGATCGGCCCGGTGTGGTTTGTTCACACCGGGCCGATCAGGATACTCGTTTAAGTACGATCCCCGTCAGCCCGCTTCCACTACAAGAATAATGTTGGCCATGATGACAGGTTTCCTTGGTTTAATTCCGATCCGAGGCTTACCGGTTTGTACCGAGATTGCCAAACTCTTTCTGTGTCTCGATTGCGAGCGCTACGGGGTGTTTTGTATCGCGTCAATCCTTAATTTGGTAATAATCCATCAAAATGGTATTTAAAATCGCAATTTTTAAGCTCTTTCGGGTCATTTATGCGCGGCCAGTCGGGGGAGGTTTGGCGTCTGAACCATGTGAACTGCCTTTTGGCGTAGTTTCTGGTGGCTTGCGTGCCGGCCTCGACCATCTCTTCGCGAGAGATTTCTTCCCGCAGGAAAGCCGAGATTTCGCGCACACCGATTGCGCGCATCACGGGCAGGTCGGGGTGGATGTCTCGCGATAGCAGCGCCTGCACTTCCTCCAGCGCGCCCTGGTCCAGCATCTGTTCAAAGCGGGTGTCGCAACGCGCATACAGCCAATCGCGGTCGGGCAGCAGCAGCAGCGGGAACAGCGCAATCTCCTCAGCAATGCCGCCGGTTTTCGCCAGCTGCCAATCGCCCAGCGTAACACCGGTTGAACGTTTCACTTCCAGCGCGCGGGCGATCCGCTGCGTATCGCCCGGCTCCAGTTGCATGGCCCGTTCCGGGTCTTCGATTTGCAGGGTCGCATAGGCTGTCTCAACCGGCATTGCGCGCACAACCTCGCGCACCTCCTCGTCAATCTCTGGGATCGGAGCGATACCTTCGAGCAGCACTTTGATATACATGCCGGTGCCGCCGACCAGGATGGGCGTGATCCCATCTGTATGGCACTGAGCGATCTCTTCGCGTGCTCTTTCAGCCCAGCGCGGGGCGGAGCAGGCTGTGGTTCCATCCCATTCACCGAAGAGCCGGTGTTCGATGCCGCCCATTTCCTGTTCGTCAGGGCGTGCGGACAGAACGGACAGATCGGAATAGACCTGCGCGCTGTCGGCATTGATTACGACTGCTTTTCCGCCAGCCTTTTCGATGGCTTGCGCCAGAGAGACTGCAACAGCGCTCTTGCCGCTCGCGGTTGGCCCTGCGATGAGCGCGACGGGCCGTTCGGGAATCCCTTCCTGCGGCGACTTATCAGGAGAATTTTTGGTGCTCATTGCGCGGCTGATAGCAGAGATGCCGGATTGGGAAACACGTCTCGGTGCGATGAAGGGGGATCTTCAGGCGCAAAATTCACCGGTTCAGGCGGTGAACACCCATGATTTCGGCGCGCGCGTGGTGGAGCTTGAGCTTGCTGACGGTGATAAGTCGGCAGTTCATGAAGCCATTGATCGACATTTCGGAGCGGTCGACAGGCTGGTGAGCGACCGCGCAATCGAAGCGCCGCAACTGTTCGTGTCGGATATGGATTCGACCATGATCGGGCAGGAATGCATTGATGAACTTGCCGACTATGCCGGTCTGAAACCGCAAATCGCCGAGATCACTGAAAAGGCCATGCGCGGGGAGCTCGACTTTGAAGATGCCCTTCGTGAACGCGTCGCCTTGCTGGGCGGACTGGATGAAAGCGCGATCACCCGATGCCTCGAAGAACGCATTTCGGGCAATCCGGGTGCCGCTGAACTCGTGATGACGCTTAATGCCAGCGGCGCTCGAACGGTGCTGGTCACAGGCGGTTTCCATCATTTTGCCGATCGCGTGGCGCAGGACATGGAGTTTGACCGCGTTGTGGGCAACCGTCTCGAGGTGGCCGACGGGAAGCTGACCGGTAAGCTGGAAGGTGCGATCAGCCATGCTCAGACCAAACTGGCCGTTCTGCGCGAAGAAGCAGCCGCAATCGGCGCGGACGCGATCAGTGTCGGCATTGGTGACGGGGCCAATGATATCCCGATGATAGAGGGTGCGACATTCGGTTTTGCCTATATGGCAAAGCCAGCGGCCAAGGCGGCTGCGGATGGCAGGATCGAAAGCGGCGATCTGACCAAAGTGCTCAGCCTCCTTGGTATCCGTAGCGGCATTTGAACGACCGGATTGCCCGATGAGATGAGGGAATTTCGCGGCCAAAGGGCCCAGCGATACAATTTGATAATTGATCTGAGAGCTAGGTACGCTATTTACATTAGTGTAAGTAAGCGCTCATATACCGCATCCAACGGCAACTCAGATCAGGATCCCTCTCCATGGCAAAGACTGATTACACAACGAAATTCGCACATGATGGTACGGTGCTGCGTCACCCGAATCGGCCCGAAGCGAAGTATCGGCCGCTGCGCGCGATCAGCAATTTCCAGAAGCTGATGAAGAACAAGGAAGATACCAATGCGGTCTTCCGCATCTTTGAATCCTTGCCGAGTTCGGACTTCATGGAGCGCGTTGATGCTTTCGCCATGTCAGAGCGCGGCCAGTTTCTGCGCGATAGCGAGCGGTCCCTGCCGGAAATTCTCGATGACCACGCCGAACTGCGCAAAACGCCCAAGGGCAGTCTGGCGCATGCCTATTGCGACTTCATGGAAACCGAAGGGCTGACAGCAGCGGGCCTGGTGGCCGAGCAGGAAAGCCTTGGCCGGGCAAAGTATGATGACTTCGTGCAGTGGTTCGGAGAGCGCTCTCGCGACACACACGATCTTTTCCATGTGCTGACCGGCTATGGCCGCGATGCATTGGGTGAACAGTGCGTGCTTCTCTTCACGCACGGACAGTCGCCGTCGCACGGCCATTTGCTGATCGGCTATGCAGGTGCTGCGAATATCAAGAAGCTGATCTGGGGCAGCAAAGCGCCGGTTATGGGCGCGGTGCAGCAGGCTCGCGCAACCGGCAAAGGCGCGCCAAGACTGATCGAACAGCCGATCCGCGAACTGCTCAAACAGCCGCTGGAACAGGTGCGCTTGGCGCTCAACATCCCTGAGCCGACCCAGTACAACGAATGTCACCGCATCTGGCGCGAGGAGGGCATCGACCCTTACGGCGTGCTCGGTTCAGCGAACACGGAAGCCGAAGCAGTCGCAGCCTAAAACAAGGCGCAGGCGTCAAAGCCAGCTTGCGATCTGGCTCAACGGCTTTTTCTTAAGAGCATGGGCTGGCACCGTCGCATCGGGTGTCGGGCGGCCCACCACCACGATCATCAGCGGCTTTTCCCATTCGGGGCGCTGACATGCATCGCGCAGGAAACCCATGGGGGAGGGTGTGTGCGTCAGCGTGGCCAGCCCTGCTTCGTGCAGGCACGAAATCAGCATACCGCACGCAATCCCAACGCTTTCATTCACATAGTAATTTTGCGTCTTTCCGTCCTCTTCGATGCCGCCTTTCCTCTGAGCGAAAACAACGATCAGGTAGGGGGCGGTTTCCAGAAACGGTTTTTCCGCATCCGTGCCAAGGTCTGACAAGGCATCGAGCCATTCATCGCTCGCCTTCGGCGCCTGCTCCTCATCACCGTAAAAGCGACGTTCTTCAGCTTCGGCAGCTTCGCGAATGGCGCGCTTTTTCTGGGCCGACTCAATGACAGCGAAATGCCAAGGCTGGTGGTTCGCGCCATTGGGAGCGGTGCCGGCGGCCCCGATTGCAGCCTCGATCACTTTGCGCGGGACCGCTTCATCTGAAAAATAGCGGCAGGTGCGTCTTTCCTTCAGACGATCGCGAAAGGATTGCGCGCGGCTAATTCTCTCGCTCTCTGTCAGTGTCTCGAGCGAATAAGGTACAGTTTCATGATCTCGCATGGCTGAAGGCTATCGGGGACGTAGCGGCATTTGTGAAGTGGACTATTAACTTACATGGGTGTAAATAGGGAGTGAGGAGATGAACGATGGCATTGTTGGACCTTCCGCTTTGCGCGCCTGAACGTCAGGTTTCGGGTTTTCGCCCGCTCAAGGTGCTGCATCATTTTGGCAAGCTGGTTGAGGATAAGGAGGACACCGAACAGGTCTTCCATATTATCGAGGCGACCAAGGGCCGGAAAAGCCATCAGCAGGCATGGAAGTTCATCAACTCAACGCCCGGCCAGATATTTCTGAGGGAAGAGGTCGATATCCCTGCGATGCTGGATGATCATGATCGCTGGTCCGATCTGCCGCAGAACAGCGTTGGCAAGAACTACATCGCATTTATGAAGCGCGAAGGTCTGACAGCGCGCGGACTGGTGGAGGAAAGCCACAAATGGGCGCCGCCTGAAAACCGTCCTGACGATCTGACAGAATGGTACTTCAACCGTCTGCGCGACACGCATGATTTGTTCCACGTCTTGACCGGCTATGGTCGCGATGCACTTGGAGAGGCCAGCCTTCTGGGCTTTTCCTATGCGCAGAACCACAATCTTGGCGTGTTCTTCATCGCATATGCGGGTGCGCGCCAGATCAAGAAGGTTTCTGGCACTTCGGCGCCGCTTTACGCATCAGTTCGGGAGGGTCAGCGACTGGGCGCAGCTGCTGCGAAGATTGCTCACGAAGATGTCGGAGCCTTGATGCGTGAGGATATTGCGGCCGCGCGTAAGCGGTTGAATATCGGAGAGCCGACAATTTACCGGCAATGCCTCAAGACTTTAGAGGCGGAGGGCAATCTCACTGCGGAGCTGACGCTTAGCGAAGGGCAGAGCGCCGCCTAGCCCGCAGCTTGCATCGACATGGCCTGACAGTCGCCAAAATCGACAGCAAGGTGCCATAGCGCGCCAATGGCGAATGCGCGTATCCACCAGCGCGGGATCAGCAGCATGGCGCAATACAGTATTGCCGCTTCCCATCCGTGGAGCAGGTGAAAGCCTATACTGCACCGCTGCGGATCAAAGATCGGCGTGGCGAGCAGATGGTCCAGATCAATCAGATTGGCCGCTGCGATGACGAAACCAGCGCGCACCCAATCGCTTCGCCACACGACGAAAGCGATCAGGAACGGCGCCA
>JAXHVK010000014.1:0-35540 GCA_034211135.1 Pseudomonadota bacterium
ATACGATTGTTCGATTTGATGGTTTATGTGTTAATATCATTTTAATGGGAACTGCATAATCTGTTTTATATGCTGTATTTGCATAATATTTCTTTGTATAAAAGTATTCATTAAATCTACCACAACTCCAATTGGTCTTCAATATTTTGACTAATTTATCAAACATTGCTTCTATTTTCAAATATTTACAAATATCAAGTTCAATCACTTTGAATTTCTTCAATTTTGTGAAACGATTGAAATCAATGAAAATATTGAATAATAACCGAATATCTCCACATCCTAAATTTAGAATATTGATTGGATTGTAATCAACGAAACTATTAAAGAATTTTTGGTAAGTATTTGTATCGAAAATTGTAGTTTCTAAGTGAGAATAATACATATTTTGAAATTCTTCCTTTTTGTATCTTGGTGGTATTACAATTTCCTTATCGATGATTGCTCTGTCACATTCTAATATGATTCGTCTGGGGGTGAGGTAATGTTCGACAAATACACAGGGCTGTCGGAAAACGCCTTAACAATATGCGAACGCGAATCGCTTCCCACCCAAACGGGGGACACGGCGTTCATTGCCAGCAAGCAATCGAACGACATCTCCTGACAGGGGGATTCAGAATCATCGTCGTGGTGGTGACCCGTCTCACTCTCTTCCGAGTGGTGCATCATCTTGGCGCAATCAGAAGCCAGCATCGGCTCTGTCTGAGGCATCGCCGATGCTGCCGCCGATCCTTGAAAGATCAGGCCCGCGCAAAGAAAAATCATCGTAAGGGCTCGCAGAACCATCATTTTACGAAATCTAGAGACTGCGAGCGGATTCGACAAGTGAACAATAGCAAAGGCTTCGAAGCCTGTAATCTATAGAGAAAATCGTTCGCCATCGCTCTAGGCCGCTTCTTCCGATTGGTTGGCATTTCTCTTGAGGAAGAGCCACTCGGCCAGAAAGACGACGGCAATTCCGCCAACCGCATACCCAACGATCGCCGGATCACTTTCGAGTTTGACCCATGTGAATGCGATCAACACGACGGCGTCGGCGGCAAGCGCGGCCAATAGAATTGATGCGCGCGCGCCGATTTCCTCGCGAAGATTGCGGAACACGCCCCAATGAACGAGCATGTCCATCACGAGGTAGAAGAAGGCGCCCAAGGCAGCGATGCGAGACAGGTCAAATAGTACCGCCAACGCACCAGCGACTACAACTGTGTAGACGAGCATGTGGCTTCTGATGCCGCCGCTCATACCGAAATGGCTATGCGGGATCATCTTCATCTCGGTCAGCATCGTCAGCATCCGCGACACGGCAAAAACGCTGGCGATGACACCTGAAGCTGTTGCCGTAATCGCGATTGCGACGGTGAAGTAGAAACCGAGGTCTCCGAGTGCGGGTTCTGCAGCAGCAGCCAACGAATAGTCGCGCGCCTCTACGATCTGGGCAATCGAAAGACTTGAGCCCACGGCGATAGCGACCAGCAAATAGACAACGACGCATACCGCGATCGAGATCATTATTGTGCGGCCGACATTGCGGTGGGGATCGACGATTTCACCCCCGCTATTGGTGATCGTGGTAAACCCCTTGAAGGCCAGGATCGAGAACGCGACCGAGGCTAGCAAAGCTTCTCCGCCTGACATGGTGACAGGTTCGCTGAACGCGCCCGAAGCGAAGCCACTGGCCCAGATTGCAGCGATAGCAAACACTGCGATCCCGCCGATCTTGATGGCTGACATGATTAAAGAGAGCCCGCTGACGGACCGATTTCCAGCGGCGTTCACAAGGTACGCGAAGACAATCAATCCGAGCGCCAATGCCGAGACCAACAGACTGTTTTGCTCAAGCTCGAACGGTCTCAACGCGTAAGTGGCGAAAGTCCGCGCCACGAGGCTCTCGTTGATGACCATCGACAGCGCCATCAGCAGAGAAGCTGATGCGGCCACCACGCCTGGTCCATAAGCTTTTTGCAAAATCATCGCGATGCCGCCTGATGAGGGCCAGCGGTTCGACATCTTGATATAGCTATAGGCGGCTAGTGAGGTGACGAGTGCCCCGGCAATGAATGACAGCGGGAAAAGCGGCCCGGCCAATTCCGCGATCTGGCCCGTGAGCGCAAAGATACCGGCGCCGATCATTACGCCGGTGCCCATGGCGACACCGCCAAGAAGGCTTATTGAACCGGTGTCGCTGGTCTGGTCATCATGCTTGTGCTTTTGCAAAACAGTCCTCGTGGTTCGCCCGAGTGCAGGCGATGGAATCAGGTATCGGTACGAATTATTCGATCGCACCCCTCAAAACTTTTTCGAGCAATCAATATGTTCTGAGGAAGCCTGTGCTTGTCAGTGACTAAACGGGGTGGTGGAAATCTCGCGGGCGAACGCGTGATCCTGGCCGAGAAGGATCATAGGTTTGCTCCGCGCAAGCGCAGTGAATTGACCACCACCGAGATAGATGACGCGCTCATCGCAAAGGCTGCAAACATCGGGCTGATCAAAATCCCAAAGAACGGATAAAGCAGACCTGCGGCGATCGGCACGCCCGATGCATTGTAGATCAGTGCGAAGAACAGGTTCTGGCGAATGTTGCGCATGGTAGCCCGCGCAAGTTTGCGCGCGCGTACAATGCCGTCGAGATTACCCTTCACCAGTGTAATACCCGCACTCTCGATTGCGACGTCGGCTCCGGTGCCCATCGCGATACCGACATCGGCTTGAGCAAGCGCTGGCGCGTCGTTGACCCCGTCTCCGGCCATCGCAACCTTGGTGCCTCTCGTTTGCAAATCGCGAATGAGCTTAGCTTTGTCCTCAGGCAAAACGCCTGCCTTCACCTCATCTATGCCGAGCCGGGCTGCGACTGCTTTTGCGGTCCGCTCGTTATCGCCGGTAGCCATGATAATCGTGAGACCGAGTTCATGAAGAGCGCGGATCGCATCCGGCGTTGTTGCCTTGATAGGATCGGCCACTGCAACGAGCCCTGCGATCTCGCCGCCAATGACGACGAACATTACGGTTTCACCGTCATCCCGCCGCGCATTGGCTTGTTCGCTCAGCGCTGTGCCATCAAGGCCCATGTCGGTAACGAGCGCGAGATTGCCGAGTGCAACCGATTTGCCGGCAACGTGGCCAACAACACCTTTGCCAGTGATTGCTTCGAAATCCTCGGCGCTTGCAAGCTCGAGACCGCGCTCTTCAGCGCCGCGTACAATCGCTTCGGCCAGCGGATGCTCAGACCCTCGTTCGAGCGAGGCAGCCAAGCGCAAAAGTTCCGTCTGCTCAAAACCGGGCTCGGCGATGACCGCGACCAGTTTGGGCTTTCCTTCGGTGAGCGTGCCGGTCTTGTCGACGATAAGCGTGTCGATCGTCTCAAATCGCTCGAGCGCTTCGGCATTCTTGATAAGCACACCGACCTGGGCGCCGCGGCCCGTTGCCGTCATGATCGACATCGGCGTTGCAAGACCCAGAGCACAAGGACAGGCAATAATCAGAACGGCAACAGCCGCCACCAGCGCGTAGGCCAAGGCAGGCTGGGGTCCCCAGATGGCCCAGGCAATGAAGGCAAGGACGGCAATCGCGATGACTGCCGGAACGAACAATCCAGCAACCTTGTCGGCATATTTCTGGATTGGCGCGCGCGAGCGCTGCGCGGCAGCAACCATATCGACGATCTGGGCGAGCATCGTGTCTGAACCAACGCGCTTCGCCTCGATGACGAGACTGCCCGTACCGTTGATTGTCGCGCCCGTGACACCGTCCCCTTCGACTTTCTCGACCGGAACGGGCTCGCCGGTGATCATACTTTCATCGATCGATGACCGGCCCTTGAGAACCACACCATCTACCGGGACTTTTTCGCCCGGTCGCACTCTGATCCTGTCGCCTACGGCGACCTCTTCAAGCGGGATCTCATCCTCTGTTCCATCGTCCCTGATCACACGGGCTGTCTTCGCGGCGAGATCGAGCAGCGCGCGAATGGCTTTGCCGGTGCCCTCGCGGGCGCGCAGCTCCATCACCTGGCCCAATAGGACCAGCGTCACAATGACCGCTGCAGCCTCGAAATAGACACCCACATGGCCCTCGGCATCACGAAAACCATCGGGAAAGATGTCGGGAGCGCCGATCGCCACGACACTGAACACCCAAGCCGCGCTGACGCCCATGGCGATGAGCGAGAACATGTTGAGATTCCATGTCCTGAACGAGTTCCAACCTCGCTCCAAAAACGGCCAGCCACACCACAGAACAACGGGGGTCCCTAGAACAAATTCCACCCATAGTGTGTTGCGCTCGCCCAGAATGTCGCGGACTCCTGGCCAACCCAGAAACGGTCCCATGGTGAGCACCAAAAGCGGGAGCGTGAGGAACGCGCCGATCCAGAACCTTCTGGTAAAGTCGACGAGCTCCGGGTTTGGCCCCTCTTCGACCATAGCGGCCGATTCAAGCTCGAGTCCCATGCCGCAGAGCGGACACGAGCCCATTTTGGTTTGTCGGACTTCGGGGTGCATCGGGCAGGTGTAAACCGCGCCATTATAGCCTTCCGGGATAATATCGTATCGTCCGTCCCCGGCGTTCGTATTGTCGTCGTTGTGATGCGCGCAATGAGCGTGGTCCATCATCTGCTCCGTCCGTTTGTGTGGTGCTGCCGCGTTCGCGGCTGACGCAATGCAGTCAGAGTTACCGGCTACGACCTTGGAAGAAGCGGTAGAGCGGGACGGCCAGCACTGCGATGTACCAACCGTAAAGAAAGCTGCCGATCGCCCCGGCCATAAAACCGGTAAGCGTGAGCCATTCAAAACCCGGAAGCCACGGCGCCCAGGCCTCATGCATGCGGAATTGCTCCGGAGAGAGCAGCCCGAAGCCAACGCAAATGAGATAACTGATCAGAAGAAAGGCACTCAGCGTCCATCCCCAGCTAACGATCGAGGTTTTCAAAGGTGTATCAGACATATCGGACTCCAATTATATAATACTATAGGGGGGTATGGTATCTGACTAATGAGATTGCAAGAGAAGTAATTCTGGGGGAATGGTCTCGGCCAACGGAGAAATGACGATGAGCGACACGGAAAACAGCAAGTTTGCGAATACGATAACCCGCATGCGGCGGGTCGAGGGGCAGGCTCGCGGTATCGTCAAGATGATGGAGGAAGACCGCTATTGCGTGGACATTCTCCAACAGATCATCGCGCTTGAAGCGGCGGCGCGACAAGCGCGCATCAAGGTCCTCGACATTCACGCAAGACACTGCATTGAAGAAGCGATCGCCTCGGACGATAAGGCTGATCAGTCTGAGAAAGTCGCTGAGCTTGTCGCATTGGTCGAAAAGATGGCCAAATAGAGATTAGTTACACCGCCGAGGCGTGGGGAATTGGGGGAAGGACCCCGGCGGCATCTCATCAGCTATGATCGTGACCCGATTGCGGCTTGTCCTTTTCCGATGCTTCGCGTGCTTCGCCGCGTTTCTCGCCGTGGTCCATCGCCGAGTGATCGCTGCTTGAGTGATCCATGCTCGAATGGTCCATCTGCGAATGGTCGCTGCCTGCATGATCCCTCATCTGACAGGTCATTTTGCCGTCTTCGCCTTTGACCATCACCCCCTGCATCTCTTTGCCATTGTGCATCATCTTGCACATTTGTGGGCGTTTCGTTGCAGTTTCGCGCTCCTGTGCGAGCGCGGGCGATGCCGACAAGCCAAAAGCGATCAGTGTTGCGGTGAGATATTTCATCGTGCTTCTCCGATAGTGTTTGAGTTTCAGGGGTAGGATGCGAACACGCTTTGGCCGCTAGGTCCAAAAGCGATCACATCGAAGGGCTGGATACGGTTTTCGAATTCCATACCGGGCGAGCCGACTGGCATCCCGGGAACGGCCAGCCCCGTGATATCCTCGGGCCGTTCGCGCAGCAGTCGCTCGATCGCGTCGGCGGGCACGTGGCCCTCAATGATATAGCCCTCGATTTCCATCGTGTGGCACGACCAGAGCTGTTGCGGTACGCCGCGTTCGGTTTTGATCTTTGCCATTTCGGCCATGTCGACCGAGTCAACCTCGGCATCGGCCGCTTTCTCGAAGTAATCTGCCCATTCCAGGCAGCAGCCACAGTTCGGATCGCGAAACATCGTGTAGGTCGCAGCCTGCGCAGCGTTCGAGCAAGCTGCCAGCAGTAGCAATGCGGATGCCACAAACGACCTTCTAGGTTGCACTAAAGACCGGATTCTCATGAGTTTGGGACTTTCTTGGAATATCCGCACCAAAGCGAAATCGCCCCGGTCGCGGTTGGGAAAACGCGCAAGCGCTCAGCATCCTCGAAGATCTCTTGCAGATGTTCTTCGATGAGTCCGTCTGCGTTGGGTTGCGTATCCTCAAGCCCGTCGAGTTGCTGAACAGTCAGTCTGAAAAGCCGGCGCATCAGCGGCGATTCTTGGCGCATATAGTCGGCAATTAGCACCATACCGCCGGGCTTCAGTAGGGCGGCGATCTGCTCGAGGATTGCGCGCTTCTCCTCAGGAGGGACTTGGTGGAGAACGAGGCTGCTTATGATCTTGTTGGGTTGCCAACCCCGGTCGAGATTGAGGGTGTCAAGGAAGCCATTGTGCCACTGGATGATGTGAGAGGCGCTGCCGAATTTTTTCTTGGCGATAGCCAAGACGTCCGGGTCTGGTTCAACCCCCAGAAGTTCAGCTGGCGGGCAGCTCGACATCATCTGGCGCAGCAAGGTGCCTGTTCCGCTGCCGACATCGATTACCTTGTCGAATGGCTTAAGGTCGGCAGCGCGAACTAGGGCGTCACGCCAGGCGCTTTCTCGAGTCAAGATTGCGATAGCCGCGTCGTATAAAGGCGTAAGCCAAGCCTTGCCGAGGGCCGGAGTGAAACTGCGGTCGCCGCTTGGCAGGCTCGTGCGGGGCATCACATGACCCCTATATGGTTAGGGCCGTGAACCATCTCGCCGCCGTAGTACCCCTGGACGATGAGCGCCCCGGCGATGATCGTCAGTACCAGCCTGAGCCACCAACGATTTTTGCCCGGTGAACTCAGCCACCAGGCCAACAGGCCCGCCGCAGCAATCGCAGTGCCATTCCAACGATGGATCATCAGCGTTTCGGATCGGTCAGAAAGTCGCCAGCCCGCCGCGAACCAGCCAAAGGCCGCGCTACCAAGACCACCAATTGCACCTGCGGCCACCAGAAAGCGGACTGTGGAATGCAGGCCAAGGTTGGGCCTGACGATCAGCGCGAACTCCGCGAGCGCGGCGACGAGAAACAAGGCAATAGGGAAATGGGCTGCAATCGGATGTAGTCTGGCCAATAGATCGCTGAACGACGCCAGGCGGTTCTCCTCGATCTTTTGTTGCATCATCTGAGTAGCTGAAACGCTGTGATCGCTGTTCGCGCCGTGCAAGCTTGCATCCGCTCCACCGGCGCCGGTACCGGCGGCTGCCGTGGCACCGCTGGAGCTGGCTTCCATCATCATCTCTTCATCGGACATGTCTTGTTTATGGCCCTCATGCGCGCCGAGAGGCGCAGCAGTGAGGGCTGCGAATAGAAGAGCAAGGATGGTAAGATGTCGCCGGGTTTGCATAACCCTGATACGCAGCCGCAGAGCTTAGCCCTCAAAATTTTTTTAAGGGCTTGCGCCAAGTTCAGCGTATAGGTCGGTATGGCAACCAAGAGTGTGAAATGAACAGACAACCCTCATTCGATGCCGCTTTGGCATCACTGTCGGAACAGACCGGTTCCGGTAATCCTCACCAGATTATGGACGGGGTGTGGCATCGGGCCGGACAATTGGGTGAAATCGCAGAAAGGCGCCGGCGTGCGGCGCTCTTCTCCGGATTATTCGTCGTCGGACTGGGGGCAGGTTTCGGGGCGAGCGAGGTTCCCCGCAGTCTCGATCCTGGGACAACTATCGCCGTCGCCAGTTTTGATTCAGGCGAACGACTGTCTCCCGCAGCACTTCTCGAAGGCGGGCGCTAGGATTTGAAAACGCAGCACATACTCTTTGCCATCCTGCTGGCAGCCTTCGCTGGTTGCCTAGGTGCCTTTGCATCAGATTATTGGCGCGACGAGGAGCCCAGCGGCGGATTGCACCAGTTTGTTCATGATGAGCTAGAGCTTAGCCCCGAGCAGAACTCGCAGCTTGAAGCTCTCGAAAGCCGCTATGCCGTAGAAAAATCGGAGCTCGAAGCCTCCTTGCGCGCAGCCAATGCCCGGCTTGCAAGGGCAATGGAGGCCGAACACGAATACGGTCCCGAAGTGAGCGCCGCGATCGACGATGTCCACGAAAAGATGGGGGAACTTCAGAAAGCGACGGTGCGGCACGTCTTCGACATGCGCGAATTGCTGGATCCCGACCAACAGCTTTTGTTCGACCGTCAGGTCTCCGATGCTCTGACCGACGCTCCGCGCGATTGATCGCTTGTGTCTTCGCACGGAGGCGACCACGACCCGGGGCTGATCCGGCAGGCTTCTGAGGGAAGCAGGGCAGCATTCAGTGCGCTCGTCGAGCCACATATTGGCCGGCTGTTGGCGCTTGCAGCGCGCATGCTAGGAAGCCGGCAGCACGGCGAAGATGCTGTTCAGGATGGTTTGGCATCTGTCTGGGTTTCGAGGCATCACCTCGACCCTGAAAGGCCTGTCGGCCCATATCTCACCACTGTGGTCCTCAATAAGTGCCGTGACCGGCTCAGAACCAGAAAAGCGAAACGCTTCTTCGGATTGGGCTCGGTTGACGATGCAGCTCTCATCGCGGATGAAAGCCCAGATCCGGAAAACCGAGCGTCCGCCCGTCAGGAACTTGGTTTGCTTAGAGCCGAAATCGAACGGCTCCCGATCCGCCTGCGCGAAGCCCTTGTGCTGGTGAGCATCGATGGTCGCAGCCAGGCTGAGGCTGCAAGTTTGCTCGGTGTTAGCGAGAAAGCGATCGAAACCCGGGTCTACCGCGCCAGACAACGCTTACGAGAAAAATTCGATCAATTCTGAGGGATAAGGCCCTTCCGTTCGTAACGAAAGGAAACCCCCTTCAGGAGCCTTTCAAGTATGACAATCATAAATCGCAGGAAGTTCCTCGGCACAAGCGCCGGTGGCTTGGGCCTGCTTGGGCTTACCGGCGCCATGCCCGCATGGGCACGTGGCGCGGATATCTCGGCGGGAAATGCTCGCAAAGGGCTGGACGAAGTGTCCGGGCCGAATATCGATCTCACTGTCGCGCGCTCTGCGTTCGCGACGGGCAACAGGCGCGGCGGCGCCATCGCCGTTAACGGGACGATCCCCGGTCCGCTGTTGCGTCTGAAAGAAGGCACGACCGTCCGGCTCAATGTCCATAACCAGCTTGAGGAAGATACCTCGATTCACTGGCATGGCCTACTCGTGCCGTTCGAACTCGACGGTGTCCCCGGCGTGAGCTTTCCCGGAGTCAAACCGGGAGAAACCTTCACCGCAGAATTCCCGATCCGTCAGGCGGGCACCTACTGGTGGCATTCGCACAGCGGCCTGCAGGAACAGGCCGGGCATTACGGCGCGATCGTGGTCGATCCCGCTGGACCCGATCCGGTCCAAGCCGACCGTGAATATATCGTGGTGCTGAGCGAATTCAGCGCCATGTCCCCGCATACGATTTTCGACAAACTGAAGAAGGGCGAAGGCTACTTCAATTACAACCAGAATACCTGGACCGACGATTACCCGCTGTCGGGCGAGGATCGCCGAATGTGGGCCAAAATGCGTATGATGCCGACCGATATTCTCGACATCTCTAGCGCAGGCTACACATTCCTGTTGAACGGACACGGTCCTCTCGACAATCTGGAATATCTTTTCCGTCCCGGCGAGCGTGTGCGGCTGCGCTTCATCAATGCCGGCGCCATGACCTTTTTCAATATCCGTATTCCCGGCTTACCGATGACTGTCGTTCAGGCGGACGGGAAGGATGTCGAACCGGTCGAGGTCGACGAGTTCCAGATCGGCGTTGCCGAAACCTACGACGTCGTCGTGACGCCGGGCGAGCAACAGGCTTACACGCTGGTGGCAGAGTCCATGGACCGCTCGGGCATGGGTATTGCCACCCTTGCGAGCACACCCGGCGCGCGCGCCACCATTCCGCCGCTGCGCGATCCGCCACTTTTGACCATGACCGATATGGGTATGGGCGGCATGGACCACGGCTCCGGCGACGATGCCGGCATGGCGGGTATGGACCACGGCAGTGGCGGCGACATGGCCGGTATGTCGGGCATGAAAATGCGCGATACCTCGCGCTTGCCTGCCGATGTCAAGGTCGGACCCGGTCTCGATTCGGTCGCGCCGAACCCGATCGATCGCATGGGCGATCCCGGTATCGGCCTTGCCGATGTCCCCCACCGCACGCTGGACTATCGTAAACTGCGCGCCCTGACACCGCATCGCCAGACCCGCACACCCTCGCGCCGAATGGAAATCCACCTGACGGGGAATATGGAACGCTACATGTGGTCGTTCGACGGCAAGAAGTTCTCGGCGGTTTCCGACGAGCCAATTCGTTTCGCATATAACGAGCGCGTGCGTGTCAAGCTCATCAACAACACGATGATGGCGCACCCGATTCACTTGCATGGACATTTCTTCGAGCTGGTCAATGGGGCGCCACCTGACCGACAACCGCTCAAGCACACAGTCAACCTACAGCCGGGTGGCAGCGCGCAGTTCGACCTGACGGCGGATGAGCCTGGCGACTGGGCCTTCCACTGCCACCTTCTCTATCACATGCATGCCGGGATGTTTCAGATCGTCACGGTTGCCAATCCGGACGGAGAGGGCGCATGAAGATTCGTATTGCCAGCCTGCTCGCATCGGTCGCAGCCAGCTCAGTTCTCGCCTCCCCCGCTGCGGCGCAGCATGCCGGTCATTCGTCCGCGGAGCCGCAGCAGAGGGCCGAGGCGCAGGCTGACGCCAAGGTAAAGTGCGAGGAAGAAGCCGCGCGCCATCGCGCGATGGGGCATCCGGTGACTGAAGGAGCATGCGAACCGGCTGCTCAGCCTGAAACCGCCATGGACCATTCCAAGATGGACCACATGACCATGGACCATGGTTCGATGTCCGCTCAGGACGGTCATTCGGGTATGACGATGCCGATGGAACAGACCGGGCAGGAAAGTGGACAGGCGAACCACGGTGCGATGAACCACGGCAATATGCCAATGTCCCAAGGGCAGCCTGTCATGACGATGCCGATGCCGATGGGCCAGTCCGGTCAGGAGGCCGGGCAGATGGACCATAGCCGGATGAATCATGGTGCGATGCCGCAGGATCAGACCGCTCACGGTGAGATGGACCATGGTCAGATGCAGGATGATCCGGCCCCGGGGCAGGCGATGCAGAATATGCAGGGGATGGATCATTCCGCCTTGCAGATGGACTCCGGGCCGGAAATCCCTCTGCTGCCGCCTCCTCCCGAAGCCGGGAGCGGCCCCGCCCGTGCGGCCGTCTCTATCTGGGGAGAGGAGGCCATGAACGAAGCGCGCAGCGAGCTTGTCCGCGAGACCGACGGCGGGATGCGCTTCTGGTTTCAGGGCGACCGGCTCGAATACCGTGCCCGCGAGGGAACGGATGGATATCTGTGGGACATCCAGGGCTATTATGGTGGCGACATCGACAAGTTCTGGTTCAAGTCCGAGGGTGAGGGCAGCTTCGGGGAACCCATTGAGGGCGCCGAGGTCCAGGCGCTCTGGAGCCGCGCCATTGCACCCTTCTTCGATTTCCAGGCCGGGGTGCGCCAAGACCTGACCGGTCCGGAACGCACGCACGCGGTGATCGGGATCCAGGGTATTGCGCCCTACCAGTTTGAAGTCGATGCCGCGGCCTTCGTCTCCACCAAAGGCGATGTAACCGCGCGGATCGAGGGCGAACTCGACCAGCGGATCACGCAGCGACTAATCCTCCAGCCCAGAGCGGAACTCGCGCTATCGGCGCAGGACATTCCCGAGCTGGGCATCGGTGCCGGCCTCGACCGGATAGAGTCAGGCCTGCGTCTGCGCTACGAGTTCGCTCGTGAGTTCGCACCCTATGTCGGCGTATCACAGGAATGGCGCTTCGGCGGCAGCGCCGATTTTGCGCGTGCCGAAGGAGAGGATCCCAGCGTTACCAATTATGTCGTCGGCGTAAGGTTCTGGTTCTGAACTTAGAGAGAAGGATTACATGGAAATGACCAAGATTTTTTCACGGATCGCATCGATCGCGCTCGCTTTTGCGCTAATGCCTACAGCTGCATCGGCGCAGCAGATGGATCATTTATCCAACGAGGGGCACCAGATGCACGCCATGGACGCTTCGGCCGACGATGTCGCGGGCGCGGAGGAGGCTCTTAAGGCCTATCGCACCGCGCTTGAAGCGCGCGACGCCGATGCAATGTTCGCGCTCTTCGCGGAATCGTCCGCTATCTTCGAAAACGGCAAGGTCGAAGGGAGTTTTGGCAACTATATGGAGCATCACCTCGGCCCTGAGCTTCATGCGATCAAGAGCTTTACTTTTAGCAATCCGACGCTGACGGTGACCCGTATGGGGCATATGGCTTATGGCTATGAAACCTACGGGTATCGGATCGAGCTGGAGGATGGACGCGTATTCGAGCGTGATGGTGTTGCGACATCGGTACTCTCGCACGATGCTTCGGGCTGGAGAATTGTGCAGTACCATTCGTCTTCGCGAGCACCGCGGAACTGAAAGAAAAGACTTGAAGGGTAGCGAAGCTTGGCAACGCGTTCGTCAAAGCTGCGCCTGCATGTGCTGGGCAGCAAGATTCACAAGTGGCTGGCGATTTTCGTCGGACTTCAGGTCCTCTTGTGGATGGTCACCGGTGCCTTGATGTCGTTTCTCGACATCAAGGAGGTTCGCTCCGAGCACGTCGTCTCGCGCGAACCGCAAGCGCTGTCTGCCGACGCTCCGATCCCTGCCTGGGTCGCAAATGAGGGCACCCTTGCTGCTGTAACGACGCGTTCGCTTGATGGCGAAGCCGTAATCGAGGTCCGCCTGGTCGACGGAAGCGTGAGCGTGCACGATCCGGCGACGGGGCGAAAACTCTCGCCCATCTCGGCTGAGACGGCGAGATCCGTTGCCCTGCGCGCCTGGACTGGACCTCGAACGACGATTGAGGCCGCGCGACTTGTTGACAAGCCGGTAGGGACTGAATTTCGCGGACCTTTTCCGGCCTGGCAGGTCACTTACGGGGACGAGGCATCGACACGCATTTATGTCGATGCCTCGAGTGGTGCAGTCGGGGCGGCACGCAGCGATAGTTGGCGCCTGTTCGATTTCATCTGGGGCTTGCACATCATGGACTGGACCCAGCGTGACCGCATCAACAGCTGGTGGCTGCTCCTGTTCGGCATAGGTGGAACGGTCATCGCGCTTTCGGGATTTGTCCTTCTTGCGAACCGCATGCCTAAGCTAAGACCCAGGCCGAGCAAGAGATGATTGAGTAACCGGCGGCAACCGGACGTCTGCTTAGATCGTCTTTTCTGTGGCGAAGCGTACGAGGGCCAAGGTCAATGCAGGCACGATTAACCACATCGCCAACGGTATGAGCGCTAAATTGAACGCAGGGTCGATCGGCATCATATGGCTATATCGCCAAGCTAAGACACTTGTGGGCGGTAAAGATGTGGCAATCAATGACCACTCTGAATGCGAGACTGACAAGCACGAGCGCTTGAAGCCGCTTTGAAGTAAAGCCGTTCTCACATTTGCAAGAAGGCGCTCCCAACGGTGACCTAGGGCTATAGTCTTGGAGGCTATGGGCATTCATACCGACTTCAAGCGTAAAAGAAAAAGATCCCTGCTTATTGTATCGCTGACCGAGAACCTATCAATGTTCAGTAACGCAATCTGGAGGTTGGTTAAACTGCAGTTAGCCAGAAACCTCGAGGCAAGAGCCAGCATCAATCCCCGAAGCAAGGACACATTTCCCATTCGCTCTTACCCTAACTGTGGGTCGTGCCTTCTTCATCGTGCTGGTCCTTGTGCGCATCGCGCAGGATATCGATCCCGCCATAGATCGCGATCCCGGCAACAGCGATGCCGACCAATAGATCTGGCCAATTCGCACCAGTAAGCATGACGACCAGCCCTGCGAGAATAATCCCGCCATTTGCTACAAAATCGTTGAAGCTAAAAGTCGTTGCGGCACGCAGATTGACGTCCTTCTTCTGGAGGTTTTGAAGCAGGCGGAGGCAAATGAGGTTCACTACGGCTGCGATCGCAGCCATGGCCATCATTTCGATGCCGCCAGGCTCGGAGCCTTCCAGAAAACGACGTATTGCATCGGCAATAACACCAGCGGCAAACAACAGGAGCAAGCCACCTGAAAGGCGAGCCGCGTTGCGCTTCCACACTCGAGAACGGCTAAGTGCGAAAAGGCTCAGGATATAGACAAGAGCATCAGATGCATTGTCGAGACCATTGGCGAGAAGCGCGTTAGAATCGGCAAAATATCCGACGAACAAGAAACCGACGGCCAACGCGGCATTGAGCCACAGGACAATCCACAGAGTTCGCCGCTTTTCAGCACTATCAAGCTCGAATTTATGATCGCCGCTCATGGCATTTCTCCGTGACCCTTTGCCTGCTCGGATTTCTCCGCGAAAATCAGGCTCACAATGGCAGGCAGCACAAACAGTGTAAGCGCCGTCGCCGTAATCAACCCGCCGATCACAACGGTGGCGAGCGGGCGCTGCACCTCGGCACCCGTCCCTGTCGCCAGCGCCATCGGAACGAAGCCGAGCGAGGCGACAAGCGCCGTCATCAGAACCGGACGCAGACGCGCGATAGCGCCTTCGACAATCGCTTCGCTAAGCTCCAAACCCTTTTCGAGCCGTTGCTTGATTGCGGTTATCATGACGAGACCGTTCAAGGTCGCAACGCCTGACAAGGCAATGAAGCCCACGGCTGCCGAGATCGAGAATGGCATGCCTCTCAGGGCCAGGAAGAAGACACCGCCAGCCAGTGCCATCGGAATCGCGCTGAACACCGCTAGCGCCGAGACCCATCCGCCGACCGCCATGTAGAGCAGTAGCAGGATGACCGCAAAGGCGAGCGGAACCACGATCAGTAGACGTTGCTGCGCTTGCTGCAGGTTCTGATACTGCCCGCCCCATTCGATAAACGACGCGGATGGCAGTTCGACGTTTGTGGCCACTTCGGACTGGGCCTGCTCGACAAATGAGCCAAGATCACGCTCCCGCACATTGGCGGATACGATGACCAGTCTTCGTCCCTGTTCGCGGCGGACCTCGGCCAGCCCATCGATGACCTCGAATTGGGCCACGGCTCTAAGCGGAATACTCCCGCCATTCGGGAGGACAATCGGCAAGGTGCCGAGCTGGTCGAAATCGTTGCGATTGGCATCTGACAATCTGACGACGACATCGAACCGGCGGTCGCCTTCGAACACGAGGCCGGCGTTGCGACCGCCAAGCGCGATGGCAACGGACTGGGTCACGTCCTCGACGCTTAGCCCGTAGCGCGCGATCGTTGGCCGATCGAAGGCGATATCGAGTGTCGGGAAGCCAGAGACCTGCTGGACCTTCACGTCGGCCGCGCCTTCGATGCCGCGCAGCACGCCGGCGACTTCGTTTGCAGCTGAAGTCATGGCGGTCAGATCATTGCCATAAAGCTTGACGGCGACATCGCCGCGCACGCCTGCGATGAGCTCGTTGAAGCGCAGCTCGATGGGCTGGCTGAACTCATATAGATTGCCGACAAGACCTCCGAGCGCCTCTTCCATCTCGCTTACGAGTTCGTCCTTGGAAAGCGAGGGATCGGGCCATTCTTCTCGCGGTTTGAGGATCACATAGGCATCCGAGATGTTTGGCGGCATCGGATCGGTTGCGACCTCTGCCGTGCCGGTGCGCGAAAACACCAGCTCGACCTGCGGGAATTGTGTGAGGCGCGTCTCGACCTGCCGCTGCATTGTGAGCGACTGCTCCAGCGGGGTAGAGGGGATGCGCAATGACTGCACTGCCAGATCACGCTCATCCAGTTGCGGCGTGAATTCGCTGCCAATGAAGCTGAAGACCAGCGCTGCAAGTGCAAATACGCCGACACCGGTGCCGATGACCGGCCATGGACGGACCAGGGCCTTACGCAGTAGCGGGCCATAGCGTTCTTTTGCCACGCGAATTGGCTTCACTTCTTTCTCGTTGATTTTTTTGTTCAGCAAGAGAGCGATCATCGCAGGGACAAAAGTCAGTGACAGGATGAAAGCCGAAGCTAGAGCAAGCATGACGGTGATGGCCATGGGCGTGAAGGTTTTGCCCTCAACACCGGTGAAGGTGAGAAGAGGCGCAAAGACCAGAAAGATGATCGCCTGACCGTAGACGGTCGGCTTGATCATCTCATGCGCTGCTGCGCGGGTTTCTGCGAGGCGTTCACGCAGCGTTAGCAGGCGTCCTTCAAGCTCCTGCCTATGGGCAAGGCGTGCGATACTGTTCTCGACGATGATAACAGCACCATCGACGATCAGGCCGAAATCGAGCGCGCCAAGGCTCATCAGATTGCCCGATACGCCGAGCCGGTTCATTCCGATGGCTGCCATCAGCATCGAGAGAGGAATGACCAATGCGGCAATGATGGCAGCGCGTATATTTCCAAGTAGCAGGAACAGCACGACGATAACGAGCAAGGCGCCTTCGACCAGGTTGTTGCGGACCGTCACGATGGTTGCATCGACCAAAGTGGATCGGTTGTAGACAATCTCAGCCACCACTCCGGCAGGCAGCGATGCACGAACTTCCTCAAGCCTGTCGGCTGCGCCAGCGGCAACGGTTCGGCTGTTCTCGCCCGCTCGCATCAGGACAGTTCCGACGACCGCTTCATCGCCGTTGAGCGAGGCAGCCCCTGTGCGAAGGTCACCGCCAATCTCGACTGTGGCAACATCGCCTACGCGGATCGGCACGCCTTCGCGGGTCGTCACCACCGCCTGCTCGATGTCTTCTACCGAATTCAGCCGGGAATCGACACGGGCCAAGAGCGCTTCGCCGGCACGTTCGACGAAGTTCGCGCCTTCCGCCTGGTTTGCCACTTCGAGCGCAGTAATCAACTGGTCGAGTGAAACACCGTAGCCGCCCAGACGATCCGGGTCGGGCTGCACCAGATATTGCTTTTCAAAGCCGCCGATCGAGTCGACGCCTGCGACACCGTCGGCTGATCGCATCAGCGGCGCAACCACCCAGTCCTGCACCGTGCGCAGATAGGCGGCTCTCGCCACCTCCGTGTCCAATCGCTCGCCCCGGTCGGTGACAAAGCTGCCGTCATTCTGCCAGCCAATGGCGCCGCCTTTTGGCGCATCCGTTCCACCCGGATGCTCGAATTCGATGGTATACATCAAGACTTCGCCAAGGCCGGTCGCAATTGGCCCCATCGACGGCTCCGCGCCTGCAGGAAGCGAAGAGGCGAGCGTGGCAAGCCGTTCTTCAACCTGCGAGCGCGCAAAGTAGATGTCGGTGCCCTCTTCGAAAATCGCCGAAACCTGACTGAAGCCGTTGCGCGAGATCGAGCGGGTCATCTCCAGTCCCTCGATCCCGGCGAGGCCCGTCTCGACAGGGAAGGTTACCTGCGTTTCGATCTGTGAGGGTGAAAGCGCCGGTGCTTCGGTGTTGATCTGCACCTGAACATTTGTGATGTCCGGCACCGCATCGATCGGCAGTTTCGCAAGATTGAAGGCGCCCCAGATGGCTACACCTAGGGCAAGGGCCACGACCGCCCAGCGATTGCGCACCGACCAATCAAGGACGCCGCCAATCAGGCCGCCATTGTTGTTGCGCTCTTTTTCGAAGCCGCTTTCAGAACGATCAATGTCCATGTTCGGCTTCCTCTTTGCCGAGTTCGGCTTTGAGCAGGAAGGCGTTTTCGGTCGCGATCCGCTGGCCATTCTGCAATCCTGACACAATCACGATGCGCCCTCCCGAGCGCGATCCCGTCACGACAGGCGTCGCCCGAAAGCCAGTCTGGGTGCGAACGAACACGACTTCGCGCCCTTCGACCATCTGAACGGCTGCCTCAGGCACCGAGATGGCAGTCGCATCGGTCTCTCCGGAAGGCCGAATACGCGCCTGCAAGAATGCGCCTGGCTGTAATCCGGGCACTGCATTCGCAAGGGAAATAATAGCGGTGGCGCTTCGGCTTTCCGGATCGAGCGCGGGGGTTATCGAGCGCACACGTCCGCCGATCTCCCGCTCCTCTCCGAATTCGAGCGTTGCCTCGTCGCCGGGCCTAATTCTCACGGCATCGCTGGCGGGCAGAGCAACCTGCACTTGCAAGCCGCTCGCGTTCACGATCTGGAACATCTCTTCACCGGCTGAGACGTAGGAGCCCAGCACGATCGGCGCGCTGGTGATCTGCCCTGAAATCGGGCTCGTCACAGCGAGCGACCGTCCATCTCCGCTGACACCAGCAGCTGCGGATGCGGCTTGCGCGCGGGAAAGTTCGGACCTTGCCACCTGCAGATTCGCCTGCGCAGCTTCGAGATCCTGCCGAGCCGTCACATTGGCCTCGAACAGCCGTTTTTCCCGGTCATAGAGTGCAGAAAGTTCATTTACCCGCGCACGCGCGGCGGCGACCTGCGCAGCCAGTCCGGCAGCATCAGCGCTCTCGATCCGCGCGATCGCTTCCCCCTGCCTGACATAATCGCCAAGCATCTTGTTCACGCTCCGCACGACCCCCGAGGCACGTGCATCGATTCGCGCTCTGGCGTTGGGCGCGGCTGCGACAGTTGCGGGGAATACGATCTCTGTAACAGCACCAAACTGAACAGCTTCGATTTCGATGGAGGAAGCCGCGATTTGCTCTTCGCTAATTTGCAAAGCGCCTTCGGAACCTTCGGTTTTTGCTCCGCCTTCCTCTTCGCTCTGTCCGTCTTCGGAGTGGTCGGCAGACCCTGACGGCCAGAAGGCCCAAGCAGATACGGCCGCCAGAACAAGGATGCCGACTATTGCGATAAGATAGTTACGTTTCATGGGAAGGGATCTCACTGTGCGGTGAGCCAGATGAGCCGCGCCGCGAGCAGGCCGCGGGACTCTTCTGCCTGAATCAGATTTTCACGAATGGCGTCGCGCGCTTCGGCAGCTGCTAGGACTTCGATCAGCGGAAACCGGCCATTGCGGTATCCGATCTCGACAAGTCGGAGTGCTTCCTCGGCCTGCGGCAGGGATGCGCTGGAAAGGGTCTCCACCCGCGTTTCGGCGGCCAGATACAGCGTTCGCGTCCGCTCGAACTCCACGCGGTAGTCCGCCTCGGCTATCGCCTCGCTCGCGCTTGCCGCGCGGTATTGCGCTTCAGCGGCCGCGATGTTGCCTTGGTTACGGTTGCGGAAGGGCAGCGGAATGGAAATCCCGACAATGAAGGCTTGATCGTTGCTTTCCTGAAATCGGCGCACGCCTGCCGACAGCGTGGGGTCGGGAACGCCGAGCGAGCGTTCACGCGCAATTTCGGCCTCAGCAAAGCTGGTTCGCGCATCCGCAATGCGCAGCTGCAAGGGATCTTCGGAACCCAGCGGAGCGAGCGGCGGCGCTAAATCAGGAAAGACGTTTGATACAACCGGGTTGGGCCGGCCGGACACCCAAAGAGCCGCGAGCGCCTGACGTGCCGCTAGATCGGCAGCTTGTGCAGCCTGCAGCTCAGCTTCCGTTTCTGCAAGCGCTGCACGGGCGCGCATGGCACGCAGCGGCGGCTCCCGCCCGACCTCGACAAGCACATTGGCGATCCGGGCCAGCTCACGGTTCCGTTCGACGATTTCGAGCGCCAGGACGAGGCGCTGGCCTGCGGCGACAGCTTCGACATATCGCTCACGAACGCCCAGCGCGAGTTGCGACAGGGCGAGGTCGCTCTGCAAGCCGGTGAAGTCGGCCGATGCCTGTGCGCTCGCGATGCGCGCCCTTCGTTTGCCGCCGAGTTCAAGCTGCTGGCCGATCGCCAGAGTATATTCGGAAGAGCGCAGGCCGGAAAATGCACCGGAACCTGCAATGTCTTCCACCTCGAACGACAGCGAAGGGTTAGGCCGAAGCCGCGCCTGGTCGATAGCCGCACGCGCGGCTTCTGCTTCCGCTTGCGGGCCGTAGACGCGCGGATTGCTGTTCGAACTTGTACCCTCTTGACCGTCAACGCCCGCTCTGGCGAGCGCTTCATCGAGAGTAATTGTTTCCTGTGCCGATATCGGCAAACCCGTACACACGGCAATCAAGGCCGCGGCCAGTGCAATGCACCGCATTTCTTATCTCCTGACTGAAACCAATCGAGCGCGCTCGAAAGCGAGCTCGCAAATGATTGTCGGTCAGGCTTTGGGAGGCTGTATCAGGACTGGGGGAGCACGGGAGGCGAGCGATGACGTGGCAAGCGGGCCCCTCAGGTTATCCGAACTCCAGAAAGGTGATCGCAGGAGCATGCTGGTGTCAGCGAGACTAAAACTGCAATTGTGGTGGTGCGTGGCCGAATGGTCATGTCCATCATGGTCTGGTGTTGCATCGTTCGTATCAAAATGGTCCGCGCCATGCGCATAGATATGATCGGCTGCATGAGCGAAGCTTTCACCTTCCCCGGCATGCACGTCCGGGAGGGACAGCACGCTGCTGAAAAGGATCGCTAATACGGCGAGAAAAGGCAAAATCTTGCGTGTCACTTCAACGAAGATCTTAGAAACACGTGAAGATTTGTACAAGTTTATATCAATCATGGAACTTGGATGGCTGAAAATGCTCATAGTTGATCGTGCTCCAATCCACGCGCCGCCCATAGCCCTATGCCGCCAAGCAATATCTCGATAAGAGCTTCACGCAGCGGTTGGACGGCAAGCAGATCAGCGCCCTCCATGAAAACAGCCGCAACTCTGCTTAATCCCACGCAGATAAAAATTGCGGCAGCAGTCAGACTAAGCTGACGCGAAGAGAGGTTGATGCGCCCCCCAAGGATCAGCACAACGCCTATACCTATCTCGCCGCCTCCGATCATGGCGCGCATAGCCACCCGGGCAGATGGCTGGTCGAGCCCAATCGCATAGTAGCTCATGATTTCCGGCTGAATAAGAGTTACTATTCCGAGCGCGAGAAAAATGCAGCCCGCAAAAGAAGGGTAAACACGGCCCAGGTTTCGATGAAGATGGCTCATCACAGAAACCGCCTGGTTTGGCGTTTGTAGTCCAGATAGTCCTGACCGTATTGCTGCTCCAACCATGGTTCCTCGAATACAGGGGCAAGCAAATACATGGTCGCCCAGAGCGCCAATAATATCCAGACAAGCAACGTGTTGGCGAGCAGGCCCCAACCAATCATGCCGACCCATGTTGCGACGTAAACAGGGTTCCTGCTTATCCTGAACCAACCTTGTGTTTTCAGGCCGTGCTTTTCGCCAAATGCATTGCGCCAGCCCATCTGGAACGTGATCCAGAATGCGAGTGCAAAGCCGACAACCAACAGCACTAGGCCCAAAGTATATTGGAGCACAGCATAAGCGGGAGCCACAGATGCAAAGTCGAGAAGGGAAAGCGCCAGCAATGGGTAAAGGAACAGGCGAAACAGCGCCATGAAGGTGCGGTGCTGCCAACTGTTTCCTGAAGGGGGAGGGAAGAACTGAAACTTTCCGCTCAAAACCGCGAAAATGGAAAGCCCGATTATCGCGCAAATCGAACTGGCCGCTAATCCGAACAAACTCCAAGAGACCCATGAAGGCAGGTCAATCATGTGCAGCACTCCTACAACCAGCGCCGCGTCTGTTTGCGGTAGGCTGTAAATGCGCTTCCGAAATTCTGCTCCAGAACTCGCTCTTCAGGGATGATCTGGAGGAGCGTGATAGAGAGGGCGTAGAGAATTGGTCCGCTGAATGCTGCAAGGTTTTGCAAAGCCAAGGCCCCTCCCAAAAGCACTAGCAGCATACCCAAGTACATCGGGTTTCTGGTGAAGCGATAAAGGCCTGTTGTGACAAGCTGCTCGGCTTCCTCAGGCGTAATCGGATTTACGGTAGTGTTCGCCTTCCCGAACGAACGAACTGCCAAGAATAGCACCAGCGCTCCAGCCGCAATGACGGGAACCGATAGCCAAAAGAGAGGCACTGATCCGTAAGCAAGCGCGGGCAGGTTTGTCGCCAGAATATAGCCAGCAAGGCCATAGAACGCGAACTGCATCAGGGGCGGGAAATACAGCTTTTTCTGTTTCTTGGATCGCTCTGAAATCTGGGTTTGAGGCATTTTTCGACTCGCTTGATTATGATTCGAGTCAAGTGATACAGTCTACAGCGACTGTAGAGGCAAGCGGGAAAAGCACATTCTTATGAAACCGATGACAATTGGCCGTCTTTCAAGTGCGGCAAAGGTCAAAGTGACCACCATTCGATATTACGAAAGTATCGGCTTGATGGGCACGCCAGACCGTAGCGCAAGTGGGCAAAGGCTCTATGGCAGCGTCGATGTGGAACGCCTTTCATTTGTGAGGCATGCCCGCGAACTCGGCTTTTCGATGGACGCAATAAAAGACTTGATTGGATTGCAGACTGAACCAGACCAAGACTGCTCGGCAGTTGACACAATCGCTCAGAAGCAACTTGCCGAAGTTCAAAAGCGGCTGGCACAGCTAGAGGCTCTGGAACGCGAGCTGAAACGCATGATCGAAAATTGCAGGGGCGGTAAAGTCGGCGGATGCCAGGTCATGGCGGCGATCAATGACCACTCTGAATGCGAGACTGACAAGCACGAGCGCTTGAAGCCGCTTTAAAGTAAAGCCGTTCTCACATTTGCTAGAAGGCGCTCCCAGCGGTGACCTTGGGCTCTAAGCTAACGTCCGCAATTGGGTCAGGACTGGAATGACCGCGAGCTCGAGGCAAAGGCTAGTTGAGCTTACCTGCGATCCACTCGTCGAGGTCGTCCTCAGACCAAGCCACGGCATGCCCACCCAGTTGCACAGGCTTGGGGAACCTACCCTCACTCATCCAGCGATAAATCGTTGAACGGCCAAGCCCGACCCGGCTCATCACTTCTGGAAGACGAATGAGGCGTGTCACGCGGCGCGGCTCGTCCAGTCTCTTTCCTAAATGCTCACCCATGATGACTTCCTTCGGCCACTGCAAAGACCTCTCCGAGCAACACATCCTTTCGCTCAAGCTCATCAATATGATCAGACAGCAGCCGAGCAACACGGTGCGCTGTGCCTCTGGCCCAGCGGGGCCTTACATCTTGTAGCCGGCCCCCAAGCTCGCAAGCCAAGGCTATTGGCAGAGCGGTCAGGAAGTCTTCCAGAAACCGACCAATCTCGGTTCCCTGCCATTCTGCCGACTGATCGGCATCGGTGAGCAAGAACATCGACAGAGCTTGCTGCGGGCTAACGCCGCTGGCCTGGAGGATTCGAGCTGCTTCACCCAATGTCGCCGAACGCTTACCGTTGAGAACGCGTCGCAAGGCATCTTTATGGATCTGCGCATCGCGCGCGATGTCACAGCGAGTGCGACCGCTTGCTTTGACGGCCCCGATCAGCAGCCGTGCCAGATCAATACGGGTCTGTTCTTCGGAAAACTGCACCATGTCAGTCATTGCCGATTCCTTTCTTCCTTGGGCTTTGTTCTCAGGAACGGGCTATCGATGTAGGAAGGGTGTAGGAAATAGAAAAGAACATAGATAGAACACATAGGAAGTACCGAATCAGTCAGTGCTCCTGATTCGCGCGGATTTCGGTAACTTCAACGCACAATCCGGTACGTACTGCGCACTATCCGGCACAAAGCTCTCGATTTGACGGGCTGTCGGCTCAGTTTCTGGCCTTGATCCCTCCCATTGCTGAATTTTGCTTGGTGCAGGCCATCAATTCTCAGTTTCGCTTTTCCTACACCCATACGTTCATAATATGTTCTCACGCCAGAATTATCAAGATTGAGAGATTGCGCAGTGAAAAGCTCGAAAATAGCGATCGGGATAGGTACGCTAGGACTGGCAGTCCCAAGCTGCGCCATCGCGCAAGAATTCCAGATTTTCGATCACGTTATGGGGTCGGTTGAAAGCGCGTCAGACCGACGAGCGGACGTTCAATACGATCCTAGAAGTCAGAAATCGCAGATTGAACGAAGCTTCAAAGAGGCGCTCTACGAGCCTCTGATCCGTCAAGCAGAAGCTCGTCACCGCTTGCCGCCAAGGCTCCTCCAAGCATTAGTCTGGCAAGAATCACGGTTCAATCCGATGGCAATCAGCCCAGCAGGGGCGGCTGGATTAGCCCAGCTCATGCCAGCAACAGCACGGGAGCTCGGGGTTGCCAATCGGCATGACCCCGCTCAAAACATCGATGGCGGCGCAAGATATTTGCGGCAGATGCTCGATCAGTTCGGTGCGATCCATCTCGCATTGGCAGCCTACAATGCTGGCCCAGGTGCCGTATCGCGAGCAGGAGGCATTCCGAAAAATCGAGAAACCCCAGGATATGTGAGAAACGTTATCCGGCGATGGATGGCATACGCCAAACAATGAGCGCGATCTTGAAGAAGCTCAAGAGTTAGCTCGCTTTCAGAAATACCAAGTCACCGCCCAACTTGAGGCTATCAAGATAGTCACTCCACCACTGCGACATCTTTACGCGCTCAGACCAGTGCTTACCTCGATGATAAACACCGCGGATCGCATTACTGTCTCCGTGCGCAAGCGCGCGCTCAATCGCGTCTGAGCTCCATTTTCCGCTTTCATTGAGCAGGGTGGATGCGGTCGCCCTCAACCCATGCGCGGTGACCTCCTCCTTGCTAAACCCCATCCTTCTAAAGGCTGCGTTCAAAGCGTTTTCACTCATGGGACGTAGACCGGACCGGGCTGATGGAAACACATAACCTGATTTACCCATCATGGTGCCGAGCTCTTCGAAAAGGCTGATGACCTGCTTTGAGAGCGGAACCGCGTGCGCGCGCCGCGCTTTCATCTTGCCTGCTGGGATCCGCCAGACGCCTTCATCAAGGTCAAACTCCGCCCAATCAGCATGCCTCAGTTCACCAGGACGCACAAAAACATGCGGGGCAATCTTCAACGCAAACTTTGTGAGAGCGTAACCTTCAAAGTCGTCGATAGCTCTCAACAGCCCGCCTAGCTTCTCTGGATCAAGAATGGCGGCGTAGTGCGTCGGCTTTGGCGTGATGAGCGCTCCCTTCAACAGCGAAGTTGGATCAGATTTGCACCGAGTTGTCGCCACCCCATACCGAAATACCCGTCCTGCAAATGATCGACATTTTTTTGCCGTCTCGTGCTTCCCAGTAGCTTCAAGACGCTTCAAAGGCGCGAGCACTTCGAAAGGTTCGATCTCGTGGATCGGCCGATTTCCGATCGCTGGTGTCAGCTTATCAAGAAAGTAGTTCGCCTTGACGATAGTCGCTTCAGCGCGGCCATTCTGAACCATGATCTGCTCTATGTACTCGCGGGCGACCGCCTCGAAAGTACTCGCCGAAAGAAACTCATCCCTAATCTTCTGTTTGCGCTTCTCCACCGCTGGGTCGCCGCCAGAAGCTATGGTCTGCCTCGCTTCCATTGCTGCTTCTCGCGCATCCTTGAGGCTAACCACAGGGTAGCCGCCGAGCGACACCTTCTTTTGCGCTTTTCCAATTCGATATCGAAACCGCCAATGTTTGCCACCAGCGGGTGTGACCTCGATAT
The DNA here is from genome assembly GCA_034211135.1 of Pseudomonadota bacterium. GTDB lineage: Bacteria > Pseudomonadota > Alphaproteobacteria > Sphingomonadales > Sphingomonadaceae > Erythrobacter. The sequence continues at coordinate 25,611 of JAXHVK010000014.1, forward strand.
ATAGGCCACGCTCGTCAGCGACCTTGTAAGGCTTTGCCTTCGGTTTGAGGGCTCGGAGTCTGGTATCCGTCAGAGGCATGTGTGGGCCTTTTCATTTGGGCCTTTTGCAAAAGGCCCACAAAAGGCCCGCAAAAATGTCTGGATCGGCCGAGAAGAGGTGGGACGATCCGGAACGATCCAAGGGCCAAACCCCTTGGATTTCTGCGGTTTTTATAGATTATCTGAGAGAACAAGGGAAGAACAAATGGTGCCCAGAAGAGGACTCGAACCTCCACGGGATTGCTCCCGCCGCCACCTGAAGACGGTGCGTCTACCAATTCCGCCATCTGGGCACTCTTGACGAGGGGCTGCGTGCAAAACCTCGTCGGGTAGGCGCGGGCCATTAGCGAGTGTAGCGGGGTGCTGTCAACGCTTGTTCGGGCTATTTCTCACGCCCTGTTCTTTTGATGGGAAATTAGTCGCACGATTGTCCTTAGGGAACGCTTGCCGTGGGCGCGGTGTTGACGCATGGGAGAGTCAGAAAGTTACCAACCCCATGACGCGTAAGGGACACGCCATCATGACTACCGTTTCTCCGCTTGCTGATCGCCTTGTTACCGTGTTCGGCGGCAGTGGCTATATCGGCAATTATGTCGCCCAGAGCCTGTTGGCCCGAGGAGCAAGACTGCGCATCGCCAGCCGCAATCCGGAGCGCAGCCATTCGCTGAAGCCGCTTGCAAATCTGGGGCAGCTTCAGTTTGCGCGCTGCGATATCCTGAACGAAGAAAGCGTGGCGGCTGCGCTGCAGGGGGCCGATTATGTCGTAAATCTTGTCGGAGCATTCTCTGGCGATCTGGAGCGGTTGATGGGTGAAGCGCCCGGAACCATGGCGACGCTCGCGAAGGCGAATGGAGCAGCCGGTTTTGTCCATGTCAGCGCGATCGGACCGGATAAGGGTTCATCCGCAGCCTATGCGCGGGGCAAGGCGCTGGGTGAAGAAAAAGTCTGGGAGGCTTTCCCGGAGGCAACATTCCTTCGCCCGTCCATCGTTTTTGGCAAGGACGACAATTTTCTGAACATGTTCGGTCAGATGATTGAAATGATGCCCGCGCTGCCCGTCTTTGGTCCGGATGCAAAGCTGCAACTGGTATTTGCAGACGATGTCGCCGAAGCCGTTGCTGTGGCGCTGGAAAATCCGGCCGAGCATGGCGGACATATTTACGAGCTGGGCGGCCCTGAGCAGCTTTCGATGATGGAAATCAATCAGCGGATTGCTGAGGCGCAGGGGCGAGAGCGCCGCTTTATTGCTATGCCGGACGGCCTTTCGTCGCTGTTCGCAGCTTTGCCGCTAACGCCGATGAGCCGTGATCAGTGGACCTTGTTGCAGCCCGGCAGCACAGTTTCGGGCGAGCACCGCACATTCGCCGATCTGGGCATCGAGCCAAAGCCGCTGGGCCTGTTCCTGGACAAATGGATGACCCGTTACCGCAAATTCGGACGTTTCGGCCTTAGCAATGAAAGAGCCAAGGAACGCGCCGGCGGGTAAGTTTCCCAACCGGCGCGTCGCTTGAACCGTGAAGTTTAGGCCAACGCCTCTGAATACAGTCCCAGCAGGTCAGCGTATGCCTTTTCCGCGGCTGGCTTCGCATAGGCCGGGCTGTCGGGAACCGTCCAACCGTGATCGCCCTCGTACACTTCGACCGTAGCGGGGCGTCCTGCATCCTCAGCCGCTTTCGCAAAGGTGGTCTTGTCTTCGGGGGCCTGAGCGTCATCATCCTGAGCGACGGCGATCAGATAGGATGCTTGTGATGCGCCGAGCACTTTGTGCGGGCTCTTTTCATAGTCTTCGCGAACCAGACCGCCGCCGTGGAAGCTGGCGGCTGCTTTGATACGGTTTGGCACGGCTGCAGCGCTCCAGACGGTGAACGGGCCGCCCATACAGTAACCCTGTGTGCCAATTCCCTTGGACGTGTCGACCGAAGCCTGACCATCCAGCCATGCAACTGCGCTGTTTGCATCGCGTCCGATCGAATCCGCATCAAGTTTCTCACGCCATGGGCTGACTTTGGCAAAACCCTCTTGCGAGATGAAATCGGCGAAATCGGTAAATTGTTCGCCAGCGACATCACGATAATACGGGTTGAGGACGAGCACCGCGTACCCTTCGCCCGCAAGTCGGCGAGCCATATTGCGCTTTGCCTCGCGAATGGAGGCGATGTCCGGCCAGAAGATGACAGCCGGGGCGCTGCCTTCTGACGGGCGCACAAAGAAGGCGTCCATTGTACCGTCAGCCGTTTCGAAAGTGACTGTGTCTTCGGTCAGCGCCGCTGTTTCAGAGCTTGTGCCCTGATCGCTACCGACGGCTTCTGGCGTGCAGGCCGCGACGGCTGCGGCCCCTGCAAGAACCCCGAAATTGCGGCGCGAGATTGCGTCTTGCGCCCATTCTTTGAGTTTCGCCTCATCACACATGGTCAAGCTCCTATCTGTTTGGGATCATTCGCCGCGGACCATGGCGCGTGCCGTTGCGATGGACAAGCACGGATCGACGCGGCAACATGCGCCGAGAGGGAGAGAATTTATGGTTTCCATGCGTTGGGCGATGCCCGCGATGCTTGTCGCTGGTCTGGGGCTTTCAGGATGCAGCGGAGAGCTTGGAGATGTTCTGGGCGGTGATCCAGGGATCGACACTGCCGCTCTGGAGGCAGCGGGTTCCGACGACGCCAATTGGATTACGCATGGCCGGACCTATTCCGAGCAGCGTTTCTCCCCACTGGATCAGATCAATGCGCAGACTGTCGGAGATCTCGGCCTTGCGTGGTTTGCCGATATGGACACTGCTCGCGGGCAGGAGGCGACGCCGCTTGTCATGGATGGCAAGCTGTATGTGACGACTGCCTGGAGCAAGGTTTTCGCCTATGACGCGGCAACGGGCAAGCCGCTGTGGTCCTATGACCCCGAAGTACCCGGAGAGACCGCGGTAAAAGCATGTTGTGACGTAGTGAACCGCGGACTGGCCGCTTGGGGTGACAGCCTGTTCCTCGGTACACTGGATGGTCGCCTGGTTTCCCTTGATCGCGAAACAGGCGCTGTCGAATGGGAAAAAGTGACTGTCGATCAGGCGCAGAGCTACACCGTTACTGGTGCACCGCGCGTGATTGATGGGAAAGTCATCATCGGCAATGGCGGCGCGGAGTTTGGCGTTCGCGGCTATGTCGCCGCCTATGATGCGGAAACTGGCGAAGAGGTCTGGCGTTTCTACACTGTGCCTGAGGGTAATGAGGACGAAAGTTCGCCCGAATATCTGCAGGCTGCAGCGCAGACCTGGAACAGTGAAGTGCTGGCCGGTTCCGATGCGATAGGCGGTGGGGGAACAGTCTGGGATTCGATGGCTTATGATCCCGATCTGGACCTCATGTATATCGGAGTGGGCAATGGCTCCCCTTGGAACAGGGCCTATCGCTCACCGGGAGAAGACGGCACAGGCGAGGGGGATAACCTGTACCTTTCCAGCATTGTCGCGATCCGTCCCTCTACGGGTGAATATGTCTGGCACTACCAGACAACGCCGGGGGAAACGTGGGATTACACTGCCACGCAGCACATTGTTCTGGCCGATATGGAGATTGATGGTCAGACGCGTAAGGTGCTGATGCAGGCACCCAAGAACGGATTCTTCTATGTTATCGACCGCGAAACGGGGGAATTCATCAGCGCAGAGCCATATGTCACGGTCAATTGGGCAAGCGGTATCGGAGAGGATGGCCGGCCGATCGAAAACCCCGAAGCGCGGATAGACAAGACCGGAAAACCCGCGCTCGTCACTCCGGGGGCTTTGGGAGGCCATAACTGGCACCCGATGGCTTATCACCCGTCGGAAAACCTCGTTTATATTCCGGCTTTTGAAGCGGGCATGGTCTATGCTCCTCAAGCTGACTGGAAGCCTGACCGGGCACGCGGCTTTAACGTCGGCTTCGATCTGGGCGCTGGTGATCTTCCGCCGGACCTTGGCATCCGCCGGCAAGTCGCAGGCACTTTGCGCGGTATGTTGGTGGCGTGGGATCCGGTTGCGCAGAAAGCCAAATGGACGGTCGAGCATCCCGGCCCATGGAATGGCGGTGTTCTGGCAACAGGCGGCGGCCTTGTTTTCCAGGGGACCGCGGGTAGCGAATTCAACGCTTACAACGCATCTTCTGGAGAAAAGCTCTGGAGCTTCGGCGCGCAGACAGGCGTTGTCGCACCCCCGATCACATACACAGTAGATGGTGAGCAATATGTCGCGGTGCTGGCGGGCTGGGGCGGCGCTTACGCCATAACCGTCGATGGCGAGTTGCTGGGGCGCAAGGCGCCTGTTCGCAACGTATCACGCCTGCTGGTGTTCAAACTTGGCGCTGAGGGTGAACTTCCAGCCCAAACCGAACTGGCGAGCCTTCCGCTAGATCCACCGCCCAGCCGCGCTTCGGCACAGACTATTGCTTTGGGCGGTGAGAAATATGCGCGTTATTGCGCCGTCTGCCATGCTCCTGCTGCGGTGGGATCGACTGTCCTGCCAGACCTGCGCCGGGCGGGCTCACTCGGAAACAAACAGGCGTGGATGGCGGTGGTGCACGATGGCATCCTGAAAGATAACGGGATGGTTTCCTTCTCCGACTCCCTGAGCAAGGAAGAAATCGAAGCGATCCGGGCCTATGTGATCCAGCGCGCCAACGAGGATAAGGTTCTGGAAGGCGCGAAAGAGGGGGGCGCACCAAAGGTCGCCTCCCGATGATCGCTTCGAACTAGCCGAAGACCAGATTGCCAAGCATTCGACCAGGGATAAAGGTGAATGCGCCTGCTACCAGCAGCCCGATATACAGGCCCGCCATTATTCCGCGGTGCATACCAACCCGTCCGGTTCTGGCGGCCCAGACACCGATCGGGATGTTAATGAGTGTCCAGATTGTGAAGAAGTGGATGAAACTGAAGCCCGTGCCTGCGATACCTGCACCGGGCGTTCGAATGAATGCGCTGCAAATAGCCGTTATCATCATCAACGCCGCCCAAATGCGCCCCAGTGTCTTGTGAAGCCGATCACCTTTCTGCCGCAGCAGAATAAATGGCCCGACAATCGCGGCTCCCGCAGCGGTCGCGAGGTGAAGAAGGATGGGTCCATCCAACTCATGGCTTGACTGAGCTAGACCCGGCACGCCGCCGGTAGATGCATATCCCCCAGTCACAATAGATAGCACCATCAGGCCGATCGTTATGGCGACCGTTATACCGGCAGTGATCAGAATGTCCCGTCTGTCCAATGTGTTACCCCAAATTCGATCCGTGGGGCAATCCTTGCAGGCAGAAGCGGGATAATCAATCTCGCGCGAAAGTCAGGCTGGCGAAAATCGTGAAATAGTCAGCGCGCACATCATTTGGTGCTGGCTCTCCCCATACCACGGATATGAGGTGCTCCTTTCCCTTGACGAGGCTGACGGAAGTCTCTCCGTCTGATCCGGTTGAATAAACGCCGGTTTTGCGTGTCTTGTCACCGATCTGATACGCGAACACCTTCGCTTCGGGAAGTGGTTCGCCGCGCCAGAGCACTCTAACCCGCAAATCATCCGAAGCGCCGAGCTCCATGGGATTTGCGAGCGGGACGATTTCGAGCGTGTGGCCAACAGGTCTGGAAACGTCGGTGTATGCATCGCCAACATTGATGATCGTTTTGGCTCGCCGCGCATAAAGTTCTGTGCCGCTCGTGGCCTTTCCAGCCTTTGCCGCGCGGTCGGCCGCAATCGCCTTCAAACCCTCGTGTGCGACATATCGGTCAAAACGCGCCGCCTCCAAATCAGAAAAGCTTGGATTGCTTGCAAAGGCCAGAATGTGGCTTCCTTCGCCTTTCAGCTTCAGCAGCGCAGTACCTGTTTCGCCTGACTGCGTCGTGCGAATAGCGGTTTGCTGATCGACTGCGCCTTTATCGGAGAAGGATTGCAGCGCAGCTACCCGTTCCCAGTACAAGCCCCAGTCATTGATCGCCGGTCCACCATCCTTGTCCAGATCGCCCACCTTGAATTCGACCAGCACCGCTTCATCGGTCTGCGCATCGTAGCTTTCCGGTTCGAGCCAAAAGCTATGCGCGCTGGCGCTGCTGGCGGCGATCAACGCAAATGCGGCGGTGAGGGCACGGATCATGGGACAGTCTTCCTGTATCAGCGGTTTGTGAGCGCGGCCTCGCATTCGTCCATCAATTGCGAGATGATCGCTTGGGCCGGCTCTTCTTTCGTGACCATGCCGACGGATTGGCCCGCCATCAAAGAGCCATTGTCGATATCGCCATCAATCACCGCGCGGCGCAGGGCGCCGGCCCAGTAATGTTCGATCTGCAATTGCGCTTCGGCCATATCGACTTCTTCGCGATCGAGGCGACCTGCAACTTCGATCTGTTTGGCGGTGAACTGCTCTGTGCCTTTGTTCTTAAGCGCGCGAACCGGGATCACTGGCAGGCGGGGATCGACCTGCACGCTGGCTTCTGCATCGCGGGCTTTGGCCCGGAAAAAAGCCTTCTTGAATTCAGGGTGTGCGATACTTTCCGATGCGCAGGCGAAGCGAGTGCCCAGTTGAACGCCGCATGCTCCCATCTCAAGATAGCCGGCGATAGCTTCACCGCGACCAATGCCGCCAGCAACGAAGACAAGATGGTCCTCGGCCAGAACTGGCAGGAATTCCTGTGCCAGAACGCTGGTGGAAACCGGACCGATATGTCCACCGGCTTCCATTCCTTCAATCACCAATGCATCGCCGCCGGATCGCAGCAGCTTTTTTGCGAGCGCTAAAGTCGGGGCGAAGACAATCACCTTGCCGTCAAAGGCCTTGATCGCCTCCACACTACCTTTAGGCGGAATTCCGCCTGCCAGCACGACATGGCTGACGGAATGTTTGCGGCATACCTCAATCAGGTCGAACAGTTGCGGGTGCATCGTGATCAGGTTCACGCCGAATGGCTTATCGGTTAGTGCCCGCGTCGCTGTGATTTCTGCATCCAGCAGTTCAGGCGTCATGGCCCCGCAGGCGATGACGCCGAACCCGCCAGCATTGGAAATGGCGGAAACCAGATTGCGCTCTGACACCCAGCTCATCGCGCCGCATAGGATGGCTGTTTCGCAGCCCAAAAATTCCGTTCCGCGGCTCATGAGAGCTTGAGTGCGGGAGTGATTTGTCATTTGTGAAGTCCCTTCGCGGGCGCGATTAACCTTGAGCGGCGCGCAATGCGAGAGGTTTGTGCGGGTATGAACCTTGACCGCAGATTAGCAGGATTTTTGGATCACAGCTTCGATCCGTTCGCTTGCGGCTTTGTCAGAGCGGCCAACGCGCTTGGCTGACCGTTTGAATATCTCGCACTCCGAGCCATCCAGCCGCCCGGCAACCTGTTCGACGAATTCGGCAAAAGCGGGGGGAGGCATAAACTGTCCTGCCTTGCGCACCAGACCGCCCCGCCAGCGTTCGGTATCCATCGCGATTTCTGTCAGGGTTTCAATCGCGACCTCATCGCCTGATCCGAATAGCGATTGGCCGGATTGCGTCATGAATTCCTCAGATGCGCGATCATTCGCCAACAGTGCGACATAGCGCAGCACCGCTTCGGGTTTGTCACCCGCAGCAAGAGCGAGGCTCAGCATCGCCTCCTGCGCTGCGATATCGCGCCAGCCGCGCTGGGCTGCGATCTGGATCGAATAGGAGCCAGCCTGAATATCACCGGCGCCATATTGCGCCAGCGCGAGCAGGCGCAGGCTTTGGCTGGGGACGGGCCTGCGCATGACAAGCTTTTCCGCCTCTTCCAATGCTGCCTGTGAATTGCCGGAACCGACCGCGTTTGCTGCGATCCTTGCCTGGGCGATGGACCGGAAGACATCAGGTACCGCGGGCGCAAGCTGGGGGGATGCAGCGGTTTGGCGATCCATTTGCAGACCTGCTGTGACGATGGCGATGGCGAGCAGCGCTGCGTAGAATACAATCCGGCCAATCATCGGGATCGCTCCTCATCCGGTTCACCAAACCTGATCAGAACCAGAAGTGCGAAACCGGCTGCGGCCAGGATCGTCTGATTGCGCAACGGATAATCCGTGACGCATTGACCCATAATCGCGAGAAGAAATGCGGCGCCCGCCCACGCTACTGTCCTGAACCGCGAATGGCGCGCGCGCCAACTTAGCCACAGCAGCAGCAATGCCCACCCGGCAACGAGCGCAAGGCCCGGCGCACCAGCTTCGATAGCGACTTCGAGATAGTCGTTATGAGCGCGCCCCGCCCGCCGCTTTGTCAGATTTTCGAGAGACTCATCAATCTGGAAAACATCGTCAAATGTTCCCATCCCAGCGCCCAGCGGCCAGAATCGTGCAATCGAATAGGTCGCATCCTCCCAAATGAACTCTCGCCCGTCTTCAAGCGAGTCGAACCGGTCCAGCGTTTGCCCTACCCTGCCGGGCGACATCACCAGCGCACCCGCAATCAGTGCGCCGACAATCACCACACCGCCGACAGTAAAGAGTGATTGTCGCGACAATGATGCCTTCCCCTGCTCGCGTGCGCGATTGTTCCTGTTCCAAAGAAACAAACGAATTGCACCTAGCAGGCACGGAATGATTGTGAGGACCAGAGCGGTGCGCGACTGGGTCAATATGATGCCGAGAATCAGGACTGCTGCAACTGACAAGCGAGCGGGCAGCAGCATCGGATGAGGGCGGGGCGATGGCAGGACAAGTGCGAACGCGAGAACGCCAACAAGAAAGACGCCCGTTGAGTTGCGGTTTGCAAAGGTGGCCAGCAGGAGGCTGCCCGGCTCGCGTTCCTGGAATACAACACCTATCGCGCCTTGCGAGACAACCTGGATCGAGCCGAGAGCAAAAAGCGCGAGTCCAATGGCGACAAACAGCCATCCCAGATCAAGCAGGCGTTTGTGCGACAGCGACCAGCCAACGCAAAGGACCGCCAATGGTGTGATCAATGCTGATGCAGCCAGCAAGGTCCTGCGCGGATCCACGCTCATCGTCAGCCAGGCATCGCGCCCAACTGCTTCGAGCGAGAGGGTAAGCATTTCGCGGCCGGGGAGATTTGCCCAGACTGATGGGGGCAAGGGAATCGACTGCAACAGGGGCAAGGCGATGGTCAGGATTACCAGCACACGGACCGGCCAAGGCGCACGGCTCCAAAACTGGGCAAATGATCGAGGGTTGAGCGCCAGTGCGCCCAGCGCCGCCAATTGCACCACCAGGTTGGCAAGGCCATATCGTGCACCGCCGCCCCCGAAAAGCACTGCGATAACAAGCAAGGCGCCCAAAATCAGCGCTGTCAGGCGACCATCCGATTGTAGGCCGGAGGCTTTTTGGGTGGCGGATTGAGAGATAACAGACCTATCGAAACAAGAGGCCGGACACAAAAAAGCGCACGGTTTTTAGGCCGCGCGCTTTTTTGAAACTCAATGACTTGGTAAGTCGTGCGCTCGGATCAGGTGCCCGGCGACTGGTTGTCATCATCGTCGACGATGATGATGATGCCCGCTGCAGCTGCAGCAGCAAGGATAGCAGCGAGAATACCGGGAGCAATCAGCTGCTCGCCTTCCGCATCTTTGCCCTGGCCCGGCTTAGCAACCGAGGTGGTGTAAACCTTCGCGCTGTCACCTGCGCGCGTGTTTGCCTGAGAGGCAACCGGAGCAACTGCGAGAACCGCAGCAGCCGTAACAGTAAGCATTTTGCCCAACGTCTTCATAGCGTGATTTCCTCTTAAGCAAATCCAATTGGCAACTGACTACCGCACCGCAGCAATTTTCGCAAGGGTTAATAAGGGTAAACCCGTAAGTTCGTCACCTAGGCCCTGTTGACAAACTGATTGGTCCAGAGGCGGGCGGCTGCGATATGTATGAAGCCGAGATAGCTTGCTGAGGTTTTGTCGTAGCGCGTGGCGAGGCGGCGTGAGCATTTGAGCTTG
>JAXHVK010000015.1:0-35445 GCA_034211135.1 Pseudomonadota bacterium
CCGATCAGACAGCCGTTCCTCCAACCCGACCGCACAGGGCGTTACCCTGCGGGCGTTGGGAGGAAACGCGACAAGCCGCGCGCTGGTGCTGCTGGATGGCGTTCCGGTGGCTGATCCGCGGAACTGCTGGAAGCCCGCGACATTGCGCAATACATCATCAATCCGGCCTGATGAGCTGGCGATAATCTGCTCTCGCGGGATTTCGCTTGTCGCATAGACACCGATGGACAGCGCCTGCTCCAGCCCTTCTCCTGTCACAACGATTTCCGGTTCTGCATCATCGGCTTGTGATGGATCGCCCCCTTCCTGCGCCAACAGCGGTGAAGCGAGGGTCAGGGTGGCAAGTGCGGGCAACAGCTTGAAACAGGTATTCATGATTTGCGCGCCTAAAGCGAAGAAAGGCCTGCGTCACCAGTCTTCCGACGAAACGCAAATAAGTTTCAAAATGAAATCATGACTCGCGCATCGCTTGACGTTGCGTTACACCTTCGGGTGGAGAGAGAAGAGAGGCGCGAATAGAATATGCTCGCAACACCCCCGGACTTTGACGTCCTGATCGTTGGCGCAGGCATTTCCGGTATCGGCATGGCCGCCCATATGGAAATGAAGTCGCCCAACCACACTTATGCAATTGTGGACCGGCGCGATAATCTGGGAGGGACGTGGGACCTGTTCCGCTATCCCGGCATCAGATCAGACAGCGACATGCACACGCTGGGCTTTGATTTTGAGCCGTGGCGACATGAAAAGAGCATCGCTGATGCGCCTGCCATTCTCGATTACCTGAACACTATCGTGGATGAACGCGATATCCGCAGGCACATCCGGTTTGGTCACAAGGTGATCTCTGCCGATTTCCGCGATGACGAAGCGCGCTGGCATGTCGAAATGGAACTGGCAGACGGTTCAACCACCCGGCTGACAGCAAACTTCCTGTATCTGGGTGCTGGCTATTACGATTATGACGAGCCGTATGATGCAGGGTTTGAACTTGGCGCGTTCAAGGGACAGGTATTGCATCCGCAATTTTGGCCGCAGGATCTCGACTATACGGGCAAGAAGATCGTCGTAATCGGGTCCGGTGCAACCGCCGTCACGATCGTTCCTTCCATGTCCGACAAGGCGGAGCATGTGACCATGCTTCAACGCACGCCGACATGGATGTTCGCACGGCCCGCAAAAGACAGGATCGCGAATTTCCTGCGCTCTGTCCTGCCCGAAAAACTGGCCTACAAAATCACCCGCTTTAAGAACATCAAGATGCAGGATTACGCGTTCAAGACCGCGCGCGACAAGCCGCAAAAGGTCAAGGATGCGCTGTACAAGGGAATTGAGAAAGCGCTGGGAAAGGATTTCGACAGGGACACCTTCACGCCGCCCTATGATCCGTGGGACCAGCGCCTTTGTCTTGTGCCCGATGATGACCTTTTCGAAGCGATGAAAGCAGGCAAGGCCAGCGTCGTCACCGGACAGATCGACGCGTTTGAGGAAACCGGCATCCGGCTGAAATCGGGCGACCTGATCGAAGCCGATATTATCGTAACGGCAACCGGCCTCAAGCTCGCAGTCGCAGGCAAGATCGCCGTCAGCCACAATGGCGATCCGGTCGATTTTGCGGAGCGGTTCTATTATAAGGGCTGCATGTTCTCGAACCTGCCGAACCTCGCGGTGGTGTTCGGGTATCTCAACGCCAGCTGGACACTGCGGGCGGATATCAATTCCGATTATGTCTGCCGCGTGCTCAATCACATGCGCGCCACCGGCACCGACACAGCCACGCCCGTTCTCACACCAGAGGCCGAAGCCGCAATCGAAGAAGACGACGTTTTCGATTTCTCCAGCGGATATATCCAGCGCTCCAAACACATCATGCCGCGCAATTCGATCAGCTATCCCTGGCGTCTGAATCAGGAATATGTGCTCGACCGCAAATTGATGGCGAATGATCCGATCAGCGATGGCCTGCTGACTTTTCATGCAGTGGGCGGCGCGGTCGGCAAGGCTGAAGAGCAACTCGAAGCGGCGGAGTGAAAAGGGGCTTGGGAAAGGCGCGATTTGCGCCTAACCCGAACGCATGAGTTCTCCTGACAAAATCTGGACCGCCGGCCTCGTCATTATCGGCGATGAAATCCTTTCAGGCCGCACGCATGACAAGAACATCGCACAGGTCGCCAGCTGGCTGCAGGTGCAAGGCATCCGCCTGGCAGAGGTGCGCGTGGTGCCCGATGTGCAGGAACGCATCGTTGAGGCGGTGAACGCGCTGCGTGCCGCGAATGATTACCTTTTCACGACCGGCGGCATCGGCCCGACGCATGATGATATTACTGTCGACGCGGTCGCCGCTGCGCTGGACGTACCGGTTGTAATCGACCCTGATGCGCGCGCCTTGCTGGAACGCTATTACGCGGACAAAGGCGGCGTGAACGAAGGCCGGTTGCGCATGGCCCGCGTTCCGGACGGGTCAGAGCTGATCCCCAATCGCATGTCCGGCGCACCGGGTATCCGGCGCGGCAATATCTTTCTGATGGCAGGCGTTCCCCACATTACGGCAGGCATGCTGGATGCGCTGACAGGGCAGCTGGAAGGCGGCGCGCCGCTTTTGTCGGAAACAATCGGCGGATGGATTCCGGAAAGCGAAGTTGCAGACATTCTGCGCGAGGCCGAAGCAGCCCATGACAATTGCCAGATCGGTTCCTATCCGTTTTTCAGGGACGGGAAAGTCGGCGCCAACTTCGTTATCCGCTCTACCAGCGAAGAAGACCTGAAAAGCTGCGTCGATACGCTTTGCGATGGCTTGGCCACGCATGGTTTTGATTTCACGCCGGGCGGCATTTGATCCACCGGCCGAGCGGCCAATTTCAATAAGTCTTTGCGACCGCCGGGTTTTACTCTATCATTATTGTGGTGGGGTTAACTGACGCATGACATTTCTGGCCATTATTGCGCTGTTTTTCTGCGTCTTCCTGCTGTGGACGCGTCTGGCAAAGGCTGAAGCGCGTCTGGAGGAACTGATCGACCTGACAGGCAATCGGCTGTCAGCGCTAGAGCGGCGTTTCCTGGATAATGCCCCTTCTCCGCCAGAGAGTGAAGATCTGGCCGAAGTCGCCGAACGGGAGCCAGAAGCGGAACCCGTCGAGGATCCCGAGCCCGCCTCCATCCAGGCCGCTCGCCCGCTGCCACGGACAATCGCCGATCCGGTCGAGTACGACGCAACCGAACAGGTTGGGGCCGGATCAGAGACCGAAGTCGAAGCCGAAGAGCCTGTTGCCGAACGTACCGGCTTCACTTTCGACTTTGAGGATATTTTCGGGCGCCGACTGCCAATCTGGGCGGGCGGAATTGCTCTCGCCATCGCGGGGATATTCCTTGTCCGTTATGCGATTGAAGCGGGCGTGTTCACACCGACCTTCCGTGTAATTTCCAGCTTCACCTTTGGCCTTGGCCTGATTGGCGGCGCAGAGATAGCCTATCGCAATGAAGCCCGGATAGCGGATGAGCGTGTGCGACAGGCTCTGGCAGGGGCTGGCATAGCGACACTGTTCGGGGCGTTTTATCTCGCAGGGACTGCTTACGGGCTCATCGGACCCACCATCGCCTTTATCGGACTGGCGGCGGTGACGGCAGCTGCGATCAGCCTGTCCTTCCGGTTTGGCCTACCTTGTGCGGTGCTGGGCCTTGTCGGGGGATATGCAGCACCGTTGATGGTGCAAAGCGAAAGTGCGAACGTGCCGTTGCTCTCGCTATACCTCGCGCTGGTTGCCGGCGGACTTACGTGGACAGGCATCAAGCAAGGCCATCGCTGGATGGGTTATGCTGCGCTGGGCGTCGGCCTTGGCTGGGGACTGTTCCTGCAAATCCTCGGTCTGGATAGCAGCGCTGATCTCGTCTCTGTCGGGGTTTATCTGGTCGTGCTGGGGACGGTGCTGCCCGCATTCCTTTATAGTCCCAAGGGTCCGGGCGTCCTGCAACTGGTCGCGGCCGGTCTGGCGACGCTGCAAATGGCTTTGTTGGTGAGCGAGGCCGGTTTCGCACTTCTCACATGGGGGCTGTATCTGCTGATCGCAGCGGCTCTGGCGGCTCTCGGCTGGCGCTATACCGGATTGCGCGCCGCCAGCGCGATTGCGGCAGCGGTCGCTTTGTGGCTTGGCCTTGCCTGGCCTGATCCGGCACTGTTCGATCTGATAGTGGTTGTCGCCGCAATGGCTGCGATCTTTATGGGCGTGCCATTGCTTCACCAATGGCACGATGAGCACGGATCATACGATATCCCGCAGCTTACCATTGCCGCTCTCGGCCTTGGAGCGGTACTGGGGTATCAGACTGCTTTCTGGCCCAGCTCTCGATTGATGAGCGATACCGCTCTGGCCGCCAGTCTCTTCGCAGCGGCCCTGTTCCCTATCGCTAGCTTCGCGCTGATGTGGCGCAAAGGCGAAACGCTGGAGATGCGACAGACGCTTTTGACTACGGGCGCGGCGCATATCCTCGCCATTGCGGCCCTGTGGTTGATCACGCCGACATGGGCCGCACCGCTGGCCGCTGGCGGATTGGCACTGGCGCTCGCCCTGCTTAATGCAAGGCGCGATGTCCGACCGCTACGCATTGCCGCATGGGCTGCGATTGCCGTGACCTTATTCAGCCTGATCTTCGAACGCAGTTTCTTGGTGGAGACTGGCCTGATGGGCGGGATCGGCGCGGGAGAGACGCCCTTTACATCCCTGCTACGCTGGCTTGCGGCACTGCCTGCCTTGCTGATCCTCGCAAATTTGCGCGCCAAAACGGCATCCCGAATGGTTGCGGAGGGATTGTGCGCATTGATCGCCTATGCCGCGCTTTCCCAAGTGATCCCGGGCGACGCACTCGCATGGATGGCCGCGCTGGGAGCGGTCGCGATATTCGTGTGGCAGCCGGAGCGGTTCATGGGCTGGGGCGCTTTGATCCTTGTCGCCATGATCTGGGCGATTGAGCCGGTTGCGACATGGTTCTTTGCCGGACTGCAGGCGATGGCCGCCATGCCGTTTATGCTGGATGGAGCCGTAGCGCTGCTCGACATTGCCCTTCGACTGGCCCCAACCACTGCGGCGTGCTTCGTCATCGCATGGCGGCACACGGATTTGTCACAGCAATACCGCCAAGGTTTTCTGGTCCCGCCTTCGGTCCTTTGCCTGATCGCAGCGCACAGCCTGTTCAAACAGGTTTTTGGTATTTCGTCCCTGTTCCAGTTCGAACAGTTCGGCATGGCAGAGCGGACGATCTGGCAGGCTCTGCTGGTGCTATGTGGTTACGGCGTGCTTCGGCTTGAGCGGGAATTCAGCCGCCGGGCGGGCAGCGCGTTGATAACGGTTGGTCTTGCCCATTTCGTTTACTTCACGCTGATGCTGCACAATCCGCTGCTGTTTGCGCAGAATGTCGGGCCGACGCCGGTGGCGAACTGGCTGCTCCTTTCTTCTGGCACAGCAATTGCCGCCATCGTGCTGCTGCGTCCTTTGGGCACTGCGGTCTGGCAGCGGGCCTACATTGTCACCGACACAGCGATAATGTCGTTGATCGCATTGCTGGCCGTATCACTGCTGAGACAGGCCTTCTCCGGTTCGATCCTCACCGCAAGCTATATCGGTTCCACAGAGAGCCTGCTGCTATCCCTGCTTGGCATCGCATTGGCGCTTGCATATCTGTGGTATGGATCGTTCACCCAGCAACGCAGCTGGCGGATCGGATCGCTTGTGCTGATCCTGATCGCCGTGCTGAAAGTGTTCCTGTTTGATGCAGCCGGCCTCGAAGGGCTGCTACGTATCGCCAGCTTCATGGCGTTGGGCTTTAGCCTGATCGGGATCGGTTGGGTTTACAGCCGCCAGCTGAAAAGAACGCCGGCGGAGCCAAACCCAGCGGCGACTTAATCAAGCGCGCCGCGGTGCTCTTTCGCCTGCGCTTCGCGACGATTGCGCGAAAGTCGGTTGAAACGTCGCGCCAGCTTGCTGCGGTTGGAGCCTTCCTGCCCTTCTTCAAAGGCGAAGCTCACTCTGATCCAGAGCGAAATGCCGATAATGGCGGCCAGCGTGACGCCCGCCGCAAGGCCAAGCATCACGTCATAGCTTGCCGCAATACCGAAGATTGCAACGGCGACGCCAAGCACCGCCCATTTGGGATCAAAAGTCACATCAGCCTCAAACAAATCAGAGGGTTGCAGGGTAGCCGCCGAGGGGGAGGCAGCGCGTGTTTGAGGGTAAAAGATGTCAATTCCGATACGAAAATCAAGCTGGGGCGAACAACATTCATCGCCCACGACAGCGTTTCGTCGAAAATCGGATAATCGTTACACTCGCAGCTATCAGAACGCGCGAGGTTCAGTTTGTTTCCTTCACCGTGGCTCCCGCGCACGTTCAGCGCGCTGGCGGCGGGTCGCGCGTTCAGCCTTCAGCAGGTTGCGCCCGGAACTGTTCGTCATCCATGTAGCATAGGCAATCGATGCCAGCAGCAACCCTGCCCCGAATATCGGAGCGAGCCGGGTTTCAGCCCAGAAACTCAGTACAAAAATTACGGCCGAGACGATCGCAATCGTCCATCCAAACAACTTCATCAAAAATACTCCTTTGTAAAAACAACGCATTGGGATGCGTTTCTTTCCGAGAAGCATTTTGATTCTTCGTCATCACGACTGGCGCTTCACGCAACAGAAAAGGGGCCGGACGCTGTGCGCTCCGGCCCCTTGATCTCTGTGTCGTGGTAGCAAGGCGACGGTCCGCCGCCTCGCCTGACAGGTATGTTACGCGCCTTCGACTTCGCCGGCGTCGATCTTCAGGCCCGGACCCATGGTCGAGCTGAGCGAGATCTTCTGGACATACTTGCCCTTTGCGCCTGACGGCTTGGCCTTCACGACAGCGTCGGTGATGGCTTTGAAGTTGGCCTTCAGAGCGTCATCAGAGAAGGACAGCTTGCCGATGCCGGAGTGGATGATGCCCATCTTCTCAACGCGGAATTCGACCTGGCCGCCCTTGGCGTCCTTAACGGCCTGTTCCACGTTCGGAGTGACAGTGCCCAGCTTCGGGTTAGGCATCAGGCCCTTTGGACCCAGAACCTTACCCAGACGACCAACAACACCCATCATGTCCGGCGTGGCGATCACGCGGTCATAGTCGAGGTTGCCGTTCTGCATGTCTTCCATGAGGTCTTCCGCACCAACCTTGTCGGCACCGGCAGCGGTTGCTTTTTCAGCGTTGTCGCCGCGTGCGAAGACCGCGACCTTCACGTCTTTACCCGTGCCGCTCGGCAGGGAAACCATGCCACGGACCATCTGGTCTGCGTGACGCGGGTCAACGCCCAGGTTCATGGCGACTTCAACGGTTTCGTCGAACTTTGCCTTGTGCTCACGCAGGGTCGCGATGGCTTCGTCGACCGTGTAGAGCTTCTCTGAATCCAGAGCGGCGAGAGTTTTCTGCTTCTTTGTCTGCTTAGCCATTGGTTCAGCCCTCCACCACGTCGAGGCCCATCGAACGCGCGCTGCCTTCGATGATCTTCATGGCCTGATCGATATCGTTTGCGTTGAGGTCCTTCATCTTGGCCTCGGCGATTTCCTTGATCGCGCTCTGCTTGATCGTTCCGGCGGAAACCTTGCCCGGTTCTTTAGAACCCGACTTCAGCTTGGCCGCTTTCTTGAGCATGTAGCTTGCCGGCGGGCTTTTGAAGGTGAAGGTGAACGAACGGTCGGCATAAACCGTGATCGTGGTCGGGATCGGCGCGTTCTTTTCAAGGTCCTGCGTAGCGGCATTGAACGCCTTACAGAATTCCATGATGTTAACGCCGCGCTGACCCAGTGCCGGACCGATTGGCGGCGACGGGTTGGCGGTGCCAGCGGGCACCTGCAGCTTGATATAGCCTTCGATTTTCTTGGCCACTATGGGCCTCCTTTCGCACTATCGAGCAAGCCCCGCTGATCCGCGGGGCTCTCTATGCTCTCATGTTAAGCGGTCCAACGCCTGCGCCCCTCTGTTAGGGTTCAAGCTCCCGCACGGAATCTCGCCATGGCGACGAGAAGCGCGGCAGATAGCGGTTTTGCGTCGTTTTGCAAGCGAACTTTTGTTCTGAAATGGCTCTTGCGCGCCAACCCTTTCCAGCCCGCTTCCGCGCGTCGGGGCAAATGCCCGTGATTAAGAGGGGCGATGCCCCATGTGCTTTACATGAGCTTCACGCGATGCAATCCAAGTAAAGGCTTTGTTTAGAGGACGGTACTACAAAGGCTTATTGAAATTTTCATAAAGCTGTTTGGGGAGTTTTGTTATGTTGCGCGTCGCTGTTCAGGTGAAAGAACTGATTTCAAGCAATGTCACGAGTGTGATGGAAAGCGCGTCCAATCCCGCCAAGATGCTCTACAGGCTTCAGCGCGAAATCGAGGAAGCGATCATTTCGCTCGAGGGCGAGCGCACGAAGACGGCTCAGCGAAAGAAGCGGCTTGAAGCGCAGCTGACCCAGCAGGAACTGCGCGTGGCAGACTGGGCGGACAAGGCGCAGACCGCGATGGATCACTCCCGCGAGGATCTGGCCCGCCAGGCGCTTATCGCCCGCGATGAATGTCGTGCGACAATTGATGCCGTGAAAGCCGATATCGAGGCAGCCGAGAACGATTTGGCAGAGATCGAAAACGCCATTTCGGAACTTGAAGCAAAACGCGAAGACGCCAAGGCGAAAGCCCGTGAACAGGTTGCCGCAGATGGCAGCGTCAGCAGCACCTGTGCATCGGGAGGCTCTGCCAGCCGCACGGAACGCGCCATGGGCCGTATTTCCGAAATGGAGAAGCGCACTGCCTTCGCCACCGAGGACTACGAGGAAATGCGCAGCCACGCATCCGTTGACGCGGAAATCGCCAAGATGCGCCAGTCAAAGGCGATTGATGACGAAATTGCCGCGATGAAATCGACGCCAAAGAAAAAGGCAGCGCCCAAGAAGAGCGCCGCCAAAAAGGCGTAACCTACGCGTCGGCCAGAACCCGTTTCGGGTGCATTCCATCGACATAGCCCATAAAGGGTTCGTGGATCGAATAGCCGAGCATTTCCTGCACGCGGGCTGGTAGTTTTGCGGCTTTCTCTGGCGGGACAGCCAGCAATTGCTGTTCCAGCGGGCGACACCAGCCCATGCAGAATTGCGGCGTAACGATCAGACGTCTGCCGCCTGACTGGTTTGCGCCGCCACGGTGCCACAGGGTTCCCTTGGCAATCATCAGCGATCCGGGCGGCATGGTCGCCTTTATCGCCCCTTCGACATTGCCAGCAGCGCCGTCTTTATCCGTTTTGCCAGTAAGGAAATCGTCGGGACCAGAGGCACCGTCTGGCCGCTCCTCTGCCCATAGATGGCTTCCCGGAATAATCTCGGTCGCGCCATTGTCATCGGTCGTTTCTGACAGCGACCAGAAGGTCGAAAGGCTAAGCGGGGCACGCGGGCGCGCCAGCCCGCAATGGCTATCGTCAAAGTGCCATGGCTGCGCTGTCTCTCCGGGGAGGAGATTGATGGCGAGCAGCGCGTACAGCAGAAAAGAACGGCCCAGCTCACGCTCTGCAAAGGCAAGCTGCAAGGGGTGCGAAACCAGATCGGCAAAGATCGGGTCTTTGGCGAGCATTGCGTAAATCCGATTGGAATCGGCACCTTCGAAATTGTTGCGACCGCGCACATCCTTGCCCAGCCAGTACTCCAGCGCTTCCACCTGCCGCGCGGTTGATGCCTGATCCAGCACGCCTTCGAAAATCACATATCCCTGTTTGTCGAATTGCTCACAAACCTGCGCCAGATCGCGGCCACCCAGATAGGGTTCCAGCGTTGCTGCCCATTGCGCATCATTTTCCAGCTTCATCCTCAGCATTCCCGTTCTTTTATTCTGATGGAGACTTGCCGGAAGCATATCGATTCGTTAAATTGAATTCAATTCAAATTTTTGAAGGTGCCGCTTGTCCAACACTTCCAGCAAACCAGCCTCAGCACGAAAAGAAGCGCGGCGGGACGCTATGCTTGACGCGGCAGAGGCGCTCATCATCGAGAATGGTGGCGATTTCGAGATCAGCGAACTTGCGGCCGCTGCGGGCGTGTCGAACGGCCTTGCCTATCACTATTTCGGATCGAAAGACGGGCTGATCGGGGCCGTGATTGATCGCTTCTACGCGCGCTATTCCAGTGTTCTGGACAGGGAAGTAGACGCGGACATCGCATGGCCTGTGCGGGAACGCGCGCGTCTGCGGGAGACGGTCGATTTTCTGTACAGCGATCCGTTTGCGCCGACAGTGTTCGGTGCGCTCAATCATCCTGGCGCGCTCGCGAAGGAGCTTGAACTGCGCTCTGCCCTAAGTGCGAGAGCGGCGCGCAATATCCGGTCGGGTCAACGACGCGGGCATATCTCGGCAGAGATTGACTGCGACCTCGCCGGTGCGGCCATCATTGGCGCGGTTCATTCGGCGATGATGGTGGCGATGAAGCTACACCCCCGCCCGACATCCGAACAGGTGACACAGCAATTGTGGGGAATGATTCGCAGCGCGGTCGGCCTGCAGGTCTAACGGGCAAGTCTAGCGCGAGAGCTCATGCCGCGGGGTTTGCATACCCTTCGTGCGGCTTGTCAGATGAAACTTCCGGCACAATTCGCATTTATATGCGCGCAGCTTGAAAGGCGCGCTGGCGGCGACATCCTCAGCCGCTTCGCGCGTCGCAAACCGTTTTTTGCGATTGCAGATTGCAGGGCGGGTTTTCACAAACGCGCCCCAACATTCGCTTACTTGACCAGTTCGACCTGTTCGAATTCAAGCTCAACCGGCGTCGCACGGCCAAAGATCGAAACGCTGACCTTGACCTTCGCCTTGTCGAAATCGAGTTCCTCGACCACGCCATTGAAGCTTGCGAACGGACCGTCGAGAACTTTGACCTGATCGCCGATCTCGTAATCGACGCTGACCTGTGCCTTCGGTGCAGCCTTGGCATCTTCGACACCGCCGAAATAGCGTGCAGCTTCTTTCTCGCTGATCGCCTGCGGCTTGTTATTGTTGCCGAGGAAGCCTGTCACCTTCGGGGTGTTTTTCACCAGGTGATAGATGTCATCGTTCATGCGCAGTTTCGCGAGGACATAGCCGGGCATGAACTTGCGTTCGACCTGAACCTTCTTGCCGCGTTTCACTTCGGTCACGGTTTCGGTGGGCACTTCGATTTCTTCCACGCCTTCAGTCAGACCAAGGCGGTCTGCTTCGGCAAGGATCGCTTCCTTCACCTTGTTTTCGAAACCGGAATAAGCGTGGATGATGTACCAGCGGGCCATATTGGAAGTCCTTGGGATCGAAACTGATTAAACGGCCGGGCTCAGGCGAGCGTCAGCAGAAATTTGACGATGGCGTTGAACGTGCTGTCCACGCCCAGAAAGAACAGTGAGAGGATCACCATCATGATAAAGACGAAAATCGCGGTGCGGATCGTCTCTTCACGTGTCGGCCAGACAACCTTGCGGGTTTCCGCGCGGACCTGATTCACAAATTCGGGCACACTGGGCTTGGGAGCCTTGGGCTGCGGTGCTTGTTTTTCGGCCATAATGAGGCGCTCTCAATGGTTCGTGTCTTACAAGTCTTTCAGGTAGGGCCGCTCGCCGCCCGAGACAAGGTCACCGGAGGGGCTTTTAATGCTGCCAATGTCTGGAAAGACACGAAGCGAAATAGCGCAAGAGCGGCGAAAAGCAAGCAAGGATGTGCCCTACCCCCTTCCCAATGGCACTTCTGCACTCTAGCGTCCGCGCTTTCGGGTTTACGCTAACAGGGATTTTCCAGCACACATGGCAGCTCAACCGACCGGCGCGGAGGCGTGGATCGCGCCCATTACGAACGTTTCCGACTTCATCTGGGGCGGAACGTGGAACGGGGAAGAGGTGCTAGCCTTCCCCCCGATGACCATTATTCTGCTGGGCATTGGCCTGTGGATCATGATCGGCCTGAAATTCTATCCCCTGCGCAAATTGGGTGCAGCATTTAAAGGCCTGTTCGCGAGCCGCAAAAGCGATGGCGAGGGGGAAATCTCTCCGTTTGCAGCGCTTTCAACCGCGCTTTCCGGACAGGTGGGGACAGGCAATCTAGCTGGCGTGGCGACCGCTATCGCTCTTGGCGGACCGGGCGCGATTTTCTGGATGTGGATCACGGCGCTGTTCGGCATGGCTCTCGCCTTTGCCGAAGGGTCGCTTGCCATCCGCTATCGCGAACGGACATCTGACGGTGTGCTTCGCGGTGGTCCGATGACGTACATCATGATGGGTCTTGGGCCGAAATGGACATGGCTGGCGATTGTCTTTTGTATCGGTACGCTGTTTTCAGCGCTGGTCACGGGTAACTCCATCCAGGCAAACGCGGTGGCTGATGGCCTGAACGAACTGTTCGGCATTCAGGAAGCAATCGGCGGAGCCATTGTCGCCGTGCTTGTCTTTGCAGTCATCATCGGCGGCATCAAATCCATCGGCAGCGTGGCTGAAAAGGTCATCCCGTTCATGATGGTGGCCTATATCGTGATGGCGGTGATCGCTCTGATCATCAATTTCGCGGAAATTCCGGCGACCTTTGGTCTGATCTTCTACAGCGCGTTCAATCCGTCAGCTGCAGTTGGCGGTTTTGCCGGTGCAGCCATGCTGATGGCGATCCGCGCCGGTGTCGCGCGCGGCCTGTTTTCCAACGAGGCAGGTCAGGGTTCGACCGCAATCGCTCACGCTGTCGCTCAGACCAATGATCCCGAACAGCAGGGCCGCATGGCGATGCTGGGCACCTTCATTGATACGATTGTGATCTGCACCATGACCGCTCTGGTCATCCTGACAGTGCGCGGCGAATTCACTGCGGGGGCGGAGACTGTAAACTATGTCTGGCAGTCAGACCGTGTCGGCTTTGAAATGACCAGCGGCGCATTCGCGGCGGCATTCCCGACGCAGATTGCCGGCATCCCGCTGGGCACGCTGATCGCTTCGATTGCCTTGATCCTGTTCGTCTTCACCACTCTGCTGACGTGGAGCTATTACGGGGAGCGGGCGATTACCTTTATCTATGATCGCATTCCGGGATCGACCCGTGGCGGTGAAAAGATCCTCCACATCATCTGGCGCGTCGTTTGGTGTGTGGTGATCTTCCTTGCGGCAGCGCAGCCATCCGAGCTGGTCTGGCGTCTTGGCGATATCTCCAATGCGGCGATGGCTTTGCCCAACCTGTTGGCGCTGCTGCTGCTTTCCGGTGTGATCTTCAAACTGGCTCAGGGTGTGAAGGACGCTGGGCCTGACCACATCGCCGATACGCCGGAAGAGCCGAACGAATACTGATCGTTCGGCCACGCACTGACGACCAAAAAGAAACGCGCCCGGCCTCCAGTAAGAGGTCGGGCGCGTTCCTTTTCACAGGGTACCGAGACTACATGTCAGACCTGCCCAAACCACCGGGCAAGCAAACTAGGCTCTTCCATCGGACGCACGCGGCCATATTTCATCTGCCGAAGGGAGGCATCTGTGTAAGGACGCGGCGAAGACCAGCGATCGGGGGTGCTGGACCTGACGAAATGAGAGCTCATCTTTCTGTTATCCTTGGCTTTTCGTTTTACAGTTTTGCTAAAGATACGATTAGGAACGATCACGGTTCCCGCATTAACAGCGATGAACCGCACCGCATGAACGATGACTGACGGATTCTGACAGCTTTGCGCCAGCCAACCTGGTGATCCGACAGCGCGGTCTTGTGGCATCCTCCTGATAATGCGCTGGCCGGATACGTCGGGACTTTTCAGTCCGTCCGCCTGCAAAGAATTGCCTCATAATTACAGCCAAGCTCTGACGCCCGCCCCCGTGACCATTACGTAGAAGGCTGACGGGCGCCGCTGCTTGCTGCACCTTACAATTCAGCCTTGAACATCTCTTCATCGAAGCTGGCCAGCTTCTTGCCCTGCCACAATTGGTGCAGGCGATTGCCCAGAATGTCTCCGGGGCCGGAGACGAATTGCGGATGGCCGAAATGGGTCATCACCCCGTGCTGGCGTTCAAGTGCGCGCCTGTCCTGCGCCACCACAGGCGCAAGAAACAGCCGGATCGCCGCCTGTTTCAGCCATGAAGGCGCCAGCCCCTTCGGCGTCGAGAACCGTGCGAATGGCGTGAAAGTGCCGTCGGTTGCGGGGGTGAAGATGGCAGTTACGCACAAGGTCAGCCGCGTCTCCCCTTCCCAGCGCGCCTGCACAATTGTCGGCGTGTGATAGCGCGAGATGCTTCGCGTGCGGTCTTTCTCCAGAAAGCGGGACATGATGCCCAGATCGGGCTGCGTCTGCTCGATGGTCATGGATATCCCGTCATCATGACCGGCAACGATCAGATTGACCGGCATTCGCCTGTCACGCCTCCGGATAAATCTGTGGTGCAAATGGTTTGTGTGGAAGGGGTCCATTACATTTTCGATCGCATCAAACGCCCGCCCTTCCCACGTGCCCTGCTGCCACCAGAAGTGATCGAGATCGGGATTGCCGAAATCGGGCGGCAGATCGGGTTCGGGGGGCGAATTGTCCGACAACGTCACGAAGATCGCGCCATGCGCTTCGTATGTGCGCAAAGCCTGTGCCGCCAGACGCGCATCGCAGCGGGTTTCCACCTTGCATCCCGGCACGGCTTCGCAAGCGCCGTCAGTTCCGAACCGCCAGCCGTGATACGGGCATTCCAGCGCCCCTTCATGCACGCGGCCTTCCGAAAGCGGGTAATTGCGGTGCGGGCACCTGTCGACAAGAGCGCCAATGCCGGCGGCGTTGCGGAACAGGGCGATGGGCGTGTTGCACAGGCTGACCTTGCGGACTTTGCCGCGTTTCAGATCGCTGGAAAGGGCGACCATGTGCCAGGCCTGGGATACTGCTTCGGGAAATGCCATCAGGCCAGCTCCTCACCGTTCCATTCAATGTCGTGCGTTGTGGCGGCGGTCGTCGATATCCGGTGTCGCCAGCCCTTGATGGAAAAGCACAACGCGTCCCACATCGCGCCCGCAACCGGCAAAGCGTCGCCCTTGGCACCGATTACATCAGAACCGCTTTGCAAACATTGCCACCAAGCGCCCAGCCGCCGTTTCGCGACGGCTCGGGGCAGGCCGAACAGAAACATTGCGGGGCCAAGATACGCGGTGCTGCTACCAGAAGCCCCAATGGGCTGGCCTTGCGCTATCGCATTCGCAGCGCGCCCTTTGCCCGTCAGCAGGTGGAGGCCACTCGTGGCTCGCGGATTGCACTCGATAAGATGCGCTGTTCCGTCACCATCAAAGATCGCATCGAAGCCGAATTGCCCGTGCAGGCCCGCTTTTGACACTATTGCCTCCGCAATCGCCCGCAGCCCATCCTGATCCGCGTCCGGAAGCGGTTCGAAAGCGAAACATGCCCCGCCGCCCATGCGCCATTCGGACGCGTAGCTTGCAAAACCGACCAGCCGGCCATGATGCGCAATTGCATGGAGGCAAACCTCGCGCCCCTTTATCCGGCGCTGCGCCATCCAGCCTTTGTCCAGAGTTCCGCGAACACTGCGCAATTCGTCAGGCGAAGGACCGATCAACGCCTGCTCTCCGAAGCGGCTTAGGCGTGGTTTGAAGACCCAGTTGCGGCTGTCGACAGCAAATTGCTCCATATCGCCTTCCCTCGCGATTGCATGGCTTTCCGGAACCGATACGCCGCAGCCCTGCGCCAGCCGGGCAAAGCGCAATTTGTCATGCAATTCGCGAAGCTGATCGAGTGCGGGTGCAAACAGTTTGGTCGATACCGAACGCGAAAGATCGGGCGCGGAAAGGTGGAACACTTCCTCGCATGTCGGCACGATCAGGTCGATCTGATGCGCGCCAACCAGACGCTCAATCTCCGCCCGAAACGCTACCCTGTTGTGTCGCGGCGCAGGATAAAGGTGGTGGACCGCCCTTAGATTGGACCAGCGTGCCATGCGGCTTTTCACACTATCGGCTAGATGCACCTGCCAACCGGCAGCGGCAAAATCGCGCGCCACGTCCAGCGCAGCAGCGGCCCGCGCGCCTGTGATGAGGACAGATTTAGCCACCGGACCAGACAACCTTGCGCCGCTTTGGCCCATCCCAACCGGCAAGATCGGGAACCCAGCGCGCCTCCATACCTGTCAGTTCGCCAAGCGTGTTCGCGACCCTGCTCGCAAGCGAATGTGCGACGTTGGATGCCGTGCGCAGCGTCACCCCGCTGGGGCCTGCAATCGCCTGCCAGTCGAGACCCGCGCCAGCATCAGCCTCAACCGCCTGCACAATTTCACGCGGCGTCAAAACGCGCCTGCGTACATGCCACAGATCATTGATCCGCCCCTGCGGAGGCAGGATCACCCGCCCGCCAAACCCGCACGGGCACGGATCAGGGTCAAGCTCAAGAAAATCGTCTCCGCGCAGCCTGACGATGGGCTGGCTCACACGGCGCAGGTCGGTGATGATCGGGCGAAAGCCGCGCGTATTGGCGACAGGCTCCATCTCGAATTCAATGGCGTGTTCGTTAAGATGCAGCCGACCGTGCCCGCACTCAGCCGCCAGAAAACCCTCTGTCGCCTGATAAATGCCACGCGGACGAATGCCGAATGCCTCTTCAAGATAGTCGGTTTCACCATCGCTGATCGGCTCACTGCCTGAAAACAGATACCGCAGATGAGGAAGGCGCAGGCCTGCTTTGGCCAAGTCGAGCAGGCGATGGGGCGGTGCAATCAGGATCGTTGGAGAAAAGCGGGTGAGCGCGTCCATCGCTTCGGCCTGTGTCACCTCCAGCGGGACGTGGCGAAACGCAAACCGCCCGCCGCGCACATCACTATAAAGCGAATTGCTGGCCCTTAAATGCAGGGCAAGGCGCTGTTTTCGGAACAGCTCTCGTCCCGGCAGAAGACGCGCAAGACTTTGCCCGACATAATCGGCGCGCTCTGAGGTATTGGCGAGGAAAAGCCCGCGATTGCCCTGTCCCGTCCCGCTGGACCAGCCAGCCGTTAGCCCGGCTGCGGCAGCCCCCGTTTCTGCCGCATTGGCGAGTTGTCTTAGCTGCGCATCGCTGCTGCCCGTGCTGTTCCATGCGCCATAATCCGCGCGCAGGTCTTTGGGATCGAAGATCGGAAACTCCGACAATCGCCGCCCCCAATAGGGCGACAGGGCAGGCGTGCGCGCAATCCAGGGTTGCAACCGCGCCCACAATCGCTGCCTGTCTTGCGCAAGCTCGACGGCGGATTTGCGCATTGCGCGGCGGGTGCGCCACAGGGAGGCAAGGATCAGGTCAGGCCTCATCATCGCCTCTGAACTGGCAGGCGCTTTCGCGGCAATGTGACGGCAGGATTGCGAGCTCCCCATTGTTTGCAGCTGCGGCGTGCAGCCGGTCGAGAGTCGCGCGATAGGGCTTTGTCTGGCCCAGCAGTGACGTGGTGATGCGCGGTGGCGGGCGGCGTTCGGCGATTGCCTTGCCTGACCAGACCGCATCGGCGGCCAACAGCACGCTGCGCCCTTCCTCAGTCGTGAAGGCAAGCCCCCAATGCCCGGGACAATGGCCGGGCAGCTCGACTGCAATCAGACTACCATCGCCCAGAATATCCCGCCCGCTTTCAAACGGAGCGAAGGCTTTGTTTAGAGCGACTTCGGCAGCGTCTTCGAAAAATCGCGCCGTTACATCGACGCTAGTCGGCACCAATGCCGCCAAAAGCCCTTGGCGCACGCGCGAAAACCGCCCCGGTTTGCGAAGCGTATCAAGTCCAGCCCGCGCGCAAAAGACAGGCTTTCCGGCCAGGTGCCGCATGCCTGCGACATGATCGCCGTGGAAATGGGAAATGATCGTGCCTGCAATCTGCTCTTCGTCAATTGCATGGGTCTTCAGCCAGTTTTTCCATTCAAGCGCAGCGCCGATTTCCACCGGTGTCGTCCAGCGGTAAAGCCGTTCCGGAAACGGGTTAGTGGCCCGCAAAAAGGCGGGGTCATATCCCGTATCGAACAGGAACAATCCACGCGCCGGATGCTCTATCACGCCGACCATGGCCGGAAAATCGACCGCGCACAGACTGCCGCCGGATAAAGTCATTATTTCGGGATGGCGGGTCGATCCGCGCTCCAGCCATCGGAAACCAACGCGGGTCATGCGCCCTGCTCCTTCGCTGCCATTTGTGCCGCTTGCTCCAGCAATGTCGAGAGCGCATCGTGACGCGGCGCGTATCCGAGCAAGCGTTTTGCCGGTTCGGGATCGAAGCTTTGCGAGTAAGCCAGCGTCGTCAAGGTGTAGCGCGTCAGCAATGGCTCCGTCGCAGAATTGCGCCATTCCCCCAGTGTTTCCAGCGCAGCCGCAAGCGCTTTCAGCATGATCATCGGCGGATTGGTAAAGCGGGGTGTGCACCCCAGCTTTTCCGAAAGTTTCGCAGCCACTTCGCGCACCGGCACGGGTTTGTTACCGGAGATATTGATCGCCTTGCGCGTGATGGATGCGGCGCGTTCCTCCGCTTCGCATATCGCCCACGCCGCATCGCGCAGATCGGTAAGCTCGATCAGGGCCTGCCCTCCGCGTGGCAAGGGGATGCGCGGCCTTTGCGCCATTTCGGCAAGCTTTGGCAAGATCACAGCATCACCCTCCCCTACCAAAGCGCGCGGGCGGATCGCGCAGCACGCCATGCCTGGCGTGGCCGCATCCATCACAAGCCTTTCTGCGGCCAGCTTTGTTCGCGCGTAATGATTGAGCGGAGGCGCGGCAGGATTATCCGCTTCGCCCATGCCCAGCCGGTCCTCATAGCTTGCGAAAATCGAAGGGGAGGACACGAAGACGAAGCGTGAAACCGCGGCCTTTGTGGCGGCTTCCAACAAGTTTCGCGTCACCTCGACATTGGCGCTTTGGAACGATCGTGCCGGGCCCCAGCTTGCCGAAAGGGCTGCTGCATGAATGACACTTTCGACACCGGCCAAGAGGGGGTCTAAACGGGTCGAGGGGGCCTCTAGGTCGGTCAAGACGACCCTGGCCCCCATCAAGGCGAGCCTATCGCCTGCCTGTTTTGACCGGCCAACAGCGATCACTTCGTGCCCGCGTCGGATCAGTTCTCTGGTGATGCCAAGACCCAGTCCGCCGGTCGCGCCCGTCAAAAGGATTCGCCGCCTTGTCATATCCGGATCACCATTGCCGCTGCACTGATTCCGGCGGCCGTTCCCAACAGCATGATTTTTTGCCCAGCTTGCGCCTGCCCCGTTTCGAAAGCGTGAGACAGGACTGTTGGAATCGATGCCGCAATCTGATTGCCGTGTGTTGGAAACAGATTGAGCACGCGGTCAGGTTGCGGCGCGAAAAGGCGCTTCACATGCTCCACCCCCGGCGCGCTAGCCTGATGGCAGATGACGAGATCGAGATCGTTTTTCGCAAGCTTGGCATCGCCCAGCGCGCGCTCAATCACTGGCGGCAGTGCCTTGGCTGCCGCCTTGAAAATGCCGAACGCATCCATTTCGAAATAGGAACCTGCCACCAGCGCATCATACCCCTCACCGACGCGAAGCTTCGTCCCGCCAGATCTCAATTGCGCCAAGGCATTGTGCGCACCAAAAGTCACAGTGCTCGAAGCAAGCAAACCGCACTTCTGGCTATCGTCAGCCTCAATCACAATGGCGGCCGCGCCATCGCCGAAGATAGAGCGAATTTTCGCTTCTTCCGGGTTCAGCCCCGCGCTCGCAATATCGCTGGCAAAGATCAGCGCCCTGCGCCAGCGGCCCGCCGCAATGCCCATTACCGCCACATCCAGCGCCGCGACAAAAGACAGGCACGTCTGGTTCACATCAAAGGCCGGCACCCCGCTTTGACCAAGGCCAAGCCTGTCCTGCACGAGAGCCGAAGTGGAAGGGATCGGCTGCTCCATCACCCCGCACCCGCCGATAATCACATCCAGTTCACCGCCGTCGATTCCGGCGCGATCAAGCGCGCTCTGGCAAGCGGCGGCAGCCATGAAGGACGTTGTCTCCTCCCCTTGCGCGATATGGCGCGAATCAATCCCGAACTCGGCCCGCGTCCAACCCGCCTCTTTGCCGTGACGGCAATCCAGATCGTTTGAATTCAGCACCTTACGCGGGCGATACGCACCCCAGCCTGCAATTCTGAAACCAGTCAGCACAATGTCTCTCCAGTCGATTCGTCGTGACAGTCTCACAAAACTAAACACTGTTCAATTAAAAATTCGACAATGTTCAATTTATTCGCTATCAGTCGCCCTCATGGGCAGACGATCCGATCACACCGCCAACGAACTGCGCGACCTGCTGATTTCATGCGGGCACGAACTGATGGCAGAGCGCGGGTTTGCGAAGTTTTCTGCAAGGGAAGCGGCACGCCGGGCGGGCTACACCGTAGGCACAATCTACAATGTGTTCGGCGGGCTTGATGGATATCTGATCGCCATCAACAGCCGCACATTCGTTTTGTGGAGCCGGTGGCTTGAGGATGCCCTGACCAAGGCTTCTACCGATCCCGCAGCCCGTATCGAAGCGCTGGTGCGCGCCTATTTCGAATTCGCTGAAACAAACCGTAATGCGTGGATGGCAATCTATGACCACCGCATTGACCGCTCGATAGAGATCCCGCGCGAAGATGCCGCCGCACGAGAGGCGCTGACCGGAATTGTCGATCGCGAAGTCAGCGTGACATTGGGCACCGGCTCTCCCGAAGAAAGCCAGCGGCTGGTGCGTTCCCTGATCGCGACAGTCCATGGGCACTGCGCGCTATGGCTGACGGGCAGTTACGCGCTGATGCAGGAAGAAGACCCCGCCGGACAGGCCCTTGCCCGCGTGCAGGAAATCATGCGCAGCCACAACGCCTTCGCCACAGCCTGAACCGATCAGGCTGCGTCGGGTCCAACGATTTTGGGGAAATGGCAGGGGTGACAGGATTCGAACCCGTGGCCCTCGGTTTTGGAGACCGATGCTCTACCAACTGAGCTACACCCCTGCATGGGAAGCGCGCTCTTATCCGAGGCTTTCGCACCTTGCAACCACGAAGACGCATTGCGGGCGTTTGAGTTGTGGCGCTGTCTGGCGATAATTTGGATTGATATGGCTGGCGCGGCCAGTTCTGGATGACAAATCGAAGTAACAAAAGATCTGCATCTGGGATTTATACAAACAATCCGAGTCTTCAAAATTTCTTCGCCAATTCAGAATCCCGGAAGGCCCACTATACTGAACCTTAACTCAAACAGCCTATCCTTTTTACTTAAAAGGAGAATGCAGCGTGATCCTGAAAGAATCCGACGAACGTTCCGGCGATCTAGCCAAGCTCACTCAGTTGGCAAGCAAGTGTAATGCAGCTCAAAAACGGCGGCTCGACGACGAATTCAAGAAGATTCAAGCAGGCAGCCGAGGTGAGCAGGGCGCCGCGCATGTCATGAACCGTGTGTTTGGCGAATCCGAAACCGTTGGTCTTCTGCACGATTTGCGAATTGGTGTGCGCGGAGAATTCGCACAAATCGACCATCTCGTCATCCATCGGATGCAAGGCCGTATCTGGCTGTGTGAAACAAAGAATTACGCTGGCCGGCTTCAATGCAACGAACATGGCGAGTGGACAGTCTGGTACGGCAAGCAGCCAAAACCTATACCCTCTCCTATTCAGCAGGCTCGTTTACAGGCGGTCGTGCTTCGAAGGTGGCTGGAGGAAAACGGATACGCCTATCTCGACGTGGTGCCTCTGGTTCTGATTGCTCCGACATCAAGCATCGACCGCCGCCACGTACCCGAAGACATGATTGTCGTGAAATGGGATCAGTTCGGCGATTGGTGGGCGCGTCAGGCCGAAGAGCTTAGCGCTATTTCACTGTTGAAAATGACCGCTGGCTGGGTTTGGGAGAATCGGGACAAAAACTGGCTTTCCGCATTCGGCGAAAAACTCTGCAGCGCGCACACCCCGATCATCTTCGATTGGGAATCGCGAATTGGGCTCAATCAGTCTGATGCACCTGATCCGAGGAAGGAGACGAAGAAGAAAAACAACGTTCATCCGATAACCCAGCGCAAGGTCAAGCAACCTCCTGAGCAAGAAGTCGCCGATGATATCAAACTGGATTTGAGCCCGATCAAGACCCCGCACGGGGATGTCAGTTTCATTGCTTTGGAAAGCGACGAGGTTGCCATCCGAAACGCGGCAATAGAACCGTTGATTGATGCAGTCCGTGGCACCGTTAAGGGACGAGGCCGCTGGCAACCGCTCTTCAAGAACTGGATTGTGAAGGTCGAAGATTTTCAGGAAGTGCGGCTGAAAATCGAGACGCGACTTTCCGAGACAGACACCAAACGGCTTGCGTAGAAATCACAGAGGAACCATGCCGACTTGCGCCTAAAACTGCGATGAACACCCCACCACTCCACGCCCAACCCGCAAGCCTTATCATCGGCAAACTCCAAGCACGGTAGAAGCACCGCGTCGCCTCGTTACTAGCCAGCGTCTCTTGCGCTGCTATTGTGGCTCCATGCATTCTCCCATGCGTCTTATCATTCCGGCGGATACGCTTCTGCTCGCTTATCGCAGCGGGATTTTTCCGATGTCGGATGCGCGTGATGATCAGGATGTCTTCTGGGTGGAGCCGCGTGATCGGGCGATCCTGCCGCTGGACAATTTCCACATGTCGAAATCGCTGCGCAAGGTTGTGCGGGCGGGCAGGTATCGCGTGACAGTCGATCAGGCATTCGATCAGGTGATTGTCGCCTGTTCCCAACCGCGGCCCGGTCATCCCGAAACGTGGATCAGTGACAGGATCGTGCGCAGCTACATCGCTCTGCATCAGGCAGGCCATGCCCATTCGGTCGAATGCTGGAGCGATGATGCCGAAACGGGTGAGGCGACGCTTGTCGGCGGGCTGTATGGCGTGCGTTTCGATCGCGTGTTTTGCGGGGAAAGCATGTTTGCGCGCGCGGATAACGCCAGCAAGGTCGCTTTGTCATGGCTGATCGCACTGATGAGGCGGGGCGGTTTCCAGTTGCTCGACTGCCAGTTCATGACCGACCATCTGGGCTCTTTGGGTGCGGTGGAAATGCCGCAAAGGGATTATCTGGCAAAGGTTGAGCGCGCGCGTGGGGAGCCGTCTATGTCGCTACCCGCAGCGTATCAACGCGTGCTGGAAGAGGCGGGCGAACTGCCCGATTATTCGCCCGGAAAACTCATCGCACAGTCTTTGACCCAGACATCGTAGATCGGGTGTTCGACCACGTTGAGGCTGGGCGATTCCTTGAACAGCCAGCCTGAAAAGACGCGGGTGTGTTCATCCTCACCACGCTCGCGCACGTCGAGTTGGACAAACGCGCCGGTTTCCTGCGGCATTTCCCACGGCGCGGTGCGTTCGCAGCTTGCCAGAGTGATGATCACGGGGCCTTCGGAAACAGTCTCTCCGGGCCGCATTTCGATATCGCGGCTGACATTGTTGCGTTTGTTGAGCAGGCCGATAGTGGCCACACGCTCTTCAAGCGGGGTGGCTTCACCCGAAACCTCGACGGACTGAGCCGCAGCATCGCCATTTTCAGGATCGCCATTTTCGGAAGCTGGCGTTTCAGCCGCCTCGCCAGCGTCACCGCCGTCACCCGTCAGAGTCGATTCGGCTTCGGGCGCGGCATCGTCCTCTCCCAGAATGTATCCGCACGCGGTAAGCGACAGCGCGCCGATCAGCGGAAGAGCGAGTTTGGTGAAACGCATCGAAACGTCGTTCAGCCTTCCGGCGTCCACGCTTCGTAATCGCCCACAGCCTTTGCACGCTTGCAACCACGGTCCAGCGAGCCCTGTGGCAGATAGGCATTGGCCGTGCCCGTTGCGTTGGGCGTGTAGTCGGCTTCCCAGATCTTGGGCGGGGGCAGATGGCTCTCGGGCACATCGTCAAACGCGCCGTGCAGCCAGCCGTGCCATTCAGCGGGAACGCGGCTTGCATCATTGGCGCCATCATAGATGACCCAGCGTTGTTCGCGTTGTGTGTAAGAGCCGGTTGATGCACCGCCGTCCTTGCGGCGTTTGCGGTAATATTTGTTGCCTGCCGCATCCGTGCCGACATGCTCACCGCCCTGACGCGATGCCCACAAGTGGGTGCCCAGCGTTGCGCCGTCCCACCAGGTGAAGATTTTTCCGAAGATTCCCATGGGCGCGGCGTTTAGCGATATTGGACGCCAAGTGGAAGCATGTTCACATACCTTCCCACTCAACCTTGTCCCCCGGCACGATTCCCAGGGCTTTCGCCCGCCCGCCGCGGATTTCGAATACGGCAATCGCTTCTCCGACAGAGGGCACCGATTCGAGCGAATAGGGTTTCGCCGTTTCGATATTGCTGATCCGGCCATCGACCCCGATGAAGATTATGTCGAGCCGCAGCGGCGTGTTCTTCATCCAGAAACTGCGCAGCGCGGGCGCTTCGCTGGGGAAGATCATGCCTTCGAAATCGCCCAGTTCGGTGCGGAACATCAGGCCGCGCGCCTGCTCTTCTCGGCTGGCGGCGAGCTCTGTCTTGAACACGATATCGCGGTCCCCGCGCTTTACCGTCACATCAATCACTTCGAGACCGGAGACTGGGTGACGTTCGTTCTGGACCTGCGTTTCCGGCGCGCCAGTTGTTTCGGCGGCACTATTTGTCGAACATGCAGCGCCCAGCAGCAACGCAGCCGTGAGCGGCACAGCCTTGCACAATTGCGCGACAGGCGGCGGCACATGGACCTGAAAGCTGTTGCCAATATCAAACATCATCGCGCGCTTCCTCTTCGGCTTCGATCACCCAGTCCTCTACAATGTCAGCATCTGCCGCGTCGAGGATGAACCGGGCGTGTTCGAAATCATGCCCGGCGCGCAGCATCGCTGCGGTGTGCTTTTCACGAAGCTTGTGCAAGGCCATATCGTCAAGGTCTTCGCGTTTGTCCGCACGCATGAAAGGGCCAATGCCGCGCTTTTTCGCCAGCAGCATGGCGGCCCTGCGGCTGGCAGCTCCGTCAGGGACGCTGTCTGCGCGCACGTCATCTTCAACACCTGCGGCATAAAGCGCCTGTTCCACGCGGCGTTTCCCGTATCCGCGCGCAGTGAGATCGCGAGAACGGGAGCGCGCATAGGCGGCATCGTCGACATATCCCAGCTCTATCAGGCGCGTCACAATGCCGGTGACGTCCAGTTCCTGAACGCGCCCATCAGCATCCTCTGCAATGCCGCGTTCCCTGATCTTGCGCGCCAGATATGCCTCTACCTTCGCGCCCGTCGTGGCAAAGCGCGCGACATAGGACAGGGCCAGATCGCGCAGAGCGTTTTCATCCAGCGGGCGGTTCTTGCGGGCTTTGCGCGCACGTTTCGGCTCAGACATTGTGCCTTCCTGCCCGTCTCCGGCATCGCTACCGAATGGTGACGTTTTGCTTTCCTGTGAAACCATTTCGCCTTATTCGTGCCACAGTCCTTATCAAATGGGAAAATTTGGACCGAGATGGCAGAACTGTTACCGTCTCGGAGGGATGTTCTAGGATGCAGTTATGCACCAAGCAAGTTACGGGTATCGCGAGATAAAATGACCGACGCCGCATTGAAGCCGACGCCGAACGATTGCGATCTGCCGCGCATCAGAGCGCAGTTTTCGACCTTTGGCGAAGCAATTGACTACGCTGCACGCAGCGAAAAAGGACTCAATTTCCACGATATGCGTGGACAATTGGAGCGGGTTTATCCTTTCAGAGAGATGCGTGAAGACGCTCTTGTCACCGCTCGCCGGTTGAAAGCTGTCGGGATCGGGCACGAAACACGTGTAGCGCTGATTGCAGAGACGGGGCCGGAATTCGCCGCCCTGTTCTGCGCCTGTGTCTATGTCGGCGCGTGGCCGGTGCCACTGCCGCTGCCCACCACCTTTGGCGGGAAAGACAATTATATCGACCAGCTCGCCGTTCAGCTGCAAAGCTCTGATCCCGCGATCCTGATCTATCCGGAAGAAATCGCCGAAATGGCGCAGGCAGCTGCGGCAAAGCAGGGTTGTGCGGCTGAAAGCTGGCAGGATTTCAACCAGCGCGAAGCCCCCGAATGCGAGCTGCACGATGCCGATCCGCAGGATATCTGCTATCTGCAATATTCCAGCGGCTCGACCCGTTTCCCGACCGGCGTTGCCGTGACGCACGAAGCGTTGCTGCACAATCTGTACGGCCATTCCACCAGCATGAACCTGCAAGCGAATGAACGTTGCGTCAGCTGGCTGCCCTGGTATCACGATATGGGCCTTGTCGGGTGTTTCCTGTCGCTGATCGCCAATCAGGTTTCCGGTGACTATCTGAAGCCCGATGCCTTTGCCCGCCGTCCGCTCGCATGGCTGGATATGATCAGCCGCAACGAAGGCACGACGATCTCCTATTCGCCGACATTCGGTTATGACATCTGCGCGCGCCGCATTTCCAGCCAGTCGAACGTGGCGGAACGGTTTGACCTCACCCGCTGGCGACTGGCTGGCAACGGTGCCGACATGATCCGGCCCGATGTGATGCAAAGCTTCGTCAACGCGTTCAGCGATGCGGGCTTCAAAGCGTCCAGCTTCACCCCGTCATACGGCCTTGCCGAAGCGGTTCTCGGCGTTACCGTTATGCCGCCGGGCGAAGGCATTCGCGTGGAGCTGGTCGAGGAAGAACGCCTTTCTGGCACGCCGCGCGATATTACGCGACCGGCGCGCTATCGCGCCATCGTCAACTGCGGAAAGCCGATGCCTGACATGGTCGTCGAAATCCGCGGCGAAGACGGCTCTGCGCGCGGCGATCATCAGATCGGCAAGGTCTGGTGCTCCGGTCCCAGCGTGATGCATTCCTATTTCCGTAACGAGGAAGCGACCGCTGACTGTCTCGTCGACGGATGGCTCGATACGGGCGACATGGGCTATATGGCCGATGGCTATCTGTTCATTGTTGGCCGCGCCAAAGACATGATCATCATCAACGGCAAGAACCACTGGCCGCAGGATATTGAATGGGCGGTGGAACAGCTCCCCGGCTTCAACCATGGCGATATCGCGGCCTTTGCCGTTGAAACCGACAATGGCGAGGAAGCGCCCGCCGTACTGGTACATTGCCGCGTATCCGACCCGATCGAGCGGGTGAAACTGCGCGAACAGATCGCTGACAAGGTGCGCTCCGTTACCGGAATGAGCTGTGTTGTCGAGCTGGTCCCGCCGCGCACCTTGCCGCGCACCAGTTCAGGCAAGCTCAGCCGCGCCAAGGCAAAGAAGCTGTATCTGTCAGGCGAGATTGTACCGCTCGATCTGGCGGCCTGAACGGGGCACTGAACAAGCCCGAACGATGTATTGGAAAGGGCGCTTCGATAGAGGCGCCCTTTCTCGTTCCGTACCGGGCGAGCTATTGGCCGAGCTATTGCCCCGCTTCACCCCATTGCGCCCGCAGCGGGCCGGAGCCGTCGCGTGTACCGACGCTCACACCCCGCTTTGCAAGCAGATCAGCCGCTGCGCTCGTTTCCTCAGGCGGGCCGACCAGAACGATGGGCAGGTTGAAACGGTTTGCGGCCCATTCGACGACAGCCAGCGCCTGTGCACCTTCGCTGGTGGGACCGATGGAAGTTGTGGCATCATCGCCCTCCCCTTCGGTCACTTCCTCGAAATCAATGCGCGAAGGCAAATCGGCAAGCGGCGGGAGCAATTCGATCGTCCAGTCCGGCTCGGTCTCAGCAATGCGGGCCTCCAGCGCGCGATAGGCGGCAAGCGTCGCGCCCTCCAGCCGCTCTGCGCGGACCATGGCACGGCGACGGGT
The DNA here is from genome assembly GCA_034211135.1 of Pseudomonadota bacterium. Lineage (GTDB taxonomy): Bacteria > Pseudomonadota > Alphaproteobacteria > Sphingomonadales > Sphingomonadaceae > Erythrobacter. The sequence goes on from JAXHVK010000015.1 coordinate 27,717, forward strand.
GCGGTCGACGACGACATCCTCCTCCGGCACGCCTGCCACCAGTGCAAGACGCTTCGACAAGTCCTCAGCGCGGGCCAGCGCGATCTGCTCCTCGCGCGCCCTCGTCGCCGAAAGCTGCGCTTGTTCCGCCGCGCTTGATCCGGTCGCAACCTGATACTGAAGCAGTGACAGCTCAACCGGCTCACCCAGACGGTTTGACAGGGCGCGCTCAATTTCTGCCTCGGCATCGGAATCGGGACGCGGAGTCCAGACGGTCGCATTGACGATCACCGGATTGCCGCCAAACTCGATATTGAGCCCGTCGATCTGCGATTGCGCATCGAATTTTTCTTCGATCTCCGAACGGACCACACGCTGTGCATTCGCCTGCCATGCGATCTGCTGGAGCGAGAAGGCAAGCGGTATGGCCAGCGCGATAAACACTGCGAACACAGCCGCGTTCTGGAATGCGGACTGACGCGAGCTGAGCGAAGTCTTGAAACCGTACAGTCGCGCCATCGCCCATGCGGTAAGCGCAATGGTGATAAGGTTGGTCACATACAGCAGCAGCGCCCCTGAAAAGACCGTCCAGTTCCACGTCGCAAGGCCAAAGCCCACAGTCGCCAGCGGCGGCATCAAGGCTGTGGCGATGGCCACGCCGACAATCGTGCCCTCCCGCCCGCGGATCATGGCGTATGCACCCGCAAGCGCAGAAAACAGCGCCACGAACAGATCAAACAGGTTCGGCTGCGTTCGCGCTGCAATCTCGGGCGTTATCGTCTGAATTGGCGACAGATAGACCACCAGCGCTGTCAGCCCGACAGCCATCGCCGTGCCCCATGCAAGGCTGCGCGCGGACTGGCGCAGCCAGTGATAGTCGCCAATCGCCAAGGCAAATCCCAGCCCCATGATCGGATCCATCAGCGGGGACAAAAGCATGGCCCCGATGACAACCGCTGGTGAGGACAGCAGCAGGCCCAGCACGGCGATGCCGCCGCTCATCGCGGTCATGAACAGATAGCGTTCCGAAATCGCGCATTCGGCGCGGCGTTTCTCGATGACTTCGGCCTGATTGACGGTGCCGACAACGTCCTGCAGCCAATATCGGCGCAGGCTGAAGACAACGCGCCCGAAGGACGGCGAACGCTGGCCCGTCGGCGCGCCGGCTACGGATGCTTCCGATGCGCTACCCGTTGCAGTTGCGGTTGTTGCAGTGGCCGTTCCCATGCCGCCCGAGCCCGGAGGCGCTCCATCAGCGGCGGCACTGGCGGGGCGGGTTCCTTCGCCCGATTGCTTGGCATCACTCAATTCGCGCCCCTTCTTCAAAGGCTTTTGAAATCAGGCTGAGCAAATACAGTGATTAATGCCCAAGGCAAAGAACCATAACGTATCGTCCAATTTCATGGACTGTAGCGGCGGGATCGGGCATTCTTGAACTTCGTGTTTTAGATCACTAATACAGTTAGTAAGAGATCGAGCGGCATTTTCGCGCCGCTTCAGGGAGCCAAACGCCGCATGAGCACTGAGAACCAAGCCGCCACGAACACCGCAACTGTTACCAAAACCGCGACCGATTTCGAACTGACGCCACCTGATCCGGTGCCGGTAGTCGCGCCTGAAAAGGCATCGGGCCTGGTTCCTGTCGCCGAAGAGAAGAAATCGGCGCTCGATACGAAGGTCGATGCCTTTGTGACGGACCTGATTTCTGTCGATGCGAATTCACCCGAATTTGGCGAAAAGGTCGATCAGATCACCCGCATGGGTCAGGAACAGATCCGCGCCGCGGCGGCGCATTCCAACCGCTTCCTTGATCGCCCCGTGCGCGCCATGGACGGCGAAAGCAGTGTCGGCGCGGACCTTGCCGAACTGCGCCGCACTGTCGAAGACCTTGATCCGGGCCGCAAGGGCAAGCTGCTGGAGCCGCGCAAGCTGTTCGGCATCATCCCCTTTGGCAGCAAGCTGCAGAACTATTTCGACAGCTACACTTCGTCACAAGGGCACATTCAGGCGATCCTTGAGCGGCTGGAAGGCGGCAAAAAGGAACTCACGCTGGACAATGCGGCGATTGATCAGGAGCGCGCCAAGCTGTGGGAAGCGATGGGTGAGCTTGAGCAGATGATCCACATCGCCAAAACGCTTGATGCCCGGCTTGAGGCAAAGGCGCTCGAACTCGACGGATCGGACCCAGAAAAGGCAAAGGCGCTGCGGGAAAGCGCGCTGTTCTATGTTCGCCAGCGCACACAGGACCTGCTGACCCAGATGGCGGTCAGCGTGCAGGGTTATCTCGCGCTTGATCTGGTGAAGAAAAACAATGTCGAACTGGTCAAAGGCGTAGACCGCGCCAGCACCACCACAGTCGGCGCGCTGCGCACGGCAGTCACAGTGGCGCAGGCCATGACCAATCAGCGTCTGGTGCTGCAACAGATCACCTCGCTTAACCAGACGACCAGCGACATCATCGATTCCACCAGCACATTGCTGCGTGAACAGACCGGCCAGATTCACGAACAGGCTGCGTCTTCGACCATCCCGCTCGAAACACTGCAACGCGCCTTCCAGAACATCTATGACACGATGGACGAAGTGGACGAATTCAAGCTGCGCGCTCTGGATTCGATGAAGCAGACCGTGGGCGTGCTGTCCGAAGAAGTCGAAAAGTCGAAAGGCTATATCGCGCGTGCCGAAGGCCAGGCGCAGGCCCAGTCGAAAGTCGCAAGCGAACCGTCACTGCTGGCGCTCGACAGCTAAGCCGGACCACAGGAAGCCCCCAGAATGGTCGATAGTACCAAGCAATCCAAACAGATCATCAGCGACGCATCCCGTTCGCTCCAGATCCAGCGATCAGGCGGGACACACCGCCCTGTGAAAAGCATCGGCAACGGGTCCGCCCAGGAAAAGGCGCGCGTCTGGATGAGCCGGGCGAAATATTTTGCCGGCGCAGTACTGACGATCCTCGTCACAGCGGGGGTCGCGGGGATCGTCCTGAACGGGATCGGGTTTACCGGCGTGATGATGGTCGCACTGGCGGTGATGGCTGCGGCGTATGTTTTCACCAATTACCCCAAAGTGAAAACGCCCAAGCGGGAGGAGCTGAAACTTGGCAGCCCGCAACAGATGGTCGCCAATACGGAGCTGTGGCTGGAACAGCAGCGCCCCGCCCTGCCCGCGCCGGCTGTGCAGGTGGTGGATCAACTGGGCGTGCAGTTGGATGCGCTTGGGATGCAGTTGGACATGATTGATGCGGGCCATCCGGCGATGAATGATGTGCGCGAGCTGGTCGGCGAATACATTCCCGAAACAATCGAGAACTATCAGAAAATCCCGCAGCACCTTCGCGCTGAACAGCACACCGGCAAAAGCGCGGATGAACGCCTGACGGATAGCCTCGGCAAATTGTCAGGAGAGATCGACCGCGTAACCCGCCGTCTGGCCGAAGGCGCTATGGATGATCTGGCGATCAAGGATCGTTACCTCGATTATCGCTATGGCGGCGATGACATCCTCGAAGACAAGACCAAAGGCTGATTGGCCCGATGCGCGTTCGCCTGCCCCACGAACTTGACCGCGCCGAAGTCCGTCGCCGACTGGAAGAGCGCAAGGGCGAAATTACCGAATACTTCCCCGAAGGCATGGCCACGCTGAAAAGTGATTGGCGCGATGACGATCACATGGATTTTTCCGTTGCGATTGCCGGGCAGAAGATCGGCGGCGCAGTTGATATTGCAGACGATTACGTAGTCATCAGTGTCGCGCTTCCTCTGTTGTTGACCTTCCTTGAAGGGAAGGTTGAACGGTCGGTAAAAAAAGAGGGAACCAGACTGCTGGCCTAAGCATTATCAATTAATTACGCCGCAAAAAGCACTAGGGGTTGGTGCGGAATTGCCCAAACCACCCGTCTTTGTTCACAGAATTGCGGCATGTCGGTATGCTTAGATAATGTGACCAGTCGGCACGCTGATTGCGTGCGCATCATGTGCGGGGAGGGGCGAGCAATCGAGGCATCTGTCACAACCAGGAATCTGCGCGCGCATTTGCGCGAAGCAACAGCGCGTGCTCACGATCTGCTGGACGATACCATGCGTGCAGCCGCCGGTTGGCAGACCCGCGATGACTATGCCGCGTTTCTCAAAATCCAGTATTCGGCACGCCTTTCTGTTGAACACTGGCTCAGCATCTATGCTTCTCCGGCAATTCATCCGCCGGCGCAGACGCGCCTGATCGCAAAAGATCTCACCGAATTGGGCGAGGAATTGCCAGACATTCTCGATAGCCTTGTCTTTGACCCCAGACAGGAAGCCTCGCATGATGTCGCGCTTGGCATTGCATGGGTTCTGGCCGGATCATCTTTGGGCAACAAGGCGATCCTTTCCGAAGTACGGCGCATCGCTAGAGCGGAGGGGGCAGATGCATGGCCCACACGCTTTCTTGGCGATGAGGCGATGTTGCAATTCTGGAAATCGCTTCGCCGCGAGATCGAGAAGCCCGCGACCCAACACCAATCAGATGCAGCAAGCCGGGCGGCAGGCGCTGTGTTTGATCACTTTCTCTCTTTCGCCGCGAACAATTCGGGAATGAACGTATGACCTGGCAGCAGCACCGGCCCGAATTGACCGAATGCGACCGCGAAGCGATCCATCATATCGCCTATGTCCAGCCTTTCGGCGGATTGATTGCAGTCAATGCGGATTGGGTGATTGTTCACCGGTCGGCCAATTGCGGTGAGTTGCTCCAGCTCTCCGAACTGCCTGCCATAGGTTCCGCACTTGCCGACTGGATTTCACCGCGCGCCATTGACCGGCTGCGCGACGCCTTGATGAAAACGACGGGCGAGGATGAAGTCGAACGCGTATTCGGGCTGAAACTAACGCGAGATAGTGACCTGCTCGACTGCGCCATTCATAGCGCAAACGGCAAGATCATCATCGAATTCGAGCGCCATGATGAGGATGGATACGCCTCTCACGTTGCTATGATCGGCCCTATGATGGCGGAACTGGACCCGATCAGGGATTTGGACGAGCTATGCAATTCCGCCGCGAAACTCGTACGAAGATCGCTCGGCTATGATCGCGTTATGGTGTACAAATTTCACCCCGACGACAGCGGAGAGGTCATCGCCGAAGACCGACGCGAAGATCTGGAGCCTTTTCTTGGCCTGCGATATCCGCGCGCCGACATTCCGCAGCAAGCGCGCGAATTGTTCGTTCGAAATCGCTTCCGGGTAATCCGCGATATCAAGGATGATCTGGTTCCGATTGAGCCGACAATGGGAATAGACGGCGGGCCGTTGGATATGTCGATGAGTGTCCTGCGCGCATCATCATCAATCCATCTGGAATATCTGGCAAATATGGGCGTCAAGGCGACGCTGACGATTGCGATCATCCGGCAGAAACGCCTTTGGGGCCTGATTTCCTGCCACCACTATTCACCGAAGCTTCCGGCATATTCGCTACGAACCGTCGCGGAAATGTTCAGCCAGATGTTCTCCTTGATGCTGGATCGTATCCTCATCGAAACGTCGGAGACCCTGCGCGATCAGGCACGCGGGCTGCACGACCGGCTTATGCAAAGGCTCGCTGGTGGCGTTTCCTTAAGCGACAGTCTGCCCTTACTGGATGAAATCCTCGACAATGTCGTCGAACATGATGGTGCCTCGATCCTGATTGGCGGGGAATACAAAACCCGCGGACTGGCACCGACCGAAAGCCAGTTTATGGCGATGGCGCCATCGCTTGGGACGGCGCCGGTCAGCACCGTAATCGCCACACCCTCACTCAAGGATCACGTGCCCGAAGCAGCCGAATTTTCCGACAGGATTACCGGCGCTCTCATCATTCCGATTTCCCGATCGCCGCGCGATTATCTGGTTCTGTGGCGCAAGCCGCTTACCAAAACCGTGACCTGGGCCGGAAATCCTGAAAAGGCGATTGCGCCTGCGGGCGACCGGCTGCAACCACGCGAGAGCTTCGCCGCCTGGCAGCAGGACGTGCGTGGACGCAGTGATGAGTGGAGCGAGGCTGAAATCCAGATTGCCGAGGGGCTGCGCGTTACCCTGCTCGAAGTGATCCTGCGCATGACAGACGAAGTCGCACGCGAACGCAGCCGCGCGCAGGAACAGCAGGACTTGCTGATTGCCGAGCTTAATCACCGCGTCCGCAACATCCTGAACCTGATCCGCAGTCTGGTCGCGCAATCGCAGCACGAAGCGATTGATGTGTCTGCATTTGCATCGATCATTGGCGGTCGCATCACTGCTTTGGCGAGTGCGCATGACAATATTACGCGCGAAAACTGGTCCCCTGCTCCGCTGGAAAAGCTTATCGAAACCGAGCTTGCCGCCTATCTGGACGAGAAGAAGGAGCGTTTTGCGCTCACCGGTGAGAAAGTGCTCGTCACACCCGAAGCTTACACCGTACTCGCACTGGTCGTGCATGAAATGGTGACGAATTCGGCGAAATACGGCAGTCTGTGCGACCGGTCGGGCTCGCTTTCCGTCCATGTGTCGCGCAACCCGTTTGGCGATTTGCAGATTGCGTGGCGCGAAAGCGGCGGCCCGCCGGTGAAACCGCCGACCCGGCGCGGCTTTGGGTCGACGATCATCGAACGCTCCATCCCGTTTGAACTGAAGGGTGAGACCGACGTCCGGTTCAAACTGTCCGGGCTGGAGGCCGATTTCCTCGTCCCGGCGCGCTATATCGCCATGCCCGAAAACGCTCCGGTGAGCGAAGCCAATCCGCAAAGCGAAACGCAGGATACCGGTGCACAGAACGCTGCGACAAGCGGCACCTCGGGCATCCCAGACCATGTGCTTGTCGTCGAAGACAGCATGATTATCGCGCTTGATACGGAAGAGAACCTGCGACAGCTCGGCATCGGTTCAATTGATGTTGCCAGCTCTGTCGCGGGTGCGCTTGGCGCGATTGAGAAACGCCTGCCGGATCTGGCAATCGTCGACTTCAATCTTGGCACGGAATCCAGCCTGCCCGTGACTCAGGAGCTGAAAAAACGCGGCGCCCGGTTTGTGCTGGCCACCGGCTATGCCGAACTCGGGCAGAAATCGGACGAGATTGGAGCGATGACGGTGCTGCGCAAACCTTATGGCCGGTCTGAAATTGAGGAATTGCTCGAAGGTCTGTCCAGCGGTGCTTTTGACGAAGCGTCCGCTACTTCGAGCGGGTCAGAAGCGAAACCTGCGCATCCGTAAAGTCTATCGTATCCAGATCCGGCACATATAGGCATTCGCCGGGGCCAGCGCACTCTCCGCTGTCTTTCAGGCGGACACTGCCTGACAAGGGCAGAACCAGTGCCGCGCCGGGATAGTTCGCTAATATCGCGGAATTGGGCGCACCTTCGATCCGGTCTAGCCGGAAGTACCGGTCATCAATCAGAGCCTCCCCCCGCTCATCGACTGTTCCCGCATAGCGAGCCGAATATGGGCCGCGGTCCGCCACGGCCATCGCGCGTTCAAGGTGCAGTTCGCGCGGCCGACCATAATCATACAGGCGAAAAGTGGTGTCGCTGTTCTGCTGAACTTCGACCAGTGTCAGCCCCGCTCCGATTGCGTGGACTGTTCCCGCGGGCAGATAGAAGATATCGCCGGCACTGACATCATGCCAGGTCAGCAGTTCTTCGATTGATCCGTCTTTGGCAGCGGATTCCATCTGCTCGGCTGAAAGCTGTTCGTCAAAACCGATGGCAAGCTGCGCGCCCGGCTGCGCATCAAGGACCAGCCAGCATTCCTCTTTCC
>JAXHVK010000016.1:0-33626 GCA_034211135.1 Pseudomonadota bacterium
TGGCGCGCCTTGATGCGGTGCAGGCGGATCTTGCGCGGATCGGTGAAGGGCAGGGCAGCAATGGCGATGCGCTGCCGGTGACCTGGCTGACTTACAGCGTGCACGGGAACGAAATCAGCTCCACCGATGCGGCCCTGATGATGGCGTATCACCTGCTTGCCGATTCCGATGATCCGCGTGCGGCGCAGATCATGCGCGAAAGCGTGGTTGTGATTGACCCGATCCAGAACCCCGACGGGCGGGCGCGCTTCGTCAACCGCTTCCGCGCATCGACAGGCATCGCGCCATCGGGTGACAGGCAAGCGGCAGAGCATGATGAACCGTGGCCCAGCGGGCGCGTCAATCACTATATGTTCGACCTGAACCGTGACTGGTTCACGCTGTCACAGCCCGAAACGCGCGGCAAAGTCGCTGCAATCCGCCAGTGGAATCCGGTGGTTGTGGTCGACGTGCATGAAATGGGAGGCGATGAAACCTATTTCTTCAGCCCTGCTGCCGACCCCATCAACCCGAACATTACCGCCGCACAGCGCCGCGCCTATGAAGTCATCGGGCGCAACAACGCCGCCTATTTCGACCGGATGGGAGAGCCATACTTCACGCGTGAGGTGTATGACCTGTTCTATCCCGGATATGGCGATACGTGGAACACGCATCACGGTTCTATCGGTTCGACATACGAACAGGGCTCTGCCCGTGGCCTGGTCTGGAACCGCAGCGATGGCACGGTGCTGACCTATGCCGATGGCGTGCGCAACCACTTCATCGCAAGCTTCGCCACAGCAGAGGCCGTTGCCCAGAACGCGGACAGGTTCCTGTCCGACTTCGCCAACTACCGTGCAGCCAATGCCAATGGCGCAGCGGGGCGCGGATATTATCTGATCGACCTTTCAAAGCGGCGCTGGAATGCCGAACAGCTTGGCCGCAGACTTGCCGCGCAAGGTATCCGCGCTACCCGCACGGCAGGCTCTGTCACATTGTGCGGTCGCACTTACCCGCAAGGCGTAATCGCCATTCCGCAGGCCCAACCCGCCGCCCGACTGGTGCGCAGCCTGCTGGACACGAACACCGAACTTCCCCGCGACTTCATCGCGGCACAGGAAGACCGCCGCGCGCGTGATCTGCGGCATGAACTCTACGATGTTACCGCTTGGTCTGTCGGACTGATGTCGGGCGTGGATGTTGCGACATGCGGGCAGGGCGGCAGCGGATCGACCTTGCTCGGCGATGCGAGCGTCCCGCCGGTAACAGGCGGTTCGGGCGATTTCGCCATCGCTGTGCCGTGGACTGATAGCGGTCAGGCAAAGCTTGTCACAATGGCTTTGCGCGAAGGGATCGAAGGGCGCGTTACGGACAAGGCATTCACTGTCGCAGGCCGTGAATATCCGCGTGGCACGGTCGTGTTTCCTGCCGGATCAAATGAAGAGGGCGCTCTTGCCCGGATTGAGGAGCTGTCCGCTGAAATCGGCGGCGAAACAGCGCGCCTTGCCTCTGGCTGGGTGGATGCGGGGCCGAACCTAGGCAGTGACAGTTTCAAACGCCTTGTGCTGCCGCGCGTTGCGATTGCGTGGGACGACGGCATTTCGCAATTGAGCGCGGGCGGGCTTCGCTATGTGCTGGAGCGGCGGATTGGTCTGCCGGTCACGCCCATTCGCACCAACCGTTTTGGCCGCGTTGATCTGTCTGCCTATGATGTGGTGCTGATCCCAGAGGGATCACCAGCGGGCGCGATGGGATCATCGGGGCTTAAAACACTGAGGACTTACGTTGAAAACGGGGGCGTTCTGGTGGCGGTCGGGCGCAGCCTTGATACCTTTACCCGCGGAGACAACCCGCTGCTGGCCGTTACGCGCGAAGCGGCCCTTGGCCGTGACCTGTCCGAACCCGAAGGCGAAACCGGCGGCAGTCTTGCCAAGGGCAGCGAGATTGCGAGCGATGCCGAATATGCAGAGCTGATCCGCAATCAGAAAGCGCTGCCGGATACGCTGCCGGGTGCATTGCTGAACACGGTGGCCGACCCCGACGTGTTCCTGTCGGCAGGGTATGATGATGGCGCTGTCGTCAATGCCAGCGGGTCTGCGGTGTACACGCCGCTTGATCGGTCACGCGGGCTGAATGCGCTGCGTTTTGCTCCGGCTGACCGGTTGATTGCGAGTGGATATGTCTGGGCCGAAAACCAGCGGCAGCTTGCCTATAAGCCCTATCTGATGGCGCAGCCGACCGGATCGGGTCTGACCATCGGTTTTGCCCATGATCCATCGCTGCGCGCTTATCTGGACGGGCTGGACCTGTTGCTGGCGAATGCGGTTCTGGTTGCCCCGGCGCGTATGCGCTGAGGCTGATCCAGGTTTATCAGACAGGAAACAGGCGGGGCGTCAGGCCGCCGCCTGTTTCTGGTTCCATTGCGGCGCCTTGGGAGCGGGCAGGCCCGTTTCCTGTGTGCAGTTTTCGCGCAGTGTTTCGATGGACGGGCCGTAATCGAAGAGCGACAGATCGCCTCTTTGTCCGCGAATTTCGCCGCGCAGCGCCTCTGTCGCGCCTGTGTCGATCACGCCGTTTTCATCTGCCACCACGCCATAATCGCGTGCGCCCTGCGGCGTGACCAGACCCTGACGGATTTCCAGACCGACCGTTTCGGGATCACGTTCAAGCGGATCACCCCAGCCGCCGCCACCCCAGGTGATGAAGTGGAGAAGGTCACCGGCTTTCACTTCGACATCTTCGATCTTGTTGCCGACAACCGTGATTGTGCCGTCTTCGCTTTCCAGCAGCTTTTTCGCGCGTGCACCCGGATGCCCGCCATTCACGCCCCATGGTGGCACAAACCAGCGATCATCGTGGATGGCGATGTTTCCATCGGCAAGGAAACGGTAGGTCATGTGGATGCCGTTGCCGCCACGATGCAGCCCCGCGCCGCCACTGTCTGGCTCGGTCGAGTAACGCTCGATCCGCATCGGGAAATAGCGTTCGAGAAATTCGTTCGGGACATTGGTGAAACCGGGCCAGAGCGAATGCCCGTCCGGCCCGTCTCCCAATGGACGCCCCGGAATCCCGCCAAAGCCGATCTGGAACAGCTGGAACCAGCTGCCTTCATGGCCGGATCGGTTGTCCCATCCGGAATAGAAGAGGTGCGGCGATGACGAGAAACCGGCGGCGTTCAGGAATTCCGGCGTTCCCTGACCCAGAAGGCCTCCGAGAATGTCGAAAATCCGCCCCAGCGCATGGGTGCGACCCGAGAGCGCGGCAGGGAATTGCGGTTTCAGTAGCGATCCGTCCGGAATGCGGACTTCGATCAGGTCGTAGAAGCCGTCATTGAACAGGATTTGCGGATCGAAGACCATGATCATGTAGATGCCGAAGAACATCTTGAACATGTTTTCGTTCAGGAAGAAGTTGATCGACGCGGCTGATTGCGGGTCTGTCCCGTCAAAATCGAGGATGACTTTCTCACCCTCGCGCCACATCGTGCATTTGATCTTGTACGGGCCATAACCCTTGCCGTCATCGCAGATATAGTCTTCGAAGCTCGCCTTGGCCTCGGGTATGGCCTGCGCGATCAGTGCTTTCATTGCGCGGTGGTTGCGCGCGAGCAGTTCCTGCGTTGCCGAAACATAGACATCATCGCCAAACCGATCCGCCATTTCCACCACGCGCTTTGCTGCGACCCGGCACGAAGCGATCAAGGCGTTAAGGTCGGCCTGACACCAATCGGGCTTGCGCGTCTGGTGCATCACAAGCTTCATCAGGTCGTCATTATATTCGCCCTTCTTCCAGATCTTTACCGGAGGAATGCGCACGCCTTCCTCAAAGATGCTGGAGGCATCAATCGGCATGGAGCCGGGGACAGAGCCGCCAATATCGCTTTGGTGGCCGAACATGGCGGTATAGGCGATCAGGCGGCCATCCTTGAAGACGGGCAGCAAAACCAGCCAGTCATTCGAGTGGCTGATAGCACCATCACAGGAATACGGATCGGACAGGAAGATCATGTCACCATCTTCCAGCGTTTCGTCATAGCCTTTCAGAAAACCGTCGATGAAGCTGCCGAACTGGCCGACAATCATCTTGCCCGACGGGTCCGCAATCAGCGGAAAGGCATCGCCCTGTTCGCGAATGCCGGGCGACATGGCCGTGCGCACCAATGTCGCATCCATTTCGATACGGGCATTGCGCAGCGCGTTTTCGATGATGTCGAGCGTTACCGGATCAATATCAATCTTGGCAAAGGGCGTGTCGTTGGTTTCGATGATCTGTGCAGGCATGGATCAGCCCTCCTTCTCGACAGGATTGATAAGGATATTGCCCACCGCATCGACAGTCGCGACACAGCCGGTTTCGATCAGAGTGGTGGAATCCATCTCCGTCACGATGGCGGGGCCGGGGATTACATCGCCCTGTTTCAGCTTTGAACGGTCATAGATGACAGCGGCCTGTTCGGCCCCGTCCATCCACAGCGTGTGATCTCGAATTTTGGCCTCGACAGGATCGCCATTGCCCTTTGGCAGCTCGGCAGCGGGAAGGGCAGGCGCCTGGCCCAGTGCCACAGCGCGAAGGTTCACGATTTCGTGCGGGGTATCCATGTTGAAGGTGAACAGCCGAAGATGCTCTTCGTCAAAACGAGCAAGGATGCCTTCGATCCCGTCCGCATCCAGAACCGCCTCATCAATTGTCAGCGGCACTTCGAACGCCTGTCCGGCATAGCGGATATCGACTTCGAACTCGACAGTGATGTCCCCTTCGGACACGCCATCTGCGGTGAGTTCGCCGCGCGTTTGCTCCGCCATTTCACGCAGGACAGCGACAAGGTCAGCGACCTGAGTGTCCTTTGCAAGGCGTGAAAAGCTGCGCGCGGTTTCAGTGCGCATCTGCGTCGTCGCATCACCCAAAGCGCACAGAACGCCGGGGGATACGGGAGAGACAGCGGGCCAGCTTCCCATCAGCTTTGCCACAGCATTCACATGCAGCGGGCCAGCGCCGCCAAAACCCATCACCGCAAATTCACGCGGGTCATAGCCCTGCTGAACGCTGATCATGCGTAGCGCGCCGAACATGTTTTCATTCACAATGTCGATGATGCCGCGCGCGGCTTCCATCAGGGAAACGCCCAGCGCATCGGCAATGGTCTGCACCGCTTTCTTCGCGCCTTCACGATCAAGCTGGAAGCTGCCGCCCAAAAGGTTTTCCGGCAGATATCCCAGCACTACATTCGCATCGGTCACTGTCGGCAGTTCGCCCCCTTTGCCATAAGCGACAGGGCCGGGAACCGCGCCCGCGCTTTCGGGGCCGACGCGCAGCGCACCGGTGAGTTCAGGAACGTGCGCGATGGAGCCCCCGCCGGCGCCCACAGTCTTAACGTCCAGCGCCGAAGCCCTCACAGAAAGGTGCCCCACTTCCGTCGTGCGGACCCTGCGGGCCTCCAGCCCTTCGATCAGGGCAACATCAGTCGAAGTGCCGCCAACATCCAGCGTCAGAATGTTTTTAAGGCCCGCATTCTTGCCGACCCATTTGGCACCGGTCACACCGCCTGCGGGACCGGACATCAGAATGTTGACGGGGTGTTCTTCCGCCTTGTGGCTGCTCATCAAGCCGCCATCGGAACGCAGCAGCGACAGGCGGCCTTCCAGCCCTTCATCCTCAAGCTTGCCGCGCAGGTTGGAGACATATTTGCTCACCACGGGACGCACCGCCGCATTGGCGACAGTGGACAGGGTGCGCTCATACTCCTGCATTTCGGGCAGCACTTCATGGCTCAGCGATACGGGGATGCCGGGCAGTTCTTCGGCTGCGATTTCCCCGATGCGCGCTTCGTGCGCGCCGTTCACATAGGCATTGATCAGGCTGACGGTAAGCGCTTCGATCCCCTGACCTTTCAGCTTTTGCAAGGCAGCGCGCACCGCGTCTTCGTCCAGAGGGCGCACTTCCTTGCCATCGGCATCCATGCGGCCCGGTACGTCTATCGTATCCTCCAGCGCGGCAAGCGGCTGGGGCTTTGGCCACACGATCCACGCGGCAAGCCCGCCGGGGACGAAACTGCGCGCGATCTGCATGATATCGCGATAGCCTTCGGTCACGATCAGGCCGACTTTCGCGCCTTTGCCTTCCAGCACGGCATTGGTCGCCACTGTTGTGCCGTGGAGGAAATAGCTGATGTCTTTCGCGGAAACGCCAGCCTGTTCGGTGATGGCCTTCACCCCGTTCAGGATTCCTTCGGAGCTGTCATGCGGGGTGGACGGGGTCTTGTGCCGCCAGAAGCGTCCGGTGTCCTCGTCAAACAGAAGCAGGTCAGTGAAAGTGCCGCCAACATCGACACCCAGTCTGTAGGTCATGTGCTCTCCCCGAAATGGGCTGAAGATTCCATTCCTCTCACGCTGCTCTTGCGACGAGAGAGGGCAGTTCGCGCTCGATGATCCCACCGAACCAATGATTGGCGGCAATCGCGCGATCAAGTGCAATTCCGCTTTCGATCCCTGATTTGTCCATCAGGTAGATAAGCTCTTCCGTGGCGATATTGCCCGTCGCCTTGGGCGCGAAGGGGCATCCGCCCAATCCGCCCAGCGATGCATCAAAGGACCGCACGCCCGCCTGATACGCGGCCCAGGCATTGGCGATGCCGGTCCCGCGGGTGTTATGGAAATGGCAGCGCATCGGGATTTTTCCGGCCAGAAGCTCTGCCAGAGCGCCGAACAAATCGGCCACCTGTGCCGGAACACCGACACCGATCGTATCGGCAAGCGCAATCTCTACAGGGGCCTCCGCGGCGAGCTCTTCTGCGATGGCAAGGACCGTTTCGGGTTTGACATCCCCTTCGAACGGACAACCGAATGCAGCAGATATGGTTATCTGGGCAGAAAGCCCTTCTGCCTTTGCAAAGCGGAGCATGTCGCGGTTTTCCGCGATGCCTTCGGCGATAGTCTGGCCTTGGTTCTTCTGTCCGAAAGTATCAGAGGCAACGATGACGCAGCCGACCTGATCAATGCCGCGTCCCCTGCCATTCACCGCACCGCGTTCGCGTGTCGCAGAGCCGCGCATCACGCCGCGTTTGTTCAGGGCAAGGCCGATATAGGTCGTGTCGTCACGGTCAGGCAGGCCTGCAATCACGTCTTCCGCATCAGCCATCTGCGGCACGCGTTTGGGATGGACGAAGCTGGCCACTTCAAGCCGCCGTGCTCCGTAATTCAGCATCCGGTCGATCATCGCCAGCTTGTCTGCGGTGGAGATGATGTCGGGTTCGTTTTGCAGGCCATCGCGCGGGCCGACTTCAATCAGCTCAATCGGGTCAGGTTGGGTAGTGCCTGTCATCGAATTAGGGATCCGGTGCTGCTCACGTCTGATGCACTCAATACGCAAATTGTATACAAAAGCAATCGCTGCGCATATATGGGCCCAAGTTACTGCTCGATGCGATCCAGAACGGCCCTTGGCGGGCCTTGGGGAGGCTCGGGTGGGGTTAGGCGGCTTTAGGGGTGGGTTAGACCCCCTCCCGACCTGCAAGTGATTCGCAAGTTTTATGGCTCCGAATCGGGGGCCGAAAGGTGATTGGAAAATGGCTCAAGGTGCGCTGGATGGATTGCGGCTGATCGAAATGGGGCAGCTGATTGCTGGCCCCTTCTGCGGTCAACTGATGGCGGATCATGGTGCCGAGGTTATCAAGATTGAGCCGCCCAAAGTCGGCGATGCCATGCGCAATTGGGGGCAGGGCATTCCGCTGTGGTTCTCTGTTGTTGCGCGCAACAAGAAGTCGATCACTCTCAACCTGCGCGAAAAAGAAGGGCAGGCCATCGTCAAGAAGTTGGTGGAAAAGGCTGATTTCCTTCTGGAAAATTTCCGACCCGGCACTCTGGAACGGTGGAATCTCGGCTGGGAGGAACTCAGCGTGATCAACAAGGCGCTGATCATGATTCGCGTGTCGGGCTACGGTCAGACGGGGCCGTATTCCAGCCGCGCTGGCTATGGCGGCATTGGCGAGGCGATGGGCGGAATGCGCTATATCGCGGGTGAGCCGGACCGTCCGCCGTCCCGTGCCGGGCTTTCGATCGGCGATTCGCTGGCGGCGACTTACGCCTGTCTTGGCGCGATGATGGCGCTGAACCACCGGCACAAAACCGGCGAGGGCCAGGTGGTGGATTCCGCCATATACGAAGCGGTTCTGGCGATGATGGAATCGACCGTGTCGGAGTATACCGTCACGGGCCATATTCGCGAGAGAACCGGCTCAATTCTGCCGAAAATTGCGCCTTCCAACGTCTATCCGACGCGCGATGGCAGCGTGCTGGTGGCGGGCAATCAGGACAGCGTGTGGAAGCGCATGGCAACGATGATGGGGCAGCCGGAACTGGGCGATGATCCGCGCTTTAACAGCCATGTCGCGCGCGGCGCTCGACAGGCGGAACTGGACGATCTGATCGGCGAATGGACGGTGCTGCATACGAGCGAGGAAGTGCTTGCCTTGTGTGAAGAGCACGGCGTTCCGGCAGGCAATATCTATCGCGCGCCAGAGATGCTGGCCGACCCGCATTTCGCCGCGAGAGAGGCGATTATCGAGCGCGAGCATCCACGCCACGAAAACTTCAAAATGCAGAATGTCGCGCCCAAGCTTTCAGCCACTCCCGGCGAAGTCCACTGGGTTGGCCCCGATCTCGGGGAGCATAACGAAGCGATTTACGGGGAGCTTCTGGGCATGGACACGCGCACGATGGTGGACTTGGAGGAGCGCGGAATTATCTAGTATTTTCTATCGCTTGCGCTCTTTCTCCATCGCGCTGGCAAAGGCATGGAACGCGCGGCGAAGGTGGCTTGCCATGACGGCTTTCGCCCAGGCGGCATCGCCTGCCTTGAACGCGGCGAGCAGTTCGTCATGGTCGCGCGCGGACTGTTTCAAATCCTCTTTCGAATAGCCCCGCGCGGTGCGCAGAACGACTGGCTGTTCAACCAGCATCGCCAGGATTTGTTGGAGCCGCGGGGAATCGGCCGCCTGTGTCACTGCCTCGTGGAAGCGGCGGTTGGCATCGAGGAAGTTCGCCACATCAGGCGGGTCCTGCTCGACAGCTTTGTGAAGAATGCTGTTGATCTTGGTGAGCGCGTCCACTTCTTCAGGGGCCAATCGCACCGCGGCGCGCTCTGCTGCGTGGCTTTCCAACATCTGCCGCAGGGTGAACATCTCGTCCACTTCGTCAGTCGACCAGTCCGGCACGAAAATCCGGTTGGAAGGGGTGCGCATCAGCAGCAGTTCACGCTCCAGCCGGAGGACGGCTTCGCGTACAGGGGTTCGGCTAACTCCTGCAATTTCAGAGAGTTGCTCTTCCGTCAGGCGATCGCCCGGCTGCACTTTTGCGGCCAGAACATGCTCGCGAATTTTGGTGTAGGCGGTGTCCGCAGCGGTGCTCATGACCGGCGAAACCTAACAGGGGTCGAAACGGGTCTAGAGGGGGTCAAGCGCGGCCTAACCCTATCCAAGCCGCAAAAACCGTGACCCAAATTCATCAAAAGACCTTCCTGAAAATTCATTTGCGTGCTCGTATCAATTTTCCTTGACGATCACAAATTGTATACAATAGGTCTTCGTCACTGGAAAGCGACGGCGTTGTGCTGAAGGCTTCTGAGTGGCGCGTGAAAGGGATGCGGGCGATCAGAAGTCCAACGGGGGAGGGCAGCGTCCGGGCTTTCAAGATGTTCTTTGTGTGGGCGGTGTTTCGGCACTGGCCACGTCAATCTTTCGGGGGGGTGGCGCGCCCGCGTCGCTTGCCGGAGCAAGTTGAGGGAATCCCTTATGCAAAAATTCGTGAAAACCATTCTGGCTTCGGGCGTCGCTGTCGGGGCGATTGCTGCGGCATCGCCCGCCATGGCGCAGGCCACAGGGGAGACGGAGGCAGAGAACGATAACGCCATTATCGTCACCGCCCGTCGCCAATCGGAAACTCTGGCCGAAGTGCCCAGCGCGATCACAGTCTTTACCGAGGACGCTCTTCGCGCTGCCGGCATTGAGCAGGCGGACGATTTTGTTCAGCTTACCCCCGGTGTCACCATCGTTACCGGCACGGCAGAGGCGGGCGATACGCAGATCAACATTCGCGGCATTAACGGCGCGCGCGATGCGGAAAGCTCGGTCGCTCTCGTGGTTGACGGCATCCTCAAGACCAACACTGCTCAGCTAAACCAGAAACAAGGCACGCTGCGCCAGATCGAAATCCTGAAAGGGCCGCAGGGCGCGCTGTATGGACGCAATGCGGCGGCCGGTGCGATCGTGATCCAGACGGCGAAACCTTCGGACGTGGTCGAAGGACGCGTGCTTGCCTCCGCCGCTGAAGACAGCACATTCACCCTGAACGGTTATGTCTCTGCGCCCTTGGGTGACAATGCAGGCTTTGTGATCTCGGGAAGCTATTTCACGACCGACGGTTTCTTCCGCAATGATTTCCTGAATGCGGATGTGGTCGACAATCAGGAAGTCTACTCGGTTGATGGCCGCTTCGTCGTCGATCTTGGCCCTGCGACCGAATTGGACATTAAGGGCCGGTATTCCAGCCTTGAAGGCGCATCCATCAATTACAACTCATCCTTCCACCTGCCCAATTTTGCAGGGGTTGATCCGGCTTTCTTCGAAGATGTGAACGAACACCCGTTCAACTTTTTCGGCAATATCCGCCCGATTAACGAGCAGGAAACATTCGAGGTTTCCGCCAAGATCGAGCATGATTTTGACGGTCTGACGCTGACGGCTTGGGGGCTGTATTCGGATGTGGATCAGCTGCTGATCGCGGACGGTACCTCGGCAGACTTTGCCCGCTTTACCTTCCCCGGCGCGACGCCGGATTCGGTGGCCGCTTCCAATGCGTGTTTTGGCAGCACCGCCGCGCTTACCGGTTTCCCGATTAACGCGCCGACCTTTATCGGTCAGACGCCGGTGCCGTTCATCTTCGATCCGGCGACGGGTTCAACCTTTGGCGCGTTCAGCCCGTCCACTTGCGATGGCACGCAGTTGCAGATCCGCAATCAGACCGATTTCAGCGCGGAAGTGCGGCTTGCATCGGATAATGGCGGCCCGATTGAATGGCAGGTCGGTGCCTATTTCCTCAATATTGACCGTCAGGTCGGAGTCAGCATCGGTGCGGACCTTGGGCGTGGGGTAAGCCGGGAGCTGTTCAATCCCGCAGGGTCGTTCAACCCTACCAGCCAGCTGTACAATGATGATTTCTCAACCAATGTGTATGCGGCGTTTGCGTCCGTCGATTGGGAAGTCAGCGACCGTTTTACCATCGGGCTTGCCGGGCGATACGACATCGAAGATCGCAGCGTGACCAGTCTTGTCCCCAATGCGACAGATCCGTTCACAGGCGGGCCGATCAATCCGGGGCAGGCCTTTGGCGCAATCGCGGACCAGTCCGAAACCTTCAAACAGTTCCAGCCCAAGGTTTCTCTGCGGTATGAAGTGAGCGATGATGTGAACTTCTACGCCAACTGGGGGATCGGGTTCAAATCGGGCGGTTTCAACAATCAGGGCTCTGCCGCGATTGTCGATCAGGCGTTCAACCAGTTCATCGGCACCAATGTCCTGATCAACGACCAGTATGAGAAAGAAACATCCTCCGCATTCGAAGCCGGTGTGAAGGGGGAACTTCTTGACGGGCGGATTACGTTCGATCTGGCGGGCTATTATACCGATATCGACGATTTGCAGTTCTTCGAATTCTTCGTCGGCGGATTCGGCCTGCTGCGCGTGGTTTCGAACATTGACGAGGTCGAGATTTACGGAGCGGAGCTGAACCTGACCGCTGAAATCCTTGATGGCTGGACGATTTACGGTTCGGGCAACATCACCGAAAGCGAGATCAAGGCCAATGCCTCACGTCCGGTTACGGTGGGTAATGAAAGCCCGTATACTGCCGAATACACGATCAATGTGGGCACGCAGTTTGATGTGCCGGTGACAGGCTCACTCGATTTCATCGCGCGCGCCGATTATCGCATAACCGGCCCCACATGGTTCCACACGGTGCAGGATGATACCTCACCCACCCTGTTCAGCGGTCTGCTGCCCGGCTCTGCCCTGGCTTTGCCTGCCTTTGTCGGGGACGCGGATTACTCTGTTACGCAGCGTGATGAGTTCGGGGTTCTCGATGTGCGCATTGGGGTGGAGATTGATGATCGCATCACCATTATCGCCTTTGCCGAAAACCTGACGGATGAACGCTATCTCAACGAAGTGATCCCGGCGATTGAGTTCGGCGGCTCCTTTATCTCCCCCGGCGGTCTGCGCCGGTTCGGGGCGGAAGTTGCGTTTGAATTCTAAACCTCGGATAATCGCGCGATGAGCGATGATCTTTCCGGCAATTACGCCGGCGTCTATGAGAACAGGATCGGCTTCGGGCAAAACCCGGCGCTGATCCTGATCGACTTTGTTCAGGCCTATTTTGAGCCTGACTGTGCCCTTTACGCTGATGTTGATGAAGTGCTGGCGGCCGCCATTTCGCTGCGCGATGCGGCGAGAGCTGCGGGCGTGCCGGTGATCTACACCAATGTCGCCTATCATCCCTCAATGGTGAATGGGGGCCGGTTTGCGCAAAAGGCGTTGCCACTGGCAAACTTTGTCGAAGGGCATCCGATGGGTGATTGGCCCAAGGATTTGCAGCCCGCCGCTGATGAACTGGTGATTTCAAAACAGTACCCCAGCGCGTTTTTCGGCACGTCTTTGTCTTCTACCCTGACAGCAGCGGGACATGACAGCCTGTTGATCGCCGGGTTGACGACCAGTGGCTGTGTGCGTGCGACCTGTGTGGATTGCTGTTCACACGGGTTTATCCCGATCATCGTTGAAGAAGCCGTGGGCGACCGGCACGAAGCGCCGCACAAGGCCAATCTGTTCGATATGAACGCCAAATATGGCGACGTCGTCTCTTTGGCGGAAGCGATTGCTTCTTTGAACAAAGGCTAATTACCCGGCCAAAGCGCCGTTATTTCAGCGCTTTCACGCATCTAACAGGCATTGTCATTCCCGTAACGCGGCTTGTCAGCGGACAGGTGCGCGCTCTTTGCGCATGTGTGCTCCCGATTGAAACACAGGCGCTTTGGGGGCCCGATGACACTACAGAAAAACCGATGGTTGGCGGGGGCGGCGATTGCCCTTGCAATGGGCGGGGCAGCGATGCCGGCGCTTGCTCAACAGAGTGATGCAGGGGATGCGCAGGCGCGGTATTCGGCGCTTTCCGCACAGGAGAAACAGCGCGCGGGCGATCCTGCGTTCGACTATCAGCTGGGCATCGCGGCGATTGACAGCGGGCGTTATGGCGATGCGATTATCGCGCTTCAGCGTGTGCTGGCAGTGCAGCCGGAAAATGCAGCGGCGCGTGCCGAGCTGGCGCGGGCCTATGCGCTTGCGGGCGATATCGACACAGCGCGCGATCAGTTCGCCACCGTCGTTGACGACCCCACCCTGCCTGATCCGGTGCGGCAGCGTTTCACCGGTTTCGTCCGTCAGTTCGACAAGCAGATTGCAGGCGGCGGATCGGATGTCAGCGGCTTTGTCGATGCGCAGTTCGGCTATGACGACAACGTCAATTCCGCGACCGACCTGACGAGCATTGTGATCCCGCTGTTCAGCTTTCTGGGGCCGGGGCAGCTTGGTGCAGGTGCCGTCGCGCAAGGGGACGAGTTCTTTGACATCACCGCCGGTGTCTCCGGCGTAACCGCGATTTCGCGGCAGGATCGCCTGTTAGCATCGGCTCTTGGCAATATCCGGGAGAATGCGGATGCGAATTTCGATCAGGCCGCGCTGACGGGCACGGCAGGCTATGCCCACAGCTTTGCCGGCGGCGATGTGATTTCGCTGTCAGGTCAGGTGCAGCAGTTCTGGCTGGATGACAATTCGCTGCGCACATCCTTTGGCGCGATTGCGCAATACACCAAACCGCTATCGCAAGGCCGTGCAATCACGCTGTCGGCGCAGTGGAATCGGCTGAATTTCGACAATGATCCCTTGCGCGATGCAGACCGGTATGCAGCAGGCGTCGGCTTTGTCGGGCAAAGGTTCGCCGCCAACATTACCGGCGGCAAGGAAGAAACGCGGCGACAGGCAGGCGATGCACAAAGCTTCGGCTTTGTGACTGCCAATATCGGCGCGGAGCTGCCTGTGGCAAAGCGGCTGGCCGTGGTTGCTGGCGCGGCATTTGATCTGCGCCGGTATGACGCGCCCGATGCGCTGTTCCTGACGGAACGTGAAGATGAACGCATCGACGTGCAGGGCGGCCTGAAATTCGCCGTGCTCGACAATCTCTTCCTTCAGCCGCGCGCGACCTATTCGCGCAACTGGTCAAACATCGCGCTGTTCGATTTTGAACGCTGGACCGTCTCGGTCGGCGCGCGCTTCGAATTCTGAACCTCCAGCGAAAGGCATTTTTCCCATGAAGACGAACATCATCCCTTCGCGCAGCCTGGCGACTCTTTTGCTGGTTGGCGCATCCTCAATCGCGCTTGTCCCTTCGGTTCAGGCGAATGAAATCCTTTACACATCGCAGGAAGACCGCGTGCGGACCGGCGACCGTGTCAGCCAGACAAGCGGCGTCACACAGATCAGCCTGACGGGCGGCGGCACAGCGTCCTTTGTCGATGCGGCTGAGTATCGCATCAATGAAGACGGCTCTATCGACCTGTATAGCGGCAGCGTCACCATTGCGGGAACAGGCGAAAGCCCCGTGATCGTGCGCATGCCCGAAGGGTTGGAAGCGCAGGTAAGCGGGGAAGGGTCTGCTGCCAATTTCAACGTGCAGGGTCTTGGTCAATCATCGGGCCATGTTTTGTCGGGTGACGTGCGGATCGGACGTGGCCGCCGGATGAGCCGGTTTGACGAAGGCTCCATGTGGTCCGCCCCGCGTGGCGGCAGGCCCCGCCGCGTTATCGCGAACGCTGCGCAGGCAACGCCCGACGGCACCGGAAACGAACCGCAAGTCGCCAGCCTCGGCGGTGATGCAGGTCCGGTCGCAGCGGCACAAAACGGCATCCCTGTGGTGCTGGGTGATGCGCTGGCCGCCGCTGGCGCATCAAGCGATATTCTTGGTGCTGCGAGGCGGGTAGAACTGGCGGTAGGCAACCCGTCGCTGGAAACCTTCCCGAGCGGGGATCTGGCGCTGCTGATTGCACGCGCCGCTCAGATCGAAAGCAGTTTTGGCGGTTCGCCTTTCCCGCAGGCGCAGGCCGATATCATCCGCACCTATCTGCGCTTTCTGGCCGGTGGCGGTTCGGGTGCTGAATTCCTGACCACGTTCAGCGCGTTCAGCATTGATTATCTCGACCTGATCCGCGCAGGCGGTGTGCCCAGCACCTTTACCAGTGCCAGCGGCAATGCAGGCCTTGCCGATATCAACGCCTATCTTGCCTTCATCAACCGGACAGGGGCGCTCGCCAGCCTTTCCGCCAGTGACCGTGTGTTGGCGGATGCCTATCTCGCTTTCCTGCGCGATGGAGGCAATCCCGATCTGTTCGCAGGCTCCTTCACCGATTTGACGAGCGCCTATTTTGCATTCGTTCGGGCCGGAAATGCGCCCGCTGATTTCGGCGGTGCAAGTGCGGCTGTGATTGAGCAGACAATTGCCTTCCTGTCGCAAAGCGGATTGATCCAGCAACTGAACGCAGCGGATCGCGCACTGGTTCTCGCTTTCCTTGATAATGGCGGTTTGGCCTTCGCAGGGCAGTTCCAGACGGCGTTGGACGACTATTTCGCCTTCCTCGCCAGTGGCCGTCTGCCGAGCGAGTATGAGCCGATCAATCAGGCGACACTGCGCGCCTATCTGGAAACGCTTTCCGACACTGGCCTGCTGGAAAGCGTTCTGGGCGATCAGGCCGGTTTCTATGCCAGTTACCTCGCATTCTTGCGCGCTGGCGGGAATGTCGATGCCTTTGCAGGACTGCCCGCCAATGTCTTTGCCGGATATGCGGTGGAGCTTCAGGCTTACTTCGCGTTTCTGGAGGCGGGCGGCATCCCTTCGACTTACGAACCGCTTAGCCAGGATGTGATCGCGCAATATCTCGCCGCGCTGGAAGGGGCGGGGGCCACCGGACTGTTTCTGCCGGAGCTGGGCGAATTCTACACCGCATATTTCGCGTTTTTGAGCGATGGCGGCAATCCCGATAACTTTGCTGGACTGCCAGTACCGCCTGACTTTCCGGCCTTTGCTGCGGCTTTGAACGCCTATGCCGATTTCCTAGCCAATGGCGGTTTTCCGACGGACTTTACCGATCAGGACTTAAGCGCGCTGGCAGACTTTATCGAAGCATTGCGCGGGGCCGGTGAATTGCAGGCGCGTCTGGGTGCCAATGCCGATTTCCTCACCGCTTATTTCGCCTTTATCGAGGCAGGCGGTGCACCAGATGCCTTTGCAGGCCTGCCGGTCTATGCTGACTATGTGACGGCGCTGAACGCTTATTTCGCGTTTCTGAGCGCAGGCGGATTGCCGGCGGAATACACTGTGCTCGATCAGGCGACGATCAATGCCTATCTCGCCGCGCTCGCCAATGCGCAGGGCGGGTTGGCAGGCTTTGGCGATCTGGAAGGCTTTTTTGCGGGATATGCCAGCTTTGTGCTGGCGGGTGGCGATCCGGCGACCTTCGCGGGCCTGCCTGTATTCGCCGAGTATATCGCAGCGCTGAATGCCTATTTCGAATTCCTCGCAAATGGCGGCGTGCCCAGCGAATACACCGTGCTGAGCCAGGAGATACTCAACGCCTATCTCGCCGCGCTGGCCAATGCGCAGGGCGGCCTTGTCGGTTTTGCGCAGCTTGATGCGTTCTTCATCGACTTTTTCGCCTTCATCAGCGGCGGCGGCAATGCCGATGCGTTTGACGGTTTGCCGGTGAATAGCGGGGGTGGGGGGACGGGCGGCGGCTCTGTCGATCCGTTGCCGCAGCTTGCCGGGCTGAACTCCGTTATCCTTGTCCCCGGACTGGGCATTTTGCAGGACGCAGGGTCAGAGGCGGATATCAGCGAAGATGGACGGATTACCGCGCTTACCATTACCGAAAACCGCAGTACGCCGATCACCTATGACTTTGCCTCGCGCGATGATGACGTGCGGGAAATCGGCAGGATCGGAAATGATGTAGCATGGACGCGTTACTTCAATGGCAGTGCGCGCCAGAACGATCTGCTGCTAGTCGGCAATCCGGCGACCAATCTGCCTGTATCGGGGACGGTTAATTACCGGCTTGTCGGAGGGACAGCGCCGATCAATGTCGGTGTCGGGCGCGATGAAGAGGCGTACTTCACCGGCAATCTGGCGTTAGCATTCGGGCAAAGCTCTGCACGTCTCGGCTTTGATTTCGATCTGCTTTACGGCACCGAAGGGTATCGCGTCGGCACCAATGGAGGCGCAGCGGGAGCGGCAAACAGCAACGTGGTAATCGGGAACACGGGCAATCCGGAGTTCACGCTGTTGAACCTTTCGCCAACAGCTTTGACAGGCACTTCCTGCAACGGATTTTGCGATGCGCAGGTCTATGGCAGCCTGTTCGGAGAGGGGGCTGGCTCTGCTGGCTTCACCTATACTGTGTTTGATCGCGGCGCTGGCAATAATATTCAGGGCATCGCCATCTTCGCGACCGAAGGGGAGGAACTGGCGGGGCTGGGCACAGCGCCTGACAATTCAATCGGCGGCGGTGTTCCGGTCGTCGGCGGTGTGGACCAATTCGACACCAGCGGACTTGTGACGGCGTCGATCTCTTACGGGAACGAAGGCTTCACACGCACAAGCCGCACGAACCAGACCGATGTTTCCGATACCGGAGTTCTCAATTCCATCGCCACGCGATCGCGCGGCACGGCGAGAGGGGATCAGATCATCGGTGATCAGTATGCGATTATCGGTCGCTGGGTTGATGGCGATGTGACGTTCCCGACAGGCGCACGGTCGTACACGACGACTGAAAACGATGCGGCGCACTGGGCGATTGTCAGTGTCGGGGAAAGGGATTTCAACCTGCGCGGTTCGATCGAATATGATCTGCTGGGAGCCACCACTCCCACATATTCGGACGGGCGCACAACGCCGGGCACGTTTGACGGATCGCTCAGCATCAACTGGCTGTCTTCGACCCTGATGGGGATCGACTTTGCCGCACAGGTGACAATGCCTGATGCGACCTATGACTGGACTTTCTCCAGCGGGAATTTCTTGCCGCGCTTGCAGGGTGTGTTTGAAAGCAATGCCACAGTGGATGGCGTGCCTTGTGCCAATAACGGTTGCCAGGCGGCCGTGTCCTATCAGTTTGGCGGTGCGAATATGGGTGAACGCTTTGCGATCAACTACAATATCTCGATCTTCGCAGAGGATCTGGACATTGGCGGTTCTGCGCTGTTCGGTGCCCCTGGTACCTTTGACCCGCAGGATTATCCCAACACAGCAACGTCCGCTGCGACCAGCGGCAAGCGCGTGATTGCGGGCATTGATATGAGCCGGTGGGGCGGTGTCGATGCCAGCAAGCAAGGCACATTCGAAGCGCCTGTAGCGGCCCTGTTGCCAGAGGGCGCGGCCCGACCTGCGAACTCTCGCCAACCGACCGAAGCGCGCAGCCGCGCAGCGGCAATCCGGCGGGCAGAGGCATTGATGGGCGGTGCGATCACCTTTGCGCAGCCAGCTGGCGGCACCAGTGTCAGCCCCCGATAACCGGACAAAAGGCGGCCCCTAACAGCCTTTGTCATACCTCTAATAATGACTGTGTGTGGGACGGATTGCCGATCCCGCGCACAGTCTTCCCATCGAAATGCAGTGGGGAGTTTGATTATGAAAAAGCTTGTTTCCAGTCTCGCAATGGTCGCTCTTGTCGCGACTGCCGCTACCACCGCCGCACCGGCGATGGCGAAGAAAAAGAAGAAGGAAGCCGTCGCGCTGGTGCAGTGCGAACAAAGCCTTGGCACGATTGCCGTTGTCGATGGCGATACACAAGGGTGGGCCGATTTCGACCTCGGCAGCCCGCGCGCTCTGGTCAATTCGCTGGCTACCGAAAGCGGCTGTTTCACTCCGCATAATGCCGCATCAGGCGTTCCGGCTGATTTCCTGATGAACGTTGTCGCCGGCACTAGCGAACAGGTCGATCAGTCCATCGAAACGGCGAAGGGGCTGGCGATGGACGGGCTGGTGCGTTCGGGTGCTGCCGGATCGCTGCTTGGCCGGGTGCCGGGGGCGGGAGCCGTGCTGGGCATGTTCGGCGGATTTGGCGGCAAGAAAAAGCGCGTCGCTGCGGGTATCAAACTGCTCAGCCCGATGAACGGTCAGACGATCGTGACCGGTCAGGGTGTGGTCAAGAAAAGCACGCTCAGTTTTGGCGGTGGGGGCGCGTGGAATGTCGGCGCGCAGGCTGCCGGCTATGGCGATAGCAAAAAGGGCAAAATGCTGGTCGAAGCCTTCGTCATCGCTTTCAATGAACTCGTCGCGCAGGAAGCAACGATTGCTTCCGTGCCCAAGGCACAGCCTGCCGTCGCCAGCGCACAGCCCAATTACGCAACCGTGGCAGCGGCCACTTCGATGATGGCAACGCCCGCGACGGACGGCACCAAAGTCCGCGATCTGATGGTCGGCACCACGCTGACACCGACCGGCAAACGCGAAGGGCTGTTCGTCGAAGTAAAGGACAATTTCGGCACAACCGGCTGGGTTTCCGTCGAAAGCCTGAACTGAGCCAACCCGATCCTCGAAGCGACCCGAGGGGTGGAGGAGGTCGCGGCCTTACCGGCTGAGGCTTCCTCCATCATTTGAAACGCTTGCTTGCAAGAGGGCAGCAGCAATGGCAGCAATTCAACCCAGCAGCGCAGCGGGCATTACGCGCCCCCGCGCTTCGCAACAGCAGGATGGGGGCATGACCAGGCAATCGCTCAAACTCCTCTATGTCGAAGATGATGCACGCTCCGCCAGCGCCGTGACGGAGCTGGCCGCGCAATCAGGCGATACGGTGGTGTGGGAATCCAACGGGTCTTCGGCACTGCTGCGGGCAGGGATGGAATCATTCGATGTCATCATCCTTGATCGGATGCTGGGCGATATTGACGGGCTGACGATCACCCGCCGCCTGCGCGAAAGCGGTATCGGCACGCCCATTCTGATCCTTTCCGCCCTTGGCCGCACCAGCGACCGGGCCGAAGGGCTGGATGCAGGCGCGGACGATTACCTTGCCAAACCGTTCGAGGCGGAAGAACTTCTCGCCCGGCTCAGAGCGCTGCACAGGCGCGCTTCGGGGCATGAGCATAGCGCTGTCATCCTGTACGGCGCGTTTGAATGCCACGTAAAAGCGCGCACCGCTTTTCGCCAGAACCGGCACCTCTCGCTTAGCCCCAAGGAATTCGAACTGTTCCGCTATTTCATGGAGAATGCGGGAGAGATCGTGACGCGAGAAATGCTGCTGCGCGATGTGTGGAAGATGGATTTCGATCCGCAGACCAATGTGGTGGACGTGAATATCGGCCGCCTGCGCCGCAAGCTGGAAGAAGGTTTTGAAACGCCCGCTTTGGAAACGATCTGGGGCTCCGGCTATCGCATACTGGACGGGACATAGTGACTGAAGAACGCCGTTCGATATTCACGCGGCTGGTGTGGGCCGCGGGTGCGCTTTCGCTGGTTCTGGTGCTTGGCCTGTGGTGGACAACGCAGCAGACTGTGCGCACCACTCTGGAAGAGGCGGCCCGAACCGAAGTCGACATCGACATTGCCGGTCTGGTCGATATCTATGCTAGCAATGGCCGCGATGAACTGGCGAAACGCATTTCGGATCGCATCGCTCTTACCCCGATAGAAGGCAATATGCCGCATTACCTGCTGGCCGATGATCAGGGACAGCGGATCGCAGGCGATCTTGGGGGATGGCCCGCGCTTGATCCGGCGGTTTCGGAAAGCGGCATAATACCCATCGGCGAAAGCAGTGAAGGCTTTGCAAGAGCTGTGCAGCTTGACCGTGATCTGCGGCTGGTGGTTGCGCGCAGCACATCGCAAAACGCGCCTCTCCTGCGCCGGATCGGGCTGGTGTTCCTGATCGGCGGGGCGGTGCTGATCGCGCTGGTCGTGATGCTTGGCCGGATTGCCGCGCTGCGCCTGCAACGCCGGATAGAGCGGATCAACGCCGCTTTCCGCGATCCCGAAGAAGGTCAGGACAGCTTGCTGGTGAAAACCGGTTCGGGGGACGAGATTGACGAACT
Organism: Pseudomonadota bacterium; assembly: GCA_034211135.1. Classification (GTDB taxonomy): domain Bacteria; phylum Pseudomonadota; class Alphaproteobacteria; order Sphingomonadales; family Sphingomonadaceae; genus Erythrobacter. Next base: position 21,167 of record JAXHVK010000016.1, read on the forward strand.
GACCGCGCATAGCGGCGCGGCACTGGCGCGTGTGCGGAATCTGATGGAGGCGTATCGCGATACCTCCGATCAGCTCGCCCACGAAATTCGCACGCCTCTGACTCATCTGGACAACCGGCTGGTAAAGGCCTTGCGCGAACAGCCCGATGCGCCTGTGGCTGAGAAACTGGTGGAGGCGCGCGGCGAAATCCGCCGCCTTGTCCAGACGCTGGAATCGCTGCTCGACATCGCATCGAGCAAGGCGCGCAAGGGGGACAAGGCAGGGCTGAAGGAATTCGACCTCAGCGCGATGGTGAACCGCATATGCGATCTGTACTCCGGCAGCGCAGAGGAAACCGGCCATCAGCTGGAATGGCGGGTTGAGGATGGCGTTACGCTTCAGGGGGAAGAGGAGCAGATCAGCCGGATTGTTACCAACCTGCTTGATAATGCGCTGAAATATGTTCCCGCCGGAGGCCGTATTGATGTTGCGCTGATCAAAGGGCCGCAACTGACAGTAAGCGATAACGGGCCGGGCATCCCTGAAAAGGACAGAGCACGCATTTTTGACCGGTTCTATCGCGGCAGCGAAGGGCAGGGCGAAGCGCCGGGCAGCGGGCTTGGTCTTGCTCTGGCACAGGCGATTGCGGAACGGCACGGGCTGGAGCTGACCCTGATGCCCAGCGCCGAGGGCACCTGTTTCCGACTGGGGCCGGCCTGATGCGAACCGCGCCGCTTGTCGAATCCGTGCAAGAAATCCGCTTTGATTTCCGTAGTATGTTTCACCTTGGCTTAGGGGGAAAGTCCGTGTTCTGGAAAGGCAGCCTTGCTGTTGGTCTGTTTACCGCTTGCATGGCGGGCCTTTCCGCCTGCGCGGTTAATGAGCCTGCACAAGCGGCTTCGGGCGATCCCGCGCCAATGCGCGCAGAGCTGTTGTTGGCTGCGCTTGAAGATGCCGAAGCCGCCACGAAAGCGCAGGATGGTGCGCGGCTGGACAAGGCACTCCGCACAATCGCCATGTTGGGCGCAAAGCCGCTGACCAGCCATGACGAACAGAGGCTGGCAAGCTGGCGGGCTGCGTCTGCCGGCGATGAAGGCGATCTGCGCGGGCGTACGCTTGGCCCCGCTTTCCGATCCGGCTCTGTCGCGGCGGGTGGCAGTGCGATTATCGAACAGACTTTTTACGGCGGCACTCCTGCGAGTGTTTCTTTGCGCGTGCCGGAGGGAAGCCCGCTGCGTCTGCGAGTGATTGACAAGTCCAACCGCCGGGTTTGCGAACAGTCGGCGCGCAAGGTGATGTGCCGCTGGCTGCCGCTCTACACCCAGTCACACCGGATCGAACTTGTGAATGAACGGGCCACGAATGCCCGGTACTACCTTGTTTTCGACTAAAGCGCGGATTGCTCTTGGCACGGTGATCTCGCTTGGCGGGATGGTCGCCTGCCCACCTATGGCCGCCGCGCAAGAACAACCGGTAGACGCGGTAGAAGACAAGCTTGAAACCATGCGCCGCGATGCGATGGACCTTTTCGCCCGCACCACAGCCAATGCAGAGGGCTCCCGCAAGGTTCTGGACGCATGGATTGATCTGGAAAACGCGGCGCGCTCGGCGGACGCTGATCACAGACTGATCGGCTATGCGCAGATCAAGAAAGCGTCCCAGCTTTACCGGTTGGGCGAAAATATCGAAGCGCAGGCTCAGGTCGAAGCCGGGCTGGCCACGCTGCCCGATGGGGGCACGCCATTTCTTCTGGTGCGCGGCGAGGGCGTGGCGCTGCTTGGCACGATACTGGCGCAGGCAGGCAAGGCCGAAGACGCGATATCAGCCTTGCGAAGCGGCTATGCGGATTTCATGGAAAGCTTTGAACAGCTGCCTGAGACGGAAATTACCCGCGACGCTGCCATGTCGAAGTCGAACCTCGAATTTTCGCTGTCTCAAGTGCTCTTGCGGCTGAGCGAGACGGAAGAAGCGCTCGCATTCCAGAAAGCCAGCCTCGATACGCGCGAACAGGCCTTTGGTCCGAATGATCCCGACACTATCGGATCATATTACGGTTATGCCGGAGCGCTTCGGCGGGCGGGCAAGGTCAAAGAGGCAGAGGCCAATGCGCGTATAGCGGTAAGCCGTGCGATTGATCACGTTGATCCTTCGCATGTTTCTTACGCCCGCGCGCTGGAGATGCTGGCCATCGTCTTGTCACGCAGTGGCAGACCGATTGAGGCAACCGATTACCTGACACGGGCGCTGGAGTTGAAGCGGCAGCATGAAGGCGCTGAAAGCCTGTTCTTCGGCTATGGCATCCATCAGCTTGGCACGATCTTCCACCAGCGGGGGCGTTTCGACCAGTCCGTGCCGCTGTTCACCGAAGCTGCGCCGCTGTTTGCAAAGTATCAGGGCGAGGAAAGCCCCTTTGGCCTCGGCTCGCTCGCTTATGCAGGGCAGGGCGAATTTGCGCTGGGCAAGACGCAGGCAGCGGTCGATCGGTTGGGTGGGCTGTTTGATCGTCTGGGTGAGCAATCGCGCGAATTGCTGATCCTTGAACGGATCGGGCCTGACTATGCGCGCGGGCTTAAACGGCTGGGCCGGACACAGGAGGCGCGGCGCGTGGCGGACAGCCTGATCGCGCGACAGGTTGCTGCGACCGGAAACGCGGCGTTCCCCCTGCGGCATATGCGGCTGGTTCAGGCTTGGGTGGGTGAGGATACCGATCTTCAGGCAGAACGTGCGCGCTCAATGATTGAGTATCTTGCGCGAGACAGTCAGGCTGATCTTGGTGAATTTCTGCTGGCTGAAAAACGGGCGGCCCTTGATCTCGTAATGGAGATCGCGGTTGCGCGTGATGATGCCGACTTGCTGGCTTCGGCAATGGCTTTGTCCAGCGTATCGGGCATTTCGCGCGCCACGCAATTACAGCGCGAACGCGCGGCGGCCGCAGACAAGGAACTGGCCTCTGCAATCCGGGACTTGCAGAACGCAGATGAAGCTCTGGATGCAGCCGACCGCGCCCTGATCGTGGCGCTTGCCAACACGAAAGGGATCGAAGAGGCCCGGGAGGCCCTGCAATCTGCCGATGCGGCGCGCCAAGCGGCCCTTGAAGCGCTGGAAAAAGACCATGCCGGCTGGAAGGTCAGCACATTCCAGACCAGCGCCGATATCGCGTCGATCAGGGCGCAGCTGGCCGATGGTGAGGCGTTTCTTGCTCTCGTGCCCGGATATGACGGCGCCTATTCGCTATTGGTCACGCAGGAAGATGTGCAGGCAAGGCGGCTATCTGCTCCACGCGCACAATTGGTCGAACTGGCTGCGCGCCTGCGCCAAAGTGCCGCTGGCGGAGCTTTTGACGAAGGCGCTGCGGTTGCGCTGGGCGAAGCACTGTTCCCCGAACACGTGCGCGATGCGTTGTCCGGTGTGCAGGTTCTCAAAGTGCTGGCCGGTGGGCCGTTCGCCTCTCTGCCGCTCGGTTTGATTGACCTGAATGATGTGGATGATGAACCGCAGTGGCTGATGGATCGTCACGCGTTGGTAAACGTGGTTTCGTTCGATTTCACAGGTGGTGGCGACGCGGCGGCGGACGCCGCTTCTGACAGCTTTGTCGCGTTTGCCGCGCCCGCCGGCTTTGGCAAGGCGGGGGGTGACACTGGTGCAAATGATCCGCTGCGCTCGCTTGCATCCTATTTCGCGCGCGAAGGCGCTGATGCAGCGGCTCTGGCAGCCTTGCCACCATTGCCACAAGCCGCGAGAGAAGCGCGCGAAATCGCAGGCAGTTTCGCCCCCTCGCGCCGCGTCGTTTTTGCTGGCGCTGATGCGAATGAGGCCAACCTTGTCGACAGTCGCGTCGCCAGTGCCGATGTGCTGCTGTTCGCGACGCACGGGCTTGTGGGCGGAGAGGTTGAGGGGATCGCAGAGCCCGCTCTGGTGCTGTCCCCCGGTTCCGGCGATGGATTGCTGACAGCCAGCGAAATCGCCCGCCTTGATCTTTCGGCAAGCTGGGTGATCCTGACCGCATGCGATAGCGCGGCGGGGCTTTCGGGCGGACTGCCTGCATTCAGCGGTCTTGCGCGCGCGTTCCGCTTTGCTGGCGGACAGAGCCTGCTGGCTACACACTGGAAAGTGCGTGACGATGCGGCCGCCTATGTCGCAGTTGAAGCAGTGGCGCACTACCGCAAGCACAAGGATAAAGCCCGCGCGCTGCAGCACGCGGTGCAGTCTCTTAGGCGGGAAAGCGGCATTCCGGGGGCGCAGCGGCCAGATATGTGGGGGCCGTTCGTGCTTGTTGAATGACAAGGATCAGAGGCCTCTCACACTGCGTTATTTTGTCGAAACGCGACAAAATTGGCGGTTTCAGGGCGTTTTGACGGTGTGGCGCTTGTCAAAGGGGGCGAACTGGCTAGTTACTGCCACCGCAGACGGGTCGCCTTCAGAGGCGCAACAAGACCGCTTAAGCGGCAAAAATTGATCGCCTCTCTTCGTTGGTGACACGAAGTTGTATTTAGGCCTCGCTACCGCAAAAGGCGGTGCGGGTGCGAGTTGGGGGCGATTTTGTTGACAGATAAGCAGGCAACGCTTGGATCAAGTGATGACGTGAGGCGCGGCGGCGTTGCATGTTGGGCACGGCGCATCCGGCAGGGCGCAGTGCTGGCAGGTGTTTCCGCCATCGGGTTGTCTTCCGTGCAAGCCATCGCGCAATCCCAAACACCGGCACCGACTGCTTCTGCACAAACAGTTACCCCGCCGAACCGCACCGATCTCATCCCGCCCAGCCTGCGCCGTAGCGAGCGGCCAACCACGCTCGCCATTGATGGCGGGTTTGAGCGGGCACCTTGCGCGCTTGACCGGGCGGAATATGCCGACATCAAACTGACGCTGAAAGGCGTTGATTTTGTCGGCCTCGATCGAGTGGCCGGTCTTTCGCTCGATGCGTCCTATGCCGAATATGTCGGGCGTGAACTGCCGATTTCTGTCCTTTGCGACATTCGGGCAAAGGCAAATGCGGCCCTGCGCCGCGATGGTTATCTCGCGACAGTTGAAATCCCGCAGCAAAGCCTCGCTGATGGCGTGCCCGATTTCCGTGTCGTGTTCGGCCGGCTCACAGCCTTGCGGGTTCGCGGCGAAGCTGGCCCGTCAGAGTCCACCGTCGCACGCTATCTGAGCAAGCTGACAACGCAGGATGTGTTCAACACCAATGATGCGGAGCGTTATCTGCTGCTGGCGGATGATATTCCGGGTCTTGATGTGCGCCTGTCTCTGCGCCCGGCCGTGGACGGTGAACCCGGCGATCTGATCGGGGAAATCGCAGTCATCCGTCGCCGCGGCGCGGTGGTCGCCAATATCCAGAACTTCGGTTCAAGTGCCATCGGGCCTTTCGGAGCCAGCATTCAGGGCGAAGTTTACGATCTGACGGGCCTCGGTGATCGCACTTCACTGACCGCGTTCACCACACTGGAGTTTTCGGAGCAGCATACTTTCCAGCTTGCGCATGATTTTGCTGTTGGCGGCGAAGGGCTGCGGCTGGGCGGCACGCTGACTTACTCGACCACAAATCCGGGCAATGCCGTCCCCGGTTTTGATGTGGAATCCGAAAGCGTGATCGGCAGCCTTCACGCCAGTTTTCCGATGATCCGCACACGCCGCATGACCAGCATCGCGCAATTCGGCGCGGATATCGTCGATCAGGATGTCGAGATTAACAATATCGCGCTGACAAAGGATCGGGTGCGAACCGCCTTTGCGCGCATCAGCGGTGAATATACCGATGAAGACAGCATTCGCAGGCTGGGCGGCTATACCCCGTTCGAACCGCGTCTGCGGCTGCGATACGGCGCGGAAGTGCGGCAGGGTTTCGATGTGTTTTCGGCCAGCCCCGATTGCCGGCCCAACCTGCTGGCCTGTCTGGTAGGCGGTGCGATCCCGCCAAGCCGGATCGAAGCAGATCCCACGCCATTCCTGATGCGTTACGATGCCGGCATCGAATACCGGCCCGTTCCGCTCTTTACGCTGGCTGTGAACGCGCAGGCGCAGATTTCGGGAGACCCGCTGCCCGCTTTCGAAGAATTCGCGGCTGGCAGTTTTTCCATCGGGCGTGGCTATGATCCCGGCGCTGTCTTGGGCGACAGCGGTGTCTCCGGCGCATTTGAGCTGCGTTACGGTTCGCTCGCGCCGAAGGATGTCGATGCGCTGGCATACCAGCCTTATGTGTTCACCGATGTTGCCTATGCCTGGAATGAAGACCCCAGCAGGCGGGCGCAAAACCCGGATCGCCTGTGGTCCGCCGGGGCCGGAGTACGCAGCGCGTGGGGCGATAAATTGCAGGCTGACCTGATGGTCGCAGTGCCGCTGGAAAGGCCGGATCTCGCTGTCCGGCGCGGAGATGTGCGGGTGATGTTCTCGCTAACCACCCGTCTGTTCCCTTGGAGATTTTGAGATGGCTATTCTGAACAAGAACCGTCAGCAGCTGTTGCTCGGATGCGGGGGTATGGCGCTCGCGATTTCCCTGACATTGGCGCCGGAGCGGGCGCGGGCACAGGCTTTTAACGCATCGGAAGTGATCGTGGACGGTTCGGCCGCGCGCAATATCACGGGACCGGGGACAGAGACGATACAGGTCGATAGCCAGATCACGGTTATCGACTGGACACCGGAAGATGACGGGCAGGGCAACGTCCTGACATTCCTACCGGTTGGAAACGTTGCGACATTTGAAAGCGTGCTGGGTACGCCGGACTTCGGTGTGCTCAACCGGATATTGCCGACAGTGAACGGCGACGTCGTGACGATTGATGGCCGTGTTGTTTCGCAGTATTTCGATTCTGACACCGGCAATTTTGAAACCGGCGGTTCGATCGCATTCTATTCGCCGACTGGCATTGTCGTTGGCCAGAATGCGGTTTTTGATGTTGGCAGCCTGATCCTCACCACGCTGGAACCCAATCTGGGCAGTTATAGCGATTTCATCACCAATCAGGGTACGCTGCAACTGAGTGGCGGCACGGCCAGCATTATCATCAATCAAGGCGCACAGATTAACGCGCCCAGCGAAAACAGCTATTTCGTTGCCGCTGCAGCCGAAGTCCAGATGCTGGGCACTTCGCGTGTCAATGGCAGTCAGGCTTTCATCGCTGGTTCAGTGCTCAACCTTACCTACAGCAATGGCCTGTTCGATATCGTCATCTCCAATGGGACAGATGTGACGGCCACCGATGCCATTGTGATTGATGGCGATGTGGGCGGGCCTGCAAGTATGGGCGGCCTTGATAATCACATCATCTATGCTGTTGCGCGCGCCAATTCGGATCCTGTCAGCATGTTGTTGCGGGGCAATCTGGGCTTTGAACCGGCGGTCAATGCAGGCGTGGTCAATGGCGAGATTATCCTTTCTGCGAATTACGATGTTCAGGGCCGCGAACTTGCCGGAGGCAACACCGCAGACGGCATAAACGCTGTCTTTTCGCAGCCCGAAGATGAATTTAATCCGCCGGCCCCCGGTGCGATTTTCATTGAAGATATCGTGTCGAGCAGCAGCATCACGGCTGTCGCGAATGAAGGTGTGGAAGTCACCGCATTTTCTGCCGACAGCAGCATTGATGGCGATCTCCTGATTGCGGGCAGGCAGTTCGCGGAAGTCAATGCGGGCAACAACAACACCTTCAATATCACGGGTGATGTCCTTGTTTCTGCACGCAATTTCGGCGTTCAAAGCTCCAGCCTGCCTGATCCGACTGTTATTGACGCTGAAGGTGGGGAAGCCATCATCGACGCGTTCGGCGGCGGCGTTCTGAACATTGCCGGCGATGCATTGGTGACAGCCGATGCGTTTGGCGGGGTGAACGATGTCGATGGCGATTACGGCGCAGCCACAGGCGGGCGGGCGCTGGTCGGGTCGAATGGCGGCACGCTGGACATCACCGGCAATGTCTCTGTCACGTCAAACGCGGTGGGTCTGGATTCCCCGTTCGGCTTCCTCGGCGCTGAAATGCGCGGCGGTCTGGCGCAGGTCTTCGCCGATCAGGGCGGCAGCGTCACTTTGCGCAGCGATTTGACGATCGATGCCAACGCAACCGGTCCGACCGGATCGCAGGCCAGTGAAGTGACGGCATCCGACGTGTTTGGCGGGCAAGCGCTTCTCAACGTGCTGCCCGATGGTGGCTCCATCGCCATTCTGGGCACGGCAACGCTTTCGGCTGATGCAATCGCGACCTTTGCGCGCAACACCGATCCTATCCTGACAGGCGCCAATGCCTTTGGCGGTGAAGCCACTGCGGCTGTGCAGAGCCCTCTCGATACCCTTAGCATCGACGGCACGCTGTTCCTTTCAGCGGATGCGCGTGGGGGTGACGATCAGACCGGAACCCGCGGCGGCGGGACCGGCACAGGTGGTATCGCCCGACTGTTTGTTGCCAATAATGGCGCTGCCAGTATTGGCGGCAACGTGATCGCGACGGCTGACGGGCAGGGCGGTGACGGACGAAATGGCGGCACGGGCATTGGCGGATTTGCCGCGATCCGGTCCATTGTCGGCCAGATTGATATTCTCGACAGCGGCATTGTCAGCGCGCGTGGAACCGGCGGATTTGCCTTCGGGGTAGGTGGTGTGATCGGCGGTGTCGGAAGAGGCGGCGCGGCATTGATCCAGGCGGAAGGGACGCTGAACGAAACAGCCACCCTGTCCATTGCCCAAAATGCCAGCGCCAGCGCGGATGCGCAGGGCGGGCGGGCCGAAAACGGCGGCCTGCTGGATGCGGCCGGACTGGGCGGCGCTGCCTTTGGCGGGTCATCCGCCGATACCAACGCTGTCAACCAGACATTCCAGAACGGGGCCTATGTCCTTGCTGGCGCAGACAATGCCACATTGACGGTTGGCGGATCGACCAGCGTCAGTGCCAATGCTCTGGGCGGGGATGGTGGCCAGTTTGCAGCTATCAATCCCGACAACTTCGGTGGTGAGGCCACGGGCGGAACCGCCTTTGCCGGTCTTGCGCTGTTTACTGGGCTGGATGGATCGGTTGGTCTTGGCAATGCCACTTTCGCCGATGTCTTCATCAGCGCGAACGGCTTTGGCGGGTTCGGCGGCGGAGACGGCATATCCTCAACCGACCTGACCGGTCCGGGCGGCGAAGGCATCGGAGGCTCCGCATCATTCCTGGTAACGGCTGGGAGCGCGACGGCTGGCACGATCAATGTCGCTGCCAATGGCGAAGGGGGGCAAGGCTCCACCGGAGGCAGGGGCGGTGCAGGTATCGCCACGATCGAAGGGAGTCTTTCGGGCACGCTTCAGGCTACCAATGCGTTCCTTAATGCGCTGGGCATCGGCGGAGACAGCTTCGTCGGGACCGGTGGCGAAGGATCAGGCGGCACCACAACGCTTTCCGGCGATGATATTGACGTCATCATCACAGGTGATGCGGCGCTGGACGCGACGGGCCAGGGCGGCAGCTCCAACAATGTTGACGGTGCGAACGGCTTCGGCGGTTCCTCCACCGTTGGCGTGATTGTAGCGACGCAAGGCAGCGTGCAGGTCAATGGCAATGCAAGCGTTGTCGCCAATGGTCTGGGCGGTGCAACCTTCGGTAACGGCGTCACTGGCGGTGCCGGTACAGGCGGGACAAGTTCGGGTGTCGCGCAAAATGGCGGCACGGTTCAGCTAGGAAGCGCGCAGTTTACCGCTGTCGGCGAAGGGGGCGCCGGCGGTAATGGCGGCGCGGGCACAGGCGGCGTCAGCCAACTGGTCGCGACCGGGGCCGGATCGGCGATCACAATTGCCAATGACGTGCCGCTCGTAAACCGAGACCTGTTCAACAATTTTGCCATCATGAATGCGGACGGACGCGGTGCCAATGCCGGTGTTGTCGATGGCGTTGGTGGTCTGGGCACAGGCGGAACAGTCAATATCCTGGCGTCAGCAGGGGCAGACATCACGCTACCGGCGGCCCCGGCGGCGGATAATCCGCTGAACCTGATCCGCATTCTGGCCCGTGGTACCGGTGGATCGACCGTGGATGGCGGCATCGGTGGCGACGCGCAGGGCGGGACTGGCACAATCAGTGCGAATGGTGGCACGATCAGCCTTGGCCGTTCGCAATTTTCCGTTCTCGCAGTTGGCGGGGCCGGTGTCGCCAGCATTGGCGATGCGGCAGGTGGCAGCGCAACAGGCGGAAACCGCACAGTTTCCGCGCAGAATGGCGGCGTGTTGAACGTTGAAATGCCCGCTGGCGGCGCAGGCGCTGTCGGCGGCGCTGCAACAGGCAATGCCGCAGGTGGATCGGCGCTGGGCGGCACGAGCCTTGTCCTGATCGAAGACAGCACTCTGAACGTCACCGGCAGCCTTGGCGTGTTTACCGCGTCCAATGGCGGGTCTGGTGAGACTGGCGGTGATGCCAGTGGCGGCAGCGCAACCTTCCGTTCGACCAATTCAACGGTGACGTTCACTCCCAATGCGGACGATGAACGAAGCCTGCTGGTCAACACGTCGAACACAGGCGGCGCGGGCAACAGTCTTGGCGGGGAAGCGGCTGGCGGTACGACGATTGTCGAAATCCAGAACAGCGATTTTTCAGGCGCGACTATTCAGGCCGTTGCAAATGCGACCGGCGGCGGTGCGAACGATGCGACCGGCGTAGGTGGCGCGGCGACCAGCGGCTCTGCTTCGCTTTCGTCCAACCCTTCCACGATCACACTGTTCGGGGAGAATATCGTTTCCGCTGATGCAACGGGCGGCGCAGGCGCGACAGGCGGTGATGCTCTCACCTTCGGCGTGTTCGTTGATTTCCTCGATTCCGATGTAAACATCAATTTCGACGGTTCGACACCGGGTGAACTGACAGTACGCAGTGAAGCGTTTGGCGGCAGCGGCGATGTGGCAGGCTCTGCCTCTACCGAAGTTTCTGTTCTGGAATTGACCAATTCAACGCTGGACGCCTTCCGCGTGACGCTGTCCGGCAACGCATTCTCCATCGGCGGCATCACTGGCGGTGGACGCGATGCTGGCGTTAGCGGGGTTGAGCTGTCGATCCGCGAAAATGCCGCTCTGACAGTCGACACGCTACTGCTTCTGGCCAATGCGCGTACCAGCGATGGCGGATCGTCCAACGCCGGACTGGCGGCGATCACTGTCGATGGCGGAACGGTCGGCGGGGCCGAACTGATCAGCGCGGACACCGTCGAAGTTCGTGCTGATGCCAGCGGTACAGCCAGCGATGATGAAGCGGGATCATTCTTCATTCAGGCGCGCACCGGCGCAATCGAGATCAACCGCAGGCTGGATGCAACCGCATTGGGCGATTTCTTTACCGGCGACCAGCCTAACCCGACACTCAGAGCGGTAGGCGGTGACATTCAGCTGCAAACGGCCGTGCTGGAGGCGCTGGATTCCATCCGGATCGAAACAGGTTCGGGCAGCTTCATCGGCGAAGCGCTTGGCGGAACAGTCGACACAGACCTGACGGTCGTATCGCAGAACGACATCATATTCATTGGCGATGACGACACGACCGCCGGTGTTAACACTCTGTTCCTGAACCTGACTTCCAACGATATCGATGTGCAGCTTGGTTCGCGCATCCAGTCGATTTTCGCGACTGTTGAATCGAGCAACACTACGGACACGGCCACTTTGGGCGGCGTCGGGGATGGGCCTGCCTACACGCTTGAGGAAGCAGAGCTAAACCGTTTCAACCGCGCCGATTTCAGTTTTCTCGCGCCTGACGTGGTTGGAAACGGTGCCAACGATCCGGACATCCGCGTTTTGAGCGCGTCGCTAAGACCAGCGGTCAGCGACGGCCTGTTGGCAGTCACTATCAACGCCGACGGCGCTGACGGTATTGTCCGCGTTGAAGGAGACTTTGGCTATTTCAGCGGTCTGGACGAAACGCTGAACCTGTTTGCCGGTGAACGGATCGAAGTGGTCACGCCGGGTTCGATTATTCTGCAAACCACTGACACTCTTCCGGCCGGTTCCATCAATATGGATGCGCCCAATATCTGGGTCGCTGACGCCGCGACGATTGCTCAGTTACAGGCTGATGTGAATTTCGCAGGCCGCAATCTTCAGCTTTCTGTTGCTGATCCGGGCAGCAGCAATCCGAACGGATATGTATTCGCCGATTCAATCTTCCTGTCTGTCGCGGATACGCTGCTGGTGCGCAACACCGGCTCTGCGACAGAGCAGGGCGGGATCACAATTGGTGACAATCTGGGCTCTCCGCTGCTGATCACGCGCAGCGCCGATGCAGCGAACATCAACGATCCGCTCGATGTGTTCGTCTATGCCCGTCAGCTGCGCAGCGATTTCTCTACCGTTACGGGAGAGGACTTCTTCCGCAATCTGGTTGATTTCACTAACACCGCGCCAATTGGACCAACGCTTTACACCAATGAAAGCGAACTCAACGACTGTGTGATCAACACCGGCGTTTGTAACGGCAACCCGCCGCCACCGCCGCCACCGCCGCCGCCGCCGCCACCGCCGCCGCCGCCGCCACCGCCGCC
>JAXHVK010000017.1:0-33197 GCA_034211135.1 Pseudomonadota bacterium
CAAGGTTCGCGTGTAGCGCGGCAACCGGCTTGAGATCGAACTGCGTAACATTGGCAAGGTACAGGGCAGCGTTGCCTGGGTGCAAGACGACCGGTTCGGCATTGCTTTCGACAATGAAATCGATTCGCAGCTTGCGCGCAAACCCGAAGAACGTGACCCGAATGCGCCCACTGCGATGATTGAGCGATCATGGGCGCACCGCGCACCGCCGATGCCGGACAGCAAGGGCTTGCGTAAAATCTAGGCCGCCCCGCTCGGCGACGTTATTGCACTTCAAGACAATTCCACAATTCTTGCCAGCGATGCCTGCTGCACGCTGACGTAAGCCTGCGTGTTTGCTATCTGCATTTGCAAGATGCGGATCAGCCTTTCCTTTTCCTTTGCAATCGCCGCCTTTGGCGTGCTCGCGTCGTGCGGTCCCTCGTCTGGCGGCCCCGTGGATGTTGCTATCGTTGGCAGGCCGGAAAGCCTGTTCGAGCAGGGGATTCGCCTTTCCCCTGCTGCGCAACATTTGCGCACTGCGACGCATGAAGGGCTCGTATCGCTTGATGCGACGGGGCAGGTCATTCCCGCTCTTGCAGAGCGCTGGATCGTCACCGATGACGGATTGAGCTATATCTTCCGCATCCGCGAACGCGACTGGCCTGATGGCGAAGCAGTAAATGCCGGAGATGTGCGCTCCGCAATCAATGATTTGCTGCGCCGGCTGGAGGGCACATCGCTGGGTCTTGATCTGGCGAAAGTCACCGAAGTGCGCGCCATGACAGACCGCATCGTCGAATTGCGCCTCACCAGCCCGATGCCGGAATTTCTGCGCCTGCTTGCCCAACCGGAACTGGGCCTTGTCAAAGACGCGAATGGTGCAGGGCCGATGATGGCTTCGCGGGAGGAGGATCTGGCCCGGCTCAGCATTCTGCCGCCGGGGGAAAGAGGCCTGCCACAAAGAGAAGGGTGGGAAGACAGCACCCGCCCGCTGCTGGTGCAGGCGATGCCGGTACGCACAGCTATCAAGGCGTTCTCTGCGGGAGAGGTTGATCTGCTGCTGAACGGTGGACTGGCCGGACTGCCCGATGTCGAAATCGGGCCGCTTTCTCGCGGGACGATTCAGGTTGATCCGGCGCTTGGCCTGTTTGGTCTGGTGGTCCGCAGCGATAGCGGTGTCTTGTCAGAGCCTGCGACAAGAGAGGCTCTTTCCATGGCAATCGAAAGGGCGGCCCTGCTCGATGCCTTTGGTATTGGTGGCTGGCAGCCGCGCGGCTGGATCGTACCGGCTGACCTGTTCCCCAATTCGGGCATGGCCACGGGGCGTTGGAGCAGCCTTTCACTGGCAGATCGCCGCGGTGTTGCCTCGCGCCGTATCGCTGCGTGGCGTGCGGAAAATGACGGGCGTGAACCAGTGGTGCGTATCGGACTGCCGGCAGGATCGGGCAGTGATCTGCTGTTCCGCAGGATTGCTCAGGATTGGGCGCAAATTGGCGTGCGCGCGGTAAAGGTCGCGCCGGGCGTCGGGGCGGAGCTGGAATTGCGTGACCGTCTGGCGCGCTATTCCTCGCCGCGCTGGTATCTGAACCAGTTCAATTGCGAGCTGGAAATCGGTTTATGTTCCGAAGAAGCGGACTCTCTTGTGCGCCAGTCCCTTTCCGTCACAGATGCCGCTGAAAAAGAGCGTTTGCTGGCTGACGCCCATTCAATCCTCGTTCAAAATGAAGTGTTTATACCCTTGGGAGCGCCGGTGAGATGGTCACTGGTGCGCGGGGCGATTGAGGAATATCAGCCCAACCAATGGGGGCTGCACCCCTTGTTCCCACTGGCCGGACCCACCATCTAACACAGGTAGGAGGTAGCTATGACCACGCCGACCAAGCTGGAACCCATTCGCGACAACTTTTCGGGCGAACGCCCCGAAGCGATGAGCTTTTCCCTGCCATCGGGCAGCGATCCCGCCTCTGTAAGGGCCCGTGTCGAGGCTATGGAAATGCTGCTGGAGCGCAGTTTTCGCGTGCCTGGTGTGAATGTGCCCATCGGCCTTGATGCGCTGATCGGTCTGGTCCCTGTTCTGGGCGATATCGTCACTACTGCGCTTGGCGCGTACATCGTGTGGGAAGCCAACAACCTCAAGCTGCCGAAATGGAAGCTGATGCGAATGGGCGCGAATGTCGCTTTTGACGCGGCGCTGGGCGTTGTTCCCGTGGTGGGCGATGCGGCAGACTTCGTGTTCCGTTCCAACACCCGCAACCTGCGCATCATAAAGAAGCATCTTGATAAGCATCATCCCGAAACGAAGGTGATCGAAGGCTAGGCTTGCCTCAAACCCCGCAGACGTTAGGGCTTTGCGGGTTATGAGCGAGCCTGTCACCTATTCCAGCTATCTCGATCTAGAGAAGGTTCTGTCTGCCCAGCATCCGGCATCGGATGCGCATGATGAACTGCTTTTCATCATCGTCCATCAGGCTAGCGAATTGTGGCTGAAACTGTGCCTCCACGAACTAACACAGGCGCGCGAGGCTATTGAGGCGGACAATCTGCGCCCCGCTTTCAAGATGCTGTCCCGCGTGGCTCGCGCGCAAAGCCAGCTGATCCAGAGCTGGGATGTTCTCAGCACCATGACCCCGCATGATTATTCAGCCATCCGCCCGCATCTGGGCGGCTCTTCGGGCTTTCAGTCGCCGCAATACCGGATGATGGAATTCATGTTGGGCGGTCGCGAAGCGAAGCATGTGCGGCTGCACGAAAAGACGGGTGACTGGTCGCAGCGATTGAGCGCCGAAATGCAGCGCGACAGCCTGTATGATGCAGCGATCAGGCTGCTTTCGCGGCGCGGTTTCGACATCGACCCTAAAGCGCTCGAGCGCGACCCAAGCGCTGCCTACACGCCTCAAGTCAGTGTCGAGGCCGCCTGGGCCGCCATCTACCGTGACCCTCAGGCGCATTGGGATTTGTATGAGCTCGCGGAAAAACTCGTCGACCTTGAATATCATTTCCAACGGTGGCGTTTCGGTCATCTCAAAACAGTCGAGCGGATCATCGGGTTCAAACGCGGGACAGGCGGGACGCCGGGCGTGCCTTATCTGGAAGGGGTGCTGAAACAGGCATTCTTCCCCGAACTTTTAAGCGTTAGGACCGCGATATGAGCAATGCAGGCCATCGCCGCATCTGGGACATTTCCCAACCCATGCGCCCGGGCCTGCCCGTGTGGCCCGGCGATACCGCTTTTTCGCATGAGCGCACGTGGCAGATGGAGGCGGGATCTCCCGTCAATGTCTCGGCAGTCACGCTGTCCACTCACACCGGTGCCCACGCCGATGCTCCGCTTCACTACGCCGAAAGCGCGCCGGATATCGCCAGCGTCCCGTTGGGGCCGTATCTGGGGGAGTGCCTTGTCATTGATGCGCGCGGCACGGGGCCTTGCATCGAGGTAGGCGACCTGCCGCATCTGCATTCCGCCGACCGTGTCCTTTTCCGCACATTTGAGCGGTTTCCGCACGATCAATGGGACGCGGATACCACCGCCATCGCCCCTGAAGCGATAGAATGGCTGGCCGTGCAGGGCGTGAAGCTGGTCGGGATAGACACCCCCTCTATCGACCCGCAATCCTCCAAGACGATGGACGCGCACAAGGCTGTGCTGAAGCACGATATTCGCGTTCTCGAAGGGCTTGTCCTCGATGATGTGCCGCCGGGCCGGTACGAACTGATCGCCTTGCCGCTGCCGATTGTAAGCGGCGATGCCTCCCCCGTGCGCGCCATTTTGAGAGAGCTGTGATGCCCCCTGTCCAAACCCTTCTGACCAAAGCGCGTGAATTTGACGCGGCTGATCCCTTGCACGGCTATCGTGATCGTTTCCACATTCCCGAAGGGGTCATTTATCTTGATGGCAATTCGCTGGGTTGCCTGCCCAAAGCCACGCCCGCTGCAATGGCGCGCGCGGTCGAAAGCGAGTGGGGCGAAGGCCTGATCCGCAGTTGGAATGACGCAGGCTGGTTCGAAATGGGCGCGCGCGTCGGGGCCAAAATCGCGCCGCTGATCGGCGCGCAGCCGCATGAAGTCATCGCGACCGACACCGTCTCCACCAACCTGTTCAAGCTGATCGCCGCCGCGCTCGAGATGCGACCGGGGCGCAAAACGATCCTTTCCGAACCTGGCAATTTCCCGACCGATATCTACATGATTCAGGGGCTGGAGCGTCAGGGCCTCGCCACCCAGCGCCTCGCCCCGCGTGACCGCATTCTTGAGGCGCTGGACGATGATGTTGCCCTGCTGATGCTGACGCATGCGCATTACAAGACCGGTGAGCTGTTCGATATGGCCGCGCTGACCAAAGCGGCACATGATGCAGGGGCGCTGGTACTGTGGGATTTGTCGCATTCAACCGGTGCCTTGCCCGTCGATCTCAACGGCGTGAACGCGGATTTTGCAACGGGTTGCGGGTATAAATATCTGTGTGGAGGTCCCGGCGCGCCCGCCTTTGCCTTCGTCGCGCAGCGGCATCTGCCGGACCTTAAACAACCGCTGACAGGATGGTTCGGCCATGCTCGCCCCTTTGCCTTTTCAGACAGGTATGAGGCCGCATCGGGCATCGAACAGCTGCAATGCGGCACATCGCCCGTGCTTGGCCTGACAGCGCTGGAAGTGGGCGTGGACCTGATCGCTGAGATCGGGGTGGACCGGCTTTATGCCAAGTCACAGGCGCTTTCCGAATTCTTCCTCGATGCGCTGGAGGCGCTGTCGGTCAGGCACGAACTTGTCTCGCCCGCGGATAGCAGCGCGCGCGGGAGCCAGCTGAGTTTTCACCATCCCGATGCCTATGCCATCTGTCAGGCGCTGATCGCGCGCGGCGTGATCGGAGATTTCCGCGATCCTGACATTCTGAGGCTGGGTTTCGCGCCCGCTTATCTGCGCTTCGAAGACATGGCCGAGGCCGCGCGCCACCTGTCGGAACTACTGGCGAACGACGAATGGCGGCGTGAGGAATTCAGTAAGCGATCAGCAGTGACGTAGGATCTGCTGAAGAGAGCTGACGGTTCGAATTGACCAAGATTGGGTGGTTATGCGACTGCCCAGTTTTGGAAATGAGCACTGAAAAAGCGGACGCTGTCGCACTCAGACCGTTAGGACTGCAAACGACCCATTCTCGGTCATTGCTCAGACGCTTCATCCGTGTCGCCATTGAGCTCAGCGACGCGGCGTTTGAGCGCCTCGTTGACGCTCGCATAGGCGGGTTCAACCCAAGCTGAATCCCAGAAATACATATAGAGGCCCTGATCCACCTCGTGCTGGATGACGCGCGTACCGCCGTTTTCTGGCTCCAGATAGTAGTGGTGATCGAATGTCAGTATGCTGGGAATTCCGCCACCTTGATTGATCTCCTTGTTCGGAACGATCGCTTTGACACTGGCATTCATCCGCACCGCATCCTTGCCCGGTTCGACCACCTGATTGGCAAGCGAGGCCCCCACTTCCAGTTTGCCATCAACCTCGACAAACACGGGATTCCATTCGGGGTATTTTTCAGTATCCATCAACACAGCCCAAACGTCTTCGGGTGGCGCATCGATGAAGATCTCAGTGTGCATGATTGTACGGCTGTTGACGAACAGTGCCGCTAAAGCGCCTCCGAGCGCGACGAGGCCCCAAAGCCATTTGCTGGTTAGGATAGCCATCACTGTCTCTCCCATTGGCTTAGAGGTGCTTGCCAAACCAACTGAGCACCGGTTCGGGGTTTTCGCCAAGCCAATCATAGGCGGCGAAGCGATTGGCGGTGGCACCTTTGAGTTTGGGAAGGTCGAGCCAGAGCATATCCTTCTCAACCGTCAGTTCGGCAAAATACGCATCGACAAGGTCTTTGCGCAGATAGCCATCATTGCGATTCTGGATCACCAATGTCGGAACGGTGATGTCTTTGACGTGCGGGAACCAGCTCGCGGCCGCAAAATCTAGGCCAGTGCGTTTGGTGATAACCTTGGCGCTGCTGCGCTGCATGAAACCGGGTAACCCCATCGCGTCGACAAAATGCGCGTAATCCAGCGGTTGGACAGAAATCATCGCTTTGAGCTGCCTGTATCTCTTCAAGCCGTCTTCCAGACCAAACGCCTCGGTCGCCGAGCCCTGACCCATGCAGATGCTGAGCAAGCCGATATTGGCGGATGAGTAGTCAGGATGTGTTGCAATGAAATCGACCGCAGCGACCACGTCCTTGGCCTCATCTGTGCCCCAAGTGCATCAGGGTCGTTCGGGCGAAAGGTCGCTCGTCCCATGCCCGCGAAAATCATACATCAGCACGGTGTAGCCGTCATCGTTGAGATATTTGGCCTGGCGCAGGAATTTGATGTCGTGCTCAAAGCCTTTCATCATGCCCTTGCCTTCAGTGGTCCAGCCGGCGCGGCAGCACTGGACGCCGAAATGTGACTGTATAATCACTTTATCGCTTGATCCCTTGATCAACCAACCGCGCAATGTGACCCCATCCGAGGTCTTGAACTCGACGTTCTCATAGTCGAGCTCGTAATTGGCCGGGTCGTCGAACAACGGTGCCTGATATGGCTTGATCATCATGTCAGCGATCATGTTTCCAAACATGGGTCTCTCCTATTTCGCTCGTTCAGCTTTGCGGAACGAGGTAGCCTTTCATGAAATTGACAAAGTCTTCGCGGTTCGAGCTTTCACCCATCTTGGCGGTCAACATCTGAGCATCTGCTCCGCTGACATTGTGCACCGGCATGTCGGTTGTGGCGCAAGCGTAGATCACATCAGCGACCTCTTGCGGATCTTGCGGCGGCGAGCCTGTCACAAGCCCGGCGAAGTGGTCCCGCAGCCTCGTCGAAAGCTCTTGCAATTGAGGGTCGCCCTGATCGATGCGGACATCGACATTGGCGTTGAACGCTGTGGTCCCATAAGCACCGGGCGCGATCGTGTGGAAGCCAATGCCAAGCGGCGTGTACTCAACCGCAAGCGCCTCTGTCAGACCTTCAACCGCAAACTTGGAGGACGAATAGGCTGAATTGCCAACGAGCCCCATCAGGCCAGCCATCGACGTTACGTTGACGACCGTGCCGCTACCCGCTTTGCGCATATGCGGCAGGACAGCTTGCGTCACCATCATCAATCCAAACACGTTGGTTTCATAAAGACTGCGGATCGATTCCATATCCGACTGCTCAAACATGGAATTGCTGCCGAAGCCTGCATTGTTCACCAAGACATCAATCGCGCCAAACCGCTCCATCGTTTGCTCGACAGCCTGCGCGATAGATGCAGGGTCAGTCACATCGAGCCGGGTCACCAGCATCGTTTCGCTGTCTTGTAGGTCGGTTTCCTTTTCGGGCGAACGCATGGTGGCGACGACATTCCACCCATGCTTGGCGAAGAGTTGCGCCGCGAGTTTGCCAAAGCCGCTTGAGCAGCCAGTGATGAGAACAGTTTTTGCCATGAGTGCCTCGATCGGTTAGGGGTTTAATAGAACCAGAATTCTAGTTCTAATTATGATCGATGAGCTCGCTTGTCAACAAACCAGAATACGAATTCTAGTTTGAGTTAAATTTCCAAAGCGATGAGGCTTTACGTGTCTGAAAAGCAGTCAATTTTAGATCTCAAGTGGTCCCGCGAGGCGCAGCAAAAGCGCGGCGGAAAAACTCAAACCGCGCTTCTGGATGCGACCGAATCGCTTATTCTTGAAAAGGGGCCTGAAGGGTTTTCGATGCAGGATGTGGCCAAAAAGGCGGGGTCCTCGATCGGGTCACTCTACCACCATTTCAAGGACAAGGAGGCGCTCAACAACGCTCTATTTGCGCGGATGGTGCGCGAACTGGAGCAAACCTATGAAGCTGCTCTCGATCCTCAGCGATGGCAGGATGCAGGCGTTCTCGACATCATCCGGGGCTTCACCCACGCTTCGTTTCATCCCCAAGACGAAACCGCCAATCCGCATCTTGCGGGCAAGCTAAGCGCCGGATCGGATCCCGAGCTCGCCCATATGCACAATATGGTGCGCAAGACATTCTTCGAAGGACTGAGGGAACTGTTACTCTCAAGACGTGACGAGATTGGGCATCCTCAGCCAGAAATGGCAATCGCGGTGGTCCTTGATCTGGTAGGCCCGCTATGGCGATCCTGGCGCATCCCAGAGGAGCAGGAAATGCTGATGTGCCGCGACCGACCCGGTCAACTGGAAGAGGAAGTGGTTTCTATGGCGGCGGCCTATCTAAGAATCCCGGACGCATAGCCAATTTCAGGAAAGGAATTCAATGGCCGCTTCCGCTCCCACTTTACGACATACTGGCTCAGAGCAGATTGCGTCGGCTTTTGGTGAACTTGAGCGCCGCGATCTATGACCAAGATTGGGGTCGAGAGCCGAAAGTCCGCTTTTTGTTCGCTCCCTCAAGCCTCCAGCTCGATGTCCCAATACAGCCAGTCGCGCCATGTTTCGTGCAGGTAATTGGGCGGGAAGCATTTGCCGTGCTGTTGCAGCTGCCAGCTGGTGGGCCGGATCGGCTTCATCATTACGGGCATTGCCGCCTGTTTCGGCGTACGGCCGCCTTTCTTCATATTGCAGGGCGCGCAGGCGGTGATGATGTTCTCCCATGTCGTTTTTCCGCCCAGACGGCGCGGGATGACATGGTCGAAGGTCAGGCTCTGTCCGCTGCCGCAATACTGGCACTGAAAACGATCGCGCAGGAACAGGTTGAAGCGGGTGAAGGCGGGAAATTCGCTTTGCTTCACATATTGCCGCAGCGCGATCACGCTGGGGATTTTCATGTCGAGGCTGGGCGAATGCACTTCGCGGTCATAGCTTGCCACGATGTCCACGCGGTCCAGAAACACCGCCTTGATCGCGGTCTGCCACGGCCACAGGCTTAACGGATAATAGGAAAGCGGGGTGTAGTCGGCATTCAGCACAAGCGCCGGACAACCCGAAAGATTCCTCATCGGGTCTTCTTCAGCGCTGCGAAACGTCGCGGCCCCTTCGATCAGTTCGGTCTTGAACACGGCTGGCGTTCCTCCCTGACAGAATTCGAACATGCCGTGGCATGGTTAAGAGTCAAAGGCATGACACCCGCGTAATCCCCAGCCTGATTGCGGATAAGTCTGTGGGCAGGTTGTGGCCTTACTGTGGAATTGCTGCGCAGCGGGGCGCTTTGGCGGGAGTTGGTTGGCGCGGCTGCGGCGAATGTGCCAAGGGATTTTACATGGTGGAAACTGTCACCCGCTTTGCCCCCAGCCCCAATGGCCCGCTGCATCTGGGCCATGCCTATTCAGCGGTGATTGCGCATGACATGGCAAAGGCGGCGAACGGGCGTTTCCTGCTGCGGATAGAGGATATTGACGGTCCCCGCTCCCGCCCCGAATTCGCTGACGAATTCCGCCGTGACCTCGAATGGCTGGGGCTGGAATGGGAAGAGGTGCCTGCGCAGTCCACGCGGCTGGACAGCTATCGCGAGGCGGCTGCGCGATTGGTGGAGGAAGGGCTGCTCTATCCATGCACGCTCACCCGCAAACAGATGGCGCAGCTTGCCTTTCGCGAAGGGGCTGACGGCTTGCGCTATCCCGGTTCGAGCGAGGGAATGTGCGGGCCCGTGGATCCCGCCACGCCGCATGCGCTGAGGCTGGACATTGATGCCGCGCTGGATCGCGTGGGCGAGCTGGTCTGGACCAATAAACGCTCCGAAACCGTGATGGTGGACCCGCGCGAATTTGGCGATGTGGTGCTGGTTCGCAAGGATTTGCCTGCGAGCTATCATCTTGCTGCGACACTTGATGACGCGGCGGACGGCGTGACTTTGGTGACGCGCGGTGCGGACCTTTACAGCTCCACCCACATCCACCGCGTGCTTCAGAAACTGCTTGATTTGCCGGTCCCCGAATACTTCCACCATTCGCTGATCATGGCAGACGGTGATGAGAAACTGTCGAAGAGCAAGGGTGCACCGGCGCTTGCAGACCGCAGGCGGGCAGGCGAAGATGGCAAGGCGCTTGCAGATCAATTGCGCGAACAGGCAGTAATCGCTGGAACCTGATCCGATACCACCTATTTGATAGACATGACTTACGTTCTGATCGCCGTTCTCGTCGTCCTTTGTGGACTGGTCCTCTATTCGCTGATCCGCGGAGTTGTTGCGTTCCTGCAAACGACCAAGATCGACCTTGAAAGCGGCCAGGGTGAAACTGTCACCGAAATGCAGAACCTCCAGAACAAGGCGATGTTTGCCCGCATCAAATATCAGGCAGCGGCGATTGCTGTTGTTGTGCTGATCGCTGTGCTGGCTGGTGCTTCCGGGGATTGATGCCGCTGTAAGAGCGCGCCATAGCTCTTCGCATCATGGTAAAGCTGAACAAGATTTACACCCGCACCGGCGATGACGGCACGACCGGCCTCGTCGATGGATCGCGCGCCCCGAAAAGCTCTGCTCGCATCGCCGCTATTGGTGCGGTGGATGAAGCGAACAGCGCAATCGGTTTTGCAGTCTGTGCGCTGGAGGAAGACGCGCACAGGGCGCTGCTCACCCGAATTCAGAACGACATGTTTGATCTGGGCGCCGATCTTGCCACGCCCGCGCCTGATGGCGATTTTGCGCCGGGAGAGATGGTGCTGCGAATGGTGGAATCGCAGGCACAGTGGCTGGAAGCGCAGATTGATTCCTTGAATGAGAAGCTTGAGCCGCTCACCAGCTTTGTCCTGCCCGGTGGCAGTGAGGCAGCGGCGCGCATCCATCTCGCACGGGCCAGCTGCCGCGCGGCAGAACGGGTGATGACAGCTCTGGCCAACGAGACCGCGATCAATCCGGCGGCGCTGATGTATATCAATCGCCTGTCGGATTTCCTGTTCGTTATGGCGCGCATCGCCAATGACGAAGGGCGATCCGATGTGAAGTGGGTGCCGGGCGCCAGTCGCTGATGCGGGGCGTGAGCCCTTTCCGATTACGTAAACGTATACCACTAGCCAAGTCCGCAAACGCTCGCTAACGCACGGCAGAATTGATTGCTGCACTTGCGAAGGGAATTTGTGCCATGCGGAATATCGCTGTTATCGGAGCGGGCCAGATGGGCACCGGTATTGCCCAGACAGTGGCGGCGCACGGCATGCAGGTAATGCTGGCGGATATTGACCTTGCCCATGCCGAAGGCGGCAAGGCGCGCATCGACAAGGCTGTCGCCAAACTGGTCGGTCGCGGCAAGATGGAGGCTGACGCAGCGCAGGCCCTGCTGGACCGGATCACGCCGGTTGCGGACTATTCCCCGATGGAAGGCGCGGACCTCATCATCGAAGCGGCCACGGAAAAAGAGCCGATCAAGCAGGCGATCTTCGAAAATGCGGGCAAGGTACTGGCCCCGAATGCAGTGATGGCGTCGAACACTTCTTCCATCCCGATCACGCGCATGGCGAACCATTCGCCTGACCCTTCGCGCTTTATCGGCCTGCACTTCTTCAATCCCGTGCCTGTGATGGGCCTGATCGAAGTCATTCCGGGCCTCGCCACGGCTCAGGTAACGACGGATCGCGTCACGACTTTTGCCGAAGGGCTGGGCAAGGAAGTCGTCCTGTCACAGGACGAACCCGGCTTTGTCGTCAACCGCATCCTGCTGCCGATGATTAACGAGGCTGTGTTTGTGCTTGGCCAGTCGACAGCCGGTATCGAGGATATCGACAAGGGCTGCCGCCTGGGTCTGAACCATCCGATGGGCCCGCTGCAACTGGCGGATTTTGTGGGGCTGGATACCTGCCTTGATATCATCAAGGTGCTCTACAAAACCACGCGCGACAGCAAATACCGCCCTGCGCCGCTATTGGTGAAATATGTCGAAGCGGGCTGGCTTGGCCGTAAATCGGGCCGCGGCTTCTATGATTATTCTGGTGAAGCGCCGGTTCCCACACGCTGATTGGGCGAAGTTTCTCGGAACATGAAGGCGGTTGTGCCCATTGGTTAGACAAAGGAGTTTTTGTCATGACCAACACAACCGATCTCGCACCAGAGAACCACAATTCGGAACAGGACGACAAGGTTTCGCAGGCACAGACAGTTGCCGACGATGCCGAAGTGGAAGCCAATCACAAGGCTGGCGGCACTGAAAGCCGCAAGCCCGCATCGCCCAGTGTCGACAATATCGGCGGTAACGAAACCGACCTGATCGACCAGATGCGCAAGATGGAAGAAACAGGCGAGATCGACGAAGGCGCGTTTGCGGGCGAGCCGCAGCACGATGACAAGGTGCCCGAAGACGATTCCTGATCGGGTTCAGACCATTTATGATTTCTAAAGCGGCCCGGATGCGATCAACGCATCATTCGGGCCGTTTTTGTGGCCGGTCCGCTTTCCCGTAATTCGGGTTTTTGCGAAGATCTGAAAGCGGGATCGAATAGGTCGGCGCCCCGCGTGATTGCCCGATAGGAGCCGCCACCGCCTTGGGTTTGCCAACTTGTGTCGGTGCGGGCGCGGTATCCTTAACGATGGTTCCAACATTGCTTGCGGCCGCAGCAGCGCTGCTGTCGCTGGCGAAACCGTTATTGTCGTCCCCTGTATTGTCGAGGATGATAGCCGTTTCCTGACCGGGCGACGGATCAAAGCCCGATGTGTCATCAATCAGCTCGGCATCGTCGGCAAAACCGGCAAATTCACCGAAAACCGCTTCTTGCTGCTGCTGCTGAGGCGCCGGAGCGGCGCTGTCGCCTGTCTTCGTGACGGGAGGCGGGGCGACGCCGCGATCAGCGGTATATCCGCTTTCCGATTTCGGGGTGAATTGGCTGCCCATCGACATGGCCACAAGAGCCGAACAGGCGATCACACCGCCTGCGAAGATCAGGGCACCTTTGCTGCCACCAAGAAATCCGTTTGCCATGGGCGACAGCAATAGTCCGAAAACGGTTAAATTTTGGTGGAATTCGGCCCGTTGATGCGGGCGTTAAGGCGGCGCGATCTATGGCAGGTCGCGTTTCAATTCATACAGCAGATCAAGAGCGTCACGCGGCGAGAGGGCATCAAGATCAATCTCGCCCAGTTTTGCGGCCAGTGCTTCGGCGGGACTGGCCTCTTCCTCTTGCGGGGTGGCCGCCGCCGCGAAAAGCGGCAATTCGCCGAGGCCAGCGGCAATTCCTCCGGTTTCCTCCCGCGTCTTTTCCAGCCTTTCAAGCACGGCCTTTGCCCGTTTCACGACTGCATCAGGCACGCCGGCCAGTTTTGCCACGGCGAGGCCGTAAGACCTGTCGGCGGGGCCTTCGGCGAGTTCGTGCAGAAGGACCAGATCACCTTTCCATTCGCGTGCGCGGACATGATGCAGGGAGAGCGCTTCGCAGGTTTCGGCCAACCGTGCGAGCTCGTGATAATGGGTGGCGAACAGGCAGCGGCAGGCTATCCTGGAATGCACAGCCTCTACCACCGCCCATGCCAGCGCCACGCCGTCATAGGTGGATGTGCCGCGACCCACTTCGTCCAGGATCACAAAGCTGCGATCGGTCGCCTGGCTCAGAATTGCGGCGGTTTCGACCATTTCGACCATGAATGTCGAACGGCCGCGCGCCAGATTGTCCGATGCGCCCACGCGGCTGAACAGGCGATCAACCAGACCGATCTGTGCAGCCTCCGCAGGGACGAAGCATCCCGCTTGCGCCATCAGGACTATCAGAGCGTTCTGGCGCAGGAATGTCGATTTACCGCCCATGTTCGGACCGCCAATCAGCCACAGCCGGTTGTCGGATGCGAGACCGCAATCATTCGCGACAAAGCGTTCGCCTGTTTTGTTCAGAGCTGCCTCGACGACGGGATGCCGCCCTTGCGTGATGGAAAGGCCGGGGCGGGTGTCGATTTCGGGGCGGCACCATTCGCCCTCACTCGCGCGTTCGGCATTGCCTGCCGCAACATCAATCCGGGCAAGCGCGGCTGCGGTGCTGGCGATAGCTTCGCGCGCTTCGCTTACGGCCTGCACCAGTTCTTCAAAATGCGCTTCTTCCGCGGCCAGTGCCCGCCCGCCTGCTTCGGATATGCGGGTGGCTTCTTCGTGCAGGCTAAGCGAGTTGAAACGCACCGCGCCTTTCATCGTCTGACGGTGGGTAAAGCCGCTGTCAGCCTCCATCAACGCATCGCCATGCCGGCTGGGTACTTCGATAAAGTAGCCGAGCACGCCGTTATGCTTGATCTTGAGCGATGCGATGCCGGTTTCTTCGCGATAGCGCGCTTCCATCGCCGCAATTGCGCGGCGGGCATTGCCTGAAACAGACCGCAATTCATCCAGCGAGGCGTCATATCCGTCGGCGATAAAGCCGCCATTGCCGCGCTCTGTCGGCGGAGATGCGACCAGTGCGCGAGCCATCCAGTCAGTCAGCCTCCCATGCCCCGAAAGCTGCGGGATCAGGCTGTCGATCAGGGCGGGGCGATCCGCCATGCCTTTCAGCGCATCATGGAAACGCTGCGCTTCGGCCAAGCCGTCGCGGATCTGGCCCAGATCGCGTGGAGACCCGCGCCCGGCGACAATGCGGCCCAGCGCACGGCCAAGATCGGGCAGGGAACGCAGCGCCTCTCTAAGGTCAGCCCTTTCGATCGGGCGGTCACGAAAATACTGGACCGTGGCAAGCCTGTCTGTGATCGCAGCCTCATCAAGCAGCGGCGCGGCGAGGTCTTCAGCCAGCATTCGCGAACCTGCCCCTGTCGAACACCGGTCCAGCGTCGCCACCAGACTGCCGGCGCGACCTCCCTGACTGCTTTCAAGGATTTCAAGGCTGGAGCGCGTGGCTTCGTCCATCACCATGGTCGCGCCGTCAGCGCGCATTGTGGGTGGCAGGAGCAAGGGCAGGTTGCCGCGCCCGACATGTTCGAGATAGCCGATCAGTCCGCCCGCAGCCGCTGTCATCGCGCGGCTGAAGGTGCCGAACCCGTCCAGCGTCGCGACCCCGTGCAGCGATTGCAGGCGCGCTGTACCGCTGTCGCTGTCAAACGCGCTTTTTGCGTGGAAGGCGGGTTCTTCGGGGGCGGAGTGATCCCATCCCTCCGGCACGACGACTTCGCTGGGGCCAAGTCGTGCAAGCTCTGCGCCCAGCAAATGCGGGGTCGTTTCTGCCAGAACAGTCGTGCCGGTGGAAATGTCCACTGCTGCCACGCCAATTGCCCCGCGCACATCGGCCAGCGCGACCAGTACATTGGCGCGGCGTGGTTCCAGCAAAGCCTCTTCGGTCAGCGTGCCTGCGGTAACAAATCGAACAATGTCGCGCTTTACCAGCGCTTTGGAGGACGGGCGCCCTTCGGCTTTGGCGCGTGCCTTTGCCTCGTCAGGGGTTTCGACCTGTTCTGCGATGGCCACCCGCTCACCCGCCTTTATCAGGCGTGCGAGATACCCTTCGGCAGAATGGACCGGGACGCCGCACATGGCGACCGGTTCGCCATCATGCTCCCCGCGCGCTGTCAGCGCGATGTCGAGTATCGCCGCGGCGCGTTTCGCATCGTCAAAGAACAGTTCGAAAAAGTCGCCCATGCGATAGAACAGCAGCGATCCCGCGGCCTCTTCCTTGAGGGCGAGATACTGCTCCATCATCGGCGTGGGTTTGTTCGACGCGGCGGCCATAACGCATGCCCTATCAAGCATCTGGCGATTCGGCATGGCGCGCAATGCGGCTATCCCCGCTGTTGTTGGGCTTTGGCAGCGCTATCTCGATTGCATTCTTTGCAAGCTAATGTCGAAAAGTCCCTATGATGCGGCGACAACAGGCGCTAATCGCAAGCGGCAATCAGGTGCGAGAAGAGGGATATATGGCCGACAATTCAGGTAACGAACGCAAGAGCGGTTTCACCACGCGCGAAGCGTTGTTCTATCACGAGACGATCCGCCCGGGTAAGCTGGAGATCGTCGCGACAAAGCCGATGACCTCGCAGCGCGATCTCAGCCTTGCCTATTCGCCGGGTGTGGCAGCGCCGGTTGAAGCGATTGCCGAAGATCCCTCGCTCGCGGCACGCTACACCGCAAAGGCGAACCTTGTCGCTGTTATCTCCAACGGTTCGGCCATTCTGGGGCTGGGCAATCTCGGCGCGCTCGCATCGAAGCCGGTGATGGAAGGCAAGGCGGTCCTGTTCAAACGCTTTGCTGACGTGGACTCGATCGACCTCGAACTCGCGACCGAAGATCCCGAAGCCTTTATCGAAGCGGTTGCCTTGATGGAGCCGAGCTTTGGCGGCATCAATCTGGAAGATATCAAAGCGCCCGAATGCTTCATCATCGAAGCCGCCCTGCGCGAGCGCATGAATATTCCGATCATGCATGATGACCAGCACGGCACCGCGATCATTACAGCAGCGGGCCTGCTAAATGCCTGCCATCTGACAGGCCGCGACATTTCCGATGTGAAGGTGGTTGTGAATGGCGCGGGCGCGGCGGCTATTGCCTGCACCGCCCTGATCAAGGCGATGGGTATCCCGCACGAAAATGTGATCATGTGCGACCGTTCCGGCCCGATCACTCCGGGCCGCGACAATGTTGATCAGTGGAAAAGCGCGCACGCCGTCGCGACGAAGGCGACCAGCCTTGAAGAAGCGCTGGACGGTGCGGACATCTTCCTCGGCCTTTCAGCTGCGGGCGCTCTCAAGCCGGAATGGGTGGAGAAGATGGCGGACAAGCCGATCATCTTTGCGATGGCCAATCCGGTGCCGGAAATCATGCCGGACGAAGCAAAGGCCGTTCGTCCGGACGCGATCATCGCAACAGGGCGCAGCGACTTCCCGAACCAGGTCAACAATGTGCTCGGCTTCCCGTTCATCTTCCGCGGTGCTTTGGATGTGCAGGCGACCACCATCAACGAAGAGATGAAGGTTGCTGCCGCACAGGCCATCGCCGAACTGGCGCGTGAACGCGTGCCCGAAGAAGTGGCAAGCGCCTATGGCAAAAACCAGAAATTCGGCACCGACTACATCATCCCCGCGCCGTTTGATCCGCGCCTGATCGAAGTCGTCTCCAGCGCAGTGGCCAAGGCGGCGATGGACAGCGGCGTTGCCCAGTCGCGCATCGAGGACTTTGACGAATATCGTACCAAGCTGCGTAGCCGTCTGAACCCGACGACAAGCGTGCTGACCGGCGTTTACAACGAAGCGAAGTCAAATCCGAAGCGCATGGTGTTCGCGGAAGCGGAAGAAGAAGTGGTGCTGCGCGCCGCCATCCAGTTCCGTGATTTCGGATATGGCAGGCCGATCCTCGTGGGCCGGACCAAGGCAGTGATGGACAAGCTGCACCAGCTTTCCGTGTCTGATCCGGGCAGTTTCGAAATCCAGAACTCCGCCGATAGCAGCCACGTTCCGGCTATGGTGGACTACCTCTATAATCGCCTGCAACGCCGGGGATATACAGAGCGCGACGTGCGCCGCATGGTCAATCAGGAACGCAATGTGTTCGCCGCGCTTCTGGTCGCGCTGGGCCATGCCGATGGCATGATTTCCGGTCTGACCCGCACCTATGCGCAGACCGTGCGCGAAGTGAATCTTGTGCTGGACAAGAAGCAAGATGCCCTGCCGTTCGGGATTCACATGATGATCGGCAAGAACCACACCACTTTCCTTGCCGATACCACCATCAATGAACGCCCCAGCGCGGAAGAACTGGCCTATATCGCCAAGGAAACCGCCGCTGTGGCCCGTCGCATGGGGCATGAACCGCGCGTTGCGTTCCTGTCCTATTCCACGTTTGGCAACCCGTCCGGCCAATGGCTGGCGAACATCCGTGAAGCCGTGTCGATCCTTGATCGTGAAGACCCCGGCTTTGAATATGAAGGTGAAATGGCACCTGATGCCGCGCTGAACCCCAAGGTAATGAAGCTGTATCCGTTCAGCCGCCTTTCAGCGCCTGCCAACGTCCTGATCATGCCGGGTCTGCAATCGGCTAACCTTTCGGCGAAACTGCTGCGTGAGCTCGGGGCGAACAGCACGGTTGGCCCGATGCTGCTGGGCATGGAAAAGCCGGTGCAGATTGCACCGATGACTGCGATTGCGCCGGACGTATTGACGCTGGCCGTTCTGGCGAGCGCGGGCGTGGTCAGCTGAGCATGAAAAAGGGGCCGACCCTTCGCAGGTCAGCCCCTTTTCTCGTTTAATTGTTTGAAACAACCAGTCGCGGTGTTCAGGCCGCCATGGCTTCTTCGTTGACTGTACCGATGGCGATGCCGGTCATGCGCGCATCTCCGCCCTTGGTGTCTTCAAGGTTCTTGCGCAGCACTGCGGCGTCTTCCTCAAGACCCAGGCGCTCGGCAAAGGCGGCGGCGGTGCCGTATCCTGCCATCGCATAGTGGGCCATGCGCTGATACTGGGCGATGATGGATGCGTCGCGCGTATCCAGATCGCTGATGTCCGCATTGATCGCGTGGGCCTTTGCTTCCTTCACAAGGCCTTCCATGCCCTTGCAGAATTCGCCGGTCGGATCAGCCTTGTGATTTTCGATCAGCGTCTTGACCGACGTCATACCGTCTTCAATGCCGGTAACGCCTGCATCCAGTGCGGTTTTCAGATCGCCTGATGTTGCCGCCCCGCGAAGCGCCTTTGTCGCTTCAAGCGATTGGCGGTTTGCACTGTAGAGGTCCTGCAGCTGGTCAATGTAAAGTTCGGTGAGATTGTCGATGCTCATGGTATCGTCTCTCCTGTCGTTTGTATTCAAATGCGCGTTGCCTTGTGCCCCGCGCTCTTGCCCTATCGACGGGTGAGACGCTTTTTGGTTCCGAAAAGCCTGATATTTCCGTATCTTAATCGCCGAGTGCTGTCTCAGCTGCGATGAGCCGTGCTCCTATCAGGCGAAGCGCTGCTCAATCGGGATGTAGTCAATCGCATAACCGAAATAGGCTGGACTGAAGACGGCCAGCCCTGCCTCGCTGCGCCAGAGCGGGGCGCATCTGAAGCCCAGCGCAACCAGTTCCTGCCCGCGCGTGTAATCGGGATTGTTGACCCCGTCGCCGGTCTTCGGGTCGATCAGGCTGATGAGATCGGGACAGGTCGCGACGACCTCGCCATTGCGGCGGGCGACGAGGTGTTCGTTTTTCACCTCAGTCATGAAGCTTTGGCCTGCAAATTCTCCGGTGCCCGTCAGCATCACCTGCCCGACGAGGAAGCCGTCTTCATCTTTCCAGTTGAAGTCTGAAACGGTGCCTGTGAACAGCGTATAGCCATCCCCTGCCGCGCGTGCGGCCTCTACCGGATCGGTGCCGTCTGCTTTGCCTTGCCGCACAGCCGCGCCGATGGAGCGGGCAAGGGTGAAACTGCCAGTGACCAGCGTGCCTTTTGCCTTTGCCTGTGCGCCCGTGATCGGGCTGTCGGCAACGCCGCATTCACGGCTGACCACGGCGATGCTGCGCAGGATGTCTTCTGCACGGGTTGGATCGCCCAACTCGCCCACCACCATTCTATCGCCAAACGGCGTTCCCGCCCCGATGGGAGTAAGTGGAATGCCTGCAACTTTGACAGAGTGCTGGTTTATCTCCGGCACAGCGCGGCCCACTGTGTCTGCGTCGAGCGCAGGCACGCCAAGGCGGGCCGCGATCGACAGCCCTTCGGCAAGGCTGAGCGGGCCGATCTCTCCCAGAATAACGCCTGCGAATTTCTGGCCGACATGCTCTTCAAGAGTTTCGAAGGCGAGCTGTACGGGTTCATCAACCTTGTTCGGGCTGGCATCAAGCCGCGCCTGCATTTCCGCGCTGGTGGGGGCAAGGCTGGCGAGGCCATACGGGCATGCGACCCGATCATCATCGGCAAGGTCGTCAACCGAAAGCAGCGTAAAACTGTGCCCCGCGGCAAGGTCTTTGGCGATAAGTTCGCGGGCTGCGGCAAGGCTGCCGCCGCCGCCTGTGCCGAGATAGGATGAACCGACCAGAACATCCTCCAGCGCATCTGCATCCAGCGCACTGGCATTCGGATTGGCGGCGCGTTTCTGGCCCGAAGCCGTGCCGCCCTCGCCATCAACCTTGGAGCACGCCGCCAAGGCACCCGCGCCCGCAGCGATCACAAGGCCGCCCATGAATTGCCGTCTTGAAGTCATTTCAGGCCCACTCCTTTTTCGAGATCCACTCGCTCAGATCAACAAAATGCGGTTTCGGTTTCTCCTTGCCGACAAAAACCGGAACCGTCTTTCCCTGCAGCGTATCCGTCAGATCGCGCCACATGGGATCGCTGATCATCTTGGATTTGCGTTTTGTGTGCGGGTGCTTGCCTCGGGCGAGCACGCGATAGGGGTGCTCGCCATTCACATGCATCGATGTGTCCATGAAGCATTCGACAAATTCTGCCTCTATCCGCACACCGCGTAATTTCAGACGTGCAATTGTCATGCGCCTGCGGATTGTGATCCAAAGGAATACAGCGCCCGCCAGCGCAAAGAATGATCCCAGCACAAAGAACATCAAGGGCAGGAACAGCCTGCCTAAAAAGCCGTCAATGCGGGCCTTTTCGGGTTTGTCAGGCAGGTAGACGACATCAATGGGATCGCCTCTGGAATAGTCCCACCAGCTTGATGCTGCGTTGCTGGTGAATTGATGGCGCTGTCCGGTCTGATCGACGAATGTCACGACAGGCCGGTAAGTTGTCGTGCCATCATCACTATCGGTGATCACTCGCACGACTGCGCCGGTCGTCTTGATCCCGTCCGTTTCATATTCACGGTCGCTGATGAAGAAAGCAATGCCAAGGCCCGCAAACAGCAGCCCGATGGGTCCGAAGAAGGCAGCGAACCACCAACCCATTTTGCCCATGTGCCCACGCCCCTTTGTCAAAGCCGCCCTGCTTTTCGTCAGACGCTCTTCGGGCAGGCTCAATCATTTGCGCCCGTCATGCAAGCGGTTAGCGGCGGCGGAAGCGGAAATACCAGACTTCGTGGCCGAAAACGTTGCGCGCCTTTTGTTCATAGCGCGTTTCGCACCAGCCTGAGGGGCGGTTTTGCCAGCTTTTGGGGCCTTCAGCGACCCACTCAAATTCATCGGTAAAGCGCTGCATCACCATCAATGCATGGCGCAGATAGACCGGATGGTCGGTGCCGAACCGGAATTCGCCGCCCGGCTTCAGCTTGTCCGCGAACATCTGGACCGGTCCGTCATTCATCATGCGGCGTTTGGCATGTTTGTTCTTTGGCCAGGGGTCGGGGTGCAACAGATACAACATGGTCAGCCCGCCATCGGGTACGCGGTTCAGCACTTCCAGCGCATCGCCGTGATGCAAGCGGATATTGGCAAGCCGCTGTTCCTCGACATGTGCCAATGCCTGCGCCACGCCATTCAGGAACGGCTCTGCACCGATAAAGCCGTGATTAGGCAACAGGTCCGCACGATAGGCAAGGTGCTCTCCCCCGCCGAAACCGATTTCGAAATGGAGCGGGCAATCCTCACCAAACAGGGCCTCGCCCGTCACCGGTCCTTCTGCAGGCACAGCAATCTTGGGCAGCAGATCGTCGACCAGCGTTTGCTGGCGCGCGCGCAGCGGTTTGCCGACGCTCCTGCCATAGAGCCGGCTTAGGGTGGTGGGATCGCCTTCCTTGAATGCTGTCATAACGCGCAGCGACTTGGCGGGGAGAACCGCACTTGTCCAGAGGGGTTGGGCGCAAAATCCGCCGGGGTTGAGGGGGAGGGGCAATCCCCGCTAGTGCGTTGGGCCATGGAACAGCTTTCCCAGATCTTCGCTGAACAGGCCGATTGGCTGAAAACCCTGATCGGTATCACCTTGCTCGCCTCGGCTGCGATCATTGCCAATTACATCCTCAAATTCGTGATCCTGCGCGCCGCCGCACCGTATATCGATGCGAAAAGCGATCAGGACGACAAGGCTGCTGCCTGGCTGGCGACAGTCGTACCCTTGCTGATTGTGTCACGCGGGATCGGTCTGGTTCCGGGCCTTTCGGAGGATATCGTCCACGTCACTCGTAATGTGACGCAGGCCCTGATCGTCATCTCGGTCGCGATGGCGATTGTAAAGGCGCTGTCCTACCTCAACGAACTGTATGAACGGCGGCCCGGTTCACGCAATCGCCCGATCAAGGGGTTTGTGCAGGTGGTGAAGATCGTGGTGCTTTGCGGCGCCGCGATCATCATGATTTCCGTCCTGATTGATGAAAGCCCGTTGCTGCTGCTTTCGGGGCTTGGTGCGATTACCGCGGTCCTGCTCTTGGTGTTCAAGGATACGATCCTTAGCCTCGTTGCAAGCGTGCAGCTCACCACCAATGATATGCTGCGGGTGGGTGACTGGATCACCATGCCCAGCATGAACGCTGATGGCGACGTGATCGACATTTCGCTTCACACGGTGAAAGTCCAGAATTTCGACAAGACCATTGTCACCATTCCAACGCACCGGCTGGTGTCGGACAGTTATGCAAACTGGCGCGGAATGGCAGAATCCGGTGGACGCCGGATCAAACGCAGCATTGTGATCGACCA
Source organism: Pseudomonadota bacterium (assembly GCA_034211135.1). Lineage (GTDB taxonomy): Bacteria > Pseudomonadota > Alphaproteobacteria > Sphingomonadales > Sphingomonadaceae > Erythrobacter. The sequence continues at coordinate 22,361 of JAXHVK010000017.1, forward strand.
GAATTCAATCCGTTTCCTGAGCGATGAAGAGGTTGTCGACCTTAAAAAATTCAAGATGCTGAAGGGATATCTCGCCGAAAAGCGCGATGAAATTGCCGAGTGGAACCAGCGGGAGCTTTCCGGCGAAGATGCGCCTGTGAACGCGCGCCGGCTAACGAACCTCGGCACATTCCGCGCCTATATCGGCGCCTATCTGGAATGGCATTCCGACATCAACTCTGACGGTTTCACCATGATGGTGCGCCAGATGCCGTCGACTGCGCAAGGCGTGCCGCTGGAAATCTACTGCTTCACGACCACTACCGTCTGGGAGCAGTACGAGAGCATTCAGGGCGATATCTTCGACCATTTGCTGGCGATCGTCGATGAATTCGACCTGCGCGTTTTTCAGGAGCCGACCGGTCTGGATTTTCGCACTGCGCTCAAATCCTGAAGCTCCCTGCCTGAAAGTGTGCGTCACATACGAATAACGCCCGGAACCCATAGGGCGCCGGGCGTCACTCGTTGACCGATTTCCAGGAGGATTAAGCGGCTTCCGCCTCTTCATTCGGGTCGCGCAGAACATATCCGCGGCCCCAGACGGTTTCGATGTAGTTTTCGCCGCCGCATGCGTGGCTGAGCTTCTTGCGCAGCTTGCAGATGAAGACGTCGATGATCTTGAGTTCCGGTTCGTCCATCCCGCCATACAGGTGGTTGAGGAACATTTCCTTGGTCAGCGTCGTGCCTTTGCGCAGCGAAAGCAGCTCAAGCATCGCATATTCCTTGCCGGTGAGGTGGACGCGGGCGCTGTCGACTTCGACAGTTTTCGCATCGAGGTTCACTGCCAGCTTGCCGGTGCGGATAACCGACTGGCTGTGGCCTTTCGAACGGCGCACAACAGCGTGGATGCGGGCGACAAGCTCTTCGCGGTGGAAAGGCTTGGTCACATAGTCATCAGCGCCAAAGCCGAACGACCGGATTTTGCTGTCCATTTCGGCAATACCCGAAAGGATCAGCACGGGCGTTTGCACCTTGGCAACGCGCAGCTTCTTCAGCACGTCATAGCCGTGCATGTCCGGAAGGTTCAGGTCGAGCAGGATGATATCGTAATCATACAGCTTACCCAGATCGAGGCCTTCTTCGCCCAGATCGGTCGAATAGACATTGAACCCCTCGGTCGTAAGCATGAGCTCGATAGCCTTTGCCGTTGTCGGCTCATCCTCAATCAACAGAACTCGCATCGCTGGTCCCCTAACTTGCCCAGTCGCATCAATGCACACAGGATGGCGTGCATCTCTTCAATCAGAGTGTGCGGTAACGCCTTATCAATAGACGTTGCCATGTATTAACCACACAAGGTCTGAACGGAAAAGGTTAATTTACCGTAAACCCTGCTGACTCCACGAGTCGCACGTGTTCATACGGAGGGGCAAGACCTGCGCTTTTGTGCGGGTTTCGCCGCGCTTCGCCTGCGTTAAAGGGCGTTAAGTTTTTTCTGACGGCGGCGCTGCGCGCTTGAACTGATACCGATGGCTTCACGATATTTGGCTACCGTACGGCGCGCCAGGCCGAAGCCTTCTTCATTCAGAAGATCGACCAGTTTCTGATCCGAAAGCACCTTTTTCGGGTCTTCGGCATCGGTCAGTGCCTTAATCCGCGCCTTGATCGCTTCGGAAGAGGCGCCTTCCGCATCGCCGGAGGCACCCGTGCGCGCTACCCCGCTGGAAAAGAAGTATTTCAGCTCGAAGCAGCCGCGTTCGCACCACAGATATTTGTTGCTGGTGACGCGGCTGACTGTGCTTTCGTGCATTTCGATCTGTTCCGCCACTTCGCGCAGGGTCAGCGGCTTAAGCTCGGAAACGCCGCGGCGGAAAAATCCGTCCTGCTGCTTCACGATTTCAGCTGCGGTTTTAAGAATTGTCTTTTGCCGCTGGTCCAGCGCGCGGATCAGCCAGTGGGCATCAGCCAGCTTTTCCTTCAGCCAACCCTGTGCCTCTTCATCGGGCGAGCCGTCTGACAGCTCGACATAATAATCACGGTTTACGACCAACCTCGGCAGGGTTTCCTCGTTAAGCGCGATATCCCATCCGTTTTCACCATTCGGGGTAAGCAGGATATCAGGCACGATGGCATCATCGCTGGAAGGCGCAAAGGCAAGGCCGGGTTTCGGATTGTATTCGCGCAGTTCGCGCAGCATGTCTGACAGGTCTTCGTCATCGACATCGCACAGACGGCGCAAGCGGGCGATTTCGCCTTTTGCAACCAGATCGAGATTGTCGATCAAGCGTGCCATGCAGGGATCATAGCGGTCTGCCTCACGCGCCTGGATCGCCAGACATTCGGCAAGGCTGCGTGCGCCCACTCCGCTCGGGTCCAGCGACTGGACAGCCATCAATGCCGCCTTCGCTTCCTCGCGCGAAACGCCAAGATCATAGGCAATGTCGCGCAGGTCCTGTGAAAGATAGCCTGCATCATCAAGCAGGCCGATCAGGTGGCGCGCAATGAAGGCTTCGGCATCGCTGGCTGCCACGGCGCCGATTTGCGCGTCGAGATGTTCCATCAGGGTAAGCTGTGCGGCGCGCGTGGCCTCTATATCAGGCGCATCGCCGTCCATTCCCCCGCCAGAGCCGGCCGCGCCGCCCCAATCTTCCGCGCTGGCAGTGCGCGATGCGCTTTCGCCATCTCCGGTATCGCGATCGCGGTCCAGCGCACCGTTATCAATATCAAGCGGTGCATCGCCTTCGCCGCCGCCCTGCGCCATCAACTGATCGGACGTGAATTCCTCTCTCGGAATATCGTCCGCCTCGCCCGGTTCGCCAACATTCTCGGAGGAAACAGCGCCCGCTTCGAGCAGCGGGTTGGCCTCAAGGGCTTCCCCGATGAAAGTCTCGATTTCAAGATTGGATGCCGCCAGCAGCTTGATCGCCTGCTGCAATTGCGGCGTCATCACCAGTTGTTGGGACTGTCGTAAGTCGAGGCGGGGACCAAGAGCCATTGGAGCCGTCCCTAGAGAGTAAAGCCTTCGCCCAGGTAAAGCCGCTTCACATTCTCATCCGCGACCAAGGCCTGCGGAGTGCCCGCGAACAGCACCTGCCCGCCATAGATGATGCATGCGCGGTCCACGATGTCGAGCGTTTCACGCACATTGTGGTCTGTGATCAGCACACCGATACCGCGCCGCTTGAGGTCTTTCACCAGATCGCGGATATCGCTGATGGACAGGGGATCAATCCCGGCAAAGGGTTCATCCAGCAACATGATGGATGGCTTTGCTGCCAGAGCGCGCGCGATCTCGCAGCGTCGCCGCTCACCCCCTGAAAGCGCCATGGCGGCACTGTCGCGAAGACGGGTCAGGCCAAATTCGCCCAGCAGCCGTTCAAGCTCCTGCGCGCGCGTGTCCGCATCAGGCTCCACCATTTCGAGCACGCAATTGATGTTCTGCTCTACCGTCATCCCGCGGAAAATGCTTGTTTCCTGCGGCAGATAGCCAAGCCCCAGAATCGCGCGACGGTACATGGGCAGGTTGGTGACATCCTCTCCATCCATCAGGATGCGACCCGAATCGGGCTTCACCAAGCCCATGATCGAATAGAAGCACGTCGTCTTGCCCGCGCCGTTCGGTCCGAGCAGGCCCAGAACCTCGCCCTTGCCCACGCTGAGCGAGATGTCGGTCAGCACGGCGCGCTTGTCATAGCTCTTCGCAATCGAGATGACTTCCAGCCCGCCATTGGGCAGGTCCGCCACGGCGCTGACAGGCGCATTCGCAACAGCGCTGAGATCGGGTTCGGCCAGATTGGTTTCGTCGGTCATCGCTCCTGCTTTAGCACTCTCGCGCGGTCAGAAAAGGGCGATCCTACTTAATTGTGGCACTTTTCGATCAACTTGGCAGGGTTTTTGCAGTGATTCGCGACAGGGTGCGAACACCCCGTTCCATGACAACCGGTGCGCTGTGAATTTGATATGCCGCCGCCCGATGCCTTTAATACCCGCATTTGGATTCATGCTTTAAATCAATTTCATGGCAGCTGTTTGAGTGCCTGCGCGCAACAAAATTTCAAATTTGTTACAGCGCTTGCAAGGCGGGCTCAGCTTTGGGATACTCATCGCGGAGAGAAAATAACCGTTGGGGAGCGGTCATAATGAATCAAGCGTCGCATAATCACGATGGGGTTTCGCACAGCGAATCTCTGGGAACAGCCGCCGAACGTCCGCTCGATTGGCGCAAGGCGATGAGCGATCACGTCGCTTTCGCTCTACTCGCCTACACAGGCCTTCAGATTTTTGTGACTGTAAAAGCGCTGGCGTCAGGCTTTTCGTCGATCCTACCGTATGTCGCGCTGATCATTCTGGTGGCAGCGATTATTCCCGCATGCCGCTGGTTTGAAAAACGCTGGACCGATCTGGATGAGGAGCAGGCTTTTGACCCAGCTTTGGCATCTGCGTTCCGCCGCGATAAAATCGCGCTGTGGACGCTTGCTATCGGGCTTCCGTTCCTGCTGACGGGGCTAGTCAAGGCGATGTTCGCCCTGACCTGATCTTGCCGGCGGGGCCTTCCCGCCGACACACCCCGCCTGCAAAAGCGGTCTTTACGCTTAGGCCTTCGCCCGCTCGATTGCTTCAAGCACGATCTGACGTGCTTCTGCGCGGTCGCCCCACTTGCCGATCCGAACCCATTTTTCGGTTTCGAGATCCTTGTAGTGGGTGAAGAAGTGCTCAATCTGCTGCATGATGATTGACGGCAGATCCTTGGTTTCGCCCACGTCCGAATAATACGGGAAGGTGGTATCGACCGGAACGCAGATGAGCTTTTCATCGCCGCCATGTTCGTCTTCGAGATTGAGGACGCCGATCGGGCGTGAACGCACGACGCAGCCAGGAACGAACGGGGAGCGCGCAATAACCAGCGCGTCCAGCGGATCGCCATCGGGCGAAAGCGTGTGCGGGACAAACCCGTAATTGGCCGGATAGCGCATCGGCGTATGAAGGATACGGTCCACGAAAAGCGCGCCCGATTCCTTGTCGAACTCATACTTCACCGGTTCGCCGCCAGTCGGGACTTCGATGATGACGTTCAGGTCGTCCGGCGGATTGGTGCCTGTCGGGATTTTGTCGATGCGCATGGATTTCTCTTTTCGCAAAGTAGAGGGAAGTGTGTGATCAGCGCCCCTAGCGTGCGCTGTAGCATTGCGAAAGTCCTCGCGTCGCCCTAATTCGCGCGGCAAGCAACAGGACCTTCATGAGCAAAAACACTCCCAAAGCCATTCGCGGCACTCAGGATATCTTCGGCGCCGACGCGGAAGCCTTCGCTTTCGTGGTCGAAACGTTTGAACGCGTGCGCAAACTCTACCGGTTTCGCCGCGCCGAATTTCCCGTCTTCGAAAAGACCGAAGTTTTCGCCCGTTCGCTTGGCGAGACGACCGACGTTGTTTCGAAAGAAATGTACTCTTTCGATGATCGCGGCGGGGATTCGCTGACGCTGCGGCCCGAATTTACGGCTGGCATCGCGCGCGCATATCTCACCAATGGCTGGCAGCAGCACGCCCCGCTGAAGGTGGCGACGCACGGCCCGCTATTCCGTTATGAACGCCCGCAAAAGGGTCGCTATCGCCAGTTTCACCAGATTGATGCCGAAATTCTTGGCGCAGCGGAGCCGCAGGCCGATGTCGAATTGCTGACCATGGCTGGCCAACTGCTGCGCGAACTGGGTATTGAGGGTGTGACGCTGCACCTCAACACCCTGGGCGATGGCGAAAGCCGGGAAGCGTGGCGTGCGGGCCTGATCGAATATTTCGGCAAGGTGCGCGGCGATCTTTCGGAAGATTCGCAGGAGCGGTTGGAGAAGAACCCGCTGCGTATCCTCGATTCCAAAGACCCGCGAGACAAGGTCTTCCTTCCCGATGCGCCCAAGATTGACGAATTCCTGTCGCAAGACGCGCTGGCGTTTTTTGAAAGCGTGACCAGCGGCCTTGATGCAGCAGGGGTCAAATGGACCCGCGCCGATGCTCTGGTTCGCGGGCTCGACTATTATCGCCACACGGCGTTCGAATTCATCCCCGATGAAGGATCGGCGGCAGCCAATGCGCTTGGTTCGCAGAGCACTGTGCTCGGCGGTGGGCGTTATGACGGGCTGATGGAATCGCTCGGCGGTCCTGCGACGCCTGCTGTCGGCTGGGCTGCAGGGATTGAGCGGCTGGCTATGCTGGTTGTGGGCAAAGGCGAACCCAATGCCAATGTGATCGTGGTGGTCGAAGACGATGCGCTTATGGCAGAGGCGATTGCCGCATTGGGCAAGCTGCGCGCCGGCGGGTTGACTGCGGAACTGTTCGCCACCGGCAGCCCGCGCAAACGTTTTGACAAAGCGTCCAAGATGGGGGCGGACAGCCTTGTCTCCTTCATTTCCGCTGACAGTGTGCGCGTTCGCGGAGAGCGCCAGTCTGAAATCAAAGCGCTGCTGGCCTGATCAATGCAAATACCACCCGAACGCCTTGATCAGATAGCCAACCGCTTTGCCGAGCTCGAAGCGCGCATGGCTTCGGGCACGCTTGAAGGTGATGAATTCGTCAAGGCAAGTCGCGACTATGCCGAGCTGGAGCCGGTCGCAAAAATTGCGGCTGAGGTTAAGGCGATGCGCGGCGAAATGGTCGGATTGGAAGAAATGCTCTCCGATCCGGAGATGAAGGATATGGCGGAAGAGGAATTGTCCGCCATCCGTGAGGCTTTGCCTGAAAAAGAGCGCCAGCTGGCAGTGGCCCTGCTGCCGCGCGATGCGGCTGATTCAAAGCCGGCAATGCTTGAAATCCGCGCAGGCACGGGCGGTGATGAGGCCGGACTGTTCGCGGGCGATCTGTTCCGCATGTATGAACGCTTTGCAGCTGAGAATGGCTGGAAGGTTGAACCCGTCAGCATGAGCGCAAGCGAAGTGGGCGGCTTCAAGGAAATCGTCGCGAATATCGCTGGCGCCGGTGTGTTCGCGAAGCTCAAATTCGAAAGCGGCGTGCACCGCGTACAGCGCGTGCCTGTCACTGAAAGCGGCGGACGCATTCACACATCAGCCGCGACAGTGGCCGTTCTGCCAGAACCCGATGACGTCGATGTCCATATCGACGCGGGCGATCTCAAGATCGACACCTATCGCGCCAGCGGTGCGGGCGGGCAGCACGTCAACACCACCGATTCGGCAATCCGCATCACGCATGAACCGACAGGGATCGTGGTGACGTGTCAGGATGGCCGCAGCCAGCACAAGAACCGCGAAAAGGCCATGCAGGTTCTGCGCGCGCGCCTGTTTGAAAAGCAGCGCGACGAAGTGCAGGGCGCAGAGGCGGAGGCGCGCAAGGCGATGGTTGGCAGTGGTGACCGTTCCGAACGCATCCGCACCTACAACTTCCCCCAAGGGCGCGTGACCGATCACCGCATCGGGCTTACCCTGCATAAGCTGGAAGAAGTGCTCGCCGGACCGGGGCTTACCGAACTGGTCGACGCTCTGATCTCGGAGGATGAGGCAAAGCGGCTAGCGGCGCTGAACGAATAGCGATGACAACCGTCAGCGCCACGCTGCGCGAAGCGGCGCACACTCTTGCCAATTTGTCCGACAGCCCGCGGCTGGATGCCGAGCTGCTGATGGCTGATGCCCTTGGCGTGTCGCGTTCCGATCTGCTGCTGTGGCATATGGATGCGGCCCCACCGTCCGGATTTACCGATCATCTCAATCGCAGGAGGGAGCAGGAGCCTGTCGCCTATATCATCGGTGAAGCGGAATTTTTCGGGCGGGTATTCGCCGTAAAGCCTGGCGTTCTGATCCCGCGCGCGGACAGCGAGACACTGATTGAAGAGGCACTGGAGCGGATCATTCGGGGCGGCAGCGAAGCGCGCGTGCTGGATATGGGAACGGGGTCGGGCGCGCTATTGCTCACTCTGCTGGCCGAGCGCCCCCTGTGGTCGGGCATCGCCATTGACGCGAGCGAGACAGCGCTGGCTGTCGCACGCCAGAACGCAGCTTCGCTGGACTTGGAAGATCGGGCTTCGGTGCGGGCCGGTGACTGGACCAAAGCGGGCTGGGCCGATGATCTGGGCACTTTCGACCTGATTGTCTGCAATCCCCCCTATGTGGAGGAGGATGCGCCGCTCGATCGCGATGTTCGCGACTACGAACCCGCCAGCGCGCTTTTTTCAGGGCCGGAGGGGCTTGACGACTATCGCGTGCTCATCCCCCAACTGCGCAAGCTTATGAATCGCGAAGGTGTCGCAATCCTCGAAATCGGCGCTACGCAGGCGGATGCGGTTGGCCAGATAGCTGAAAAGGCTGGCTTTCGTTGCAGCGTTCGGCGTGATCTTGCAAATAGGCCACGCGTTGTATCGCTTTCCTGAGGAAATCACTTGCAGGGCTTGGCAAATGCCAATCGGCTCGCTACGTCTCGAATCAGGCATGCCGATCCGCCCCCGTTGCAGATCGCCACGCCAAGCTCCGAATAACCGCTTTTTTTGACCGCATGGGTCACGGCCCACCGGTCTATACGGGACGGAGTGCGCCACGCGTCTTGTTGTAAGGCGCGGCTTAAGTGAGGGTCCATGGGGGAACCAATGGCCAATATGCGCAAGTGCGAATGTCAGCGCATGGCCTCTACCGAGGGCCACGGATAAGGAAGATTTTCCTTGAATAACAATCGTAATAATCGTCGCCGCGGTCGCGGTAATCGCAATCAGGGCGGCGGCAACAACCAGAACCGCATCGATAGCCGCGCACGCGGCAATGCACCGCAGTTGCTGGATAAATACAAGAAGCTTGCGCAGGATGCGCAGCACAATGGCGATCGTGTGCAGGCCGAATATTACCTGCAATTTGCCGATCACTATTTCCGCGTAATCGCTGATAACAAAGCCCGTCAGGAAGAAGCCCGCGCCAAACGCAATGAGGCGCGCGACAATTCCGATGATGAGGACGACAGCGAAGACGGTGACAATCGCCGCCGCAACAATCGCCGGGGCCGTTCGCGCCGCGATGATGATGAGACAACGGCCAAGGATGGCGCTGTCGAGGGTGAAACCGGCGTCGAAGGCGAAGTTGCCGATCAGGAAAATGCTGCCGATGGCGACGAAGCAGAGCGCAAGCCGCGCCGCCGCCGCGCGCCCAAGGATGACAGCCGCCCGGCCCGCCAGCGCAAACCGCGCGCGAAAAAGTCGGATGATGAAGGTGGCGAGATCGACTCATCGGTTCTGCCGCCCGCAATCGGCGATGCAGCCGCTGCGAAGGATGGTGACGATACGCTCGAACCGGTCGGTTGATCGGTTCGTTCCGTACTGCGCTCCTGTCTGAGGCGGTCCGCACATGGCTGAGGGATTGAACGCGAAGCTGGGTGCCGCTTGGGGTGCCGTGCAGGCTCGTCCGGCTTTGAGTTCCGTAATTCTCGGGCTGATAGCGGCGCTGGGATATCCGCCGGTTCATGCTTGGTATGTCGCGATACCGGCGATTGCGGCATTTGTGGCGCTGCTGCACTTGTCCGACGATTGGCGGTCCGCGGCCTGGCGTGGTTGGCTGTTTGGCTGGGCGCATCTGACGCTCGCTAATAACTGGATCGCGACGGCGTTCACCTATCAGGCGAAGATGCCCGAGTTTCTGGGCTGGTTGGCCGTCCCGCTCCTTTGCATCTATCTGGCTGTCTACCCCGCACTCGCCTCGGTAACGGCGCATTTGATCGCCCGCGGGCGCGGCTTAACCGCCTTCGCATTCGTTTTTGCGGGCGCATGGATCTTGTTCGAATGGGCGCGTTCCTGGGTCTTTACCGGATATCCCTGGCCGCCTCTTGGCCTCATCCTGTTGGGGGGATGGGACACGCCCGGTCTTGCGCGCGCGCTCCCCTATCTCGGCACTTATGCCCTGTCCGGCATGGCGGTTCTTATCGCTGCAGCAGTCGCGCGCGGGGTGCAAAGGCGGCATTGGAAGATGCTTTCGCTGTTCGCTGGCCTTGTTGCACTGCAAATGCTGCTGCCGCAGGCGCGTACATCTCCTCAAGAGGGAACCGCCTTCACGCTGGTGCAGCCGCTGATCCCGCAAGAGGAGATCAATGACGGCTCCAAATTCGATGAACACTTTGCACGCATCGCCGGGCTGACAATGACGGAGCGGGACAAGTCGCGCGTCGTCTTCTGGCCGGAGAGCTCCATCCCAGATTATCTGGAGGATGGGTATCCGCAGCGTCACTATGACCGGATGAACGCGATTAATCCGGACACTGGCCGCGGCGATCCAGAATATGCGCGCCGCCGTATCGGTCGCGTGATCGGCCCGCAATCAAGCCTGCTCGCAGGGGTGGTGAACCTCGATATAGTGCAGGAAAGCGGCACCAGCCGTGCGGTGAGCGCGCGCAATTCCGTTCTGGGTCTTAATGGTGAAGGGGAAATCACCCACCATTATGCCAAGGCGCATCTGGTCCCCTATGGCGAATATCTGCCGATGCGGCCGATACTGGAGCCGCTGGGCCTTTCTCGACTGGTTGCCGGCAGCATTGATTACAAACCCGGCCCGGGGCCGCGGACGCTGGATCTGGGCGAGCATGGCATGGCAGGTGTACAGATCTGTTACGAGATCGTGTTTTCCGGGCAGGTTGTCGATCAGTCGGATCGACCAGATTACCTCTTTAACCCGTCAAATGATGGCTGGTTCGGGCTTTGGGGGCCGCCCCAGCATTTGGCGCAGGCGCGTCTGCGTGCGATTGAGGAAGGGCTTCCGATCCTGCGATCCACGACAACTGGCATCAGCGCCGTGATTGATGCGCAAGGTGTGGTGCTTGCGCATATCCCTACTGGCGATTCTGCCGCGATCGAAGGCATCATCCCTCCGGCCGCATCGCCCACGCTGTTT
>JAXHVK010000018.1:0-32243 GCA_034211135.1 Pseudomonadota bacterium
CGAAGGAAAAATGCTGCCTTCGGTGCGCGCGCTTGCAGCCGAGCAGGGGGCCAACCCCCTGACAGTGGCCAAAGCCTATCAGCAATTCCAGAATGACGGCCTTGTCGAAGTGCAGCGCGGTGTCGGAATGTATGTTGTCGTCGGCGCTGCGGAGAACCTGCGTGCACGCGAGCGGGAGGCTTTCCTGCAGGAAGAATGGCCCGAAATTCGCGCACGGATGGAGCGTTTGCGGATCGATCCGGCGAGGCTTTTCGAGCGCACGTAAACCTGCCTGTGTCGGTTATGGTTACCCACCGGTAGAAAATTCGCGATAGTCAGCTTGCTCATTTTCAATCGGTCTGGCACACCATCACGCACAATTGCTGCTCTTCGGGTCTGAGCAGACGAAAAAAAGATGTCGCTGAAACAGGCATCTGACGTTTGGGCACAGTGCGCTCCGAGGGCCAAGGCGGAGCGCACCTTAAATCGGGAGATCGTCGTGATCCGATCCGAATTGTTAGCAGAACTGCATAAAGAGAACCCTGAACTGCGCGCCGAAGAGGTAGAGCAGGTGGTTGATATCTTCTTTGATGAAATCGCCGGGCGTCTGGCCGAAGGTGGCCGCGTCGAACTGCGCGGCTTTGGTGCGTTTTCCACGCGTGAACGCGAAGCGCGCACCGGACGTAATCCGCGTACAGGCGAATCAGTAAGCGTACCTGCGAAGCGCGTGCCTTATTTCAAGGCCGGCAAGGAAATCCGCCAGCGTTTGAACGACGCCTGACGGCTTTTCCCGCATTGCGTGGTGTCATGCATATTCGAGCGCGGCGTCTTCGTCGCGGTTAAAGCTTTGCGCGGGCAGATTCCGTTCGCGCCCGAGTTTGGCGAACACCGCTTCGATTATGCGCTCGGTCCCGCCAGAGCTGCTCATGTCGACCGGTACCATGCCAAGCTCGTCAAATTCATGAATGAATTCGGCGCTGGGCACGGCGATGACGCGCTCGACCTCGGGCAGGCGCTCCACGGCTAATGGGGTAAGCTCGCGTGAGATATCGACGTTGCCGGTGGCGATAACGATCACGTCGCGTTTCTCCATGCCCATTGCATCCCAGCTTCGCGGATCGGCCGGGTTGGCGTGGTGCACCATATATCCATCAGCCAGCGCGGTCTCGAAGGAAGTGACATTGGCCTCCAGCGCCATATAGCCGATTTCGTTATAGCTTAGCGCATCTGCAACAGCGCGTCCGGTGTCGCCCATTCCGATAATCACAACGGGCGCATCGTCACCTTCCAGCTTCTGATCGGGCGGGCCGGCGCGCAATTTGCCAGCCAGCTTGCGCCCGATGTTCGATACGAACGGCGTAACCGCAAGGCTGATCGCGATGGCGGTGACGATGATTGACAGCAGGCGCGGCTCAACCAGGCCAGCGATGGCGGGCAGGGCAAACAGGACCAGCGCAAACTCGCTCCCCTGGCCCAGCAGGAAACCAAGCTGGATCGAGCCCGGCACAGACCAGCGGTTGGCAAGCCCAGCAAGAACATTGAGCCCGCATTTCAGAACGATCAGCGCGATCGCCGCAGCGATGACCAGCAGCCAGTTCTCCGCCAGAATGGCCGGATCAATGCTGAGGCCTACCGATATGAAAAAGAAGCTGAGGAACAGGCCGCGAAACGCGTCGATTTCCGTCTGAACCATAATCCGATAGCGCGAATCGGCGACCGCCATGCCGCCCAGAAACGCGCCTAGCGTCAGCGAAAGTCCGGCAACGCCGGTGGCCCAGCCTGCGGCCAAAGCGATGAACAGGGCGGTCGCCGTGTAGACTTCACTGCTGCCCGCTCGGGCGATCAGGCGGAACAGAGGCTTCGTAAGATAGCGCGAAAAGACCACTGCAATCGCAAACGCCGCAAGCGCTTTGAGGCCCGCGATACCCAGCGCCGGTGCAATCGCGCCTCCGCTCGCCAGCGCTCCGCCTGCGACCAGCAGCAGGATCGCTGCGATGTCCTGGAAGATCAGGATGGATTGCGCGGCTCGGCCCACGGGGCAGTCTTCCTGATGGCGTTCTCTCACCAGACCAATGACGACTGCGGTCGAGGAAAGGCCCATGGCAAAGCCGCCAATGATCGCAAAAGCGACCGGCAGGCCCAGTGCCCAGAACAAGAGGGCAAAAGCGCCGCCCGCAACCAGCATCTGGAGCGAACCGAAACCAAATATATTGCCTTTCTCCGCCCATATCCTGCCGAGTGAAAAGTGCAGGCCCAGATTGAACAGCAGGAACATGACCCCGGCTTCGGCCAATGTGGCAACGACAGGGCCGCTGAAATCGTCCGCAAATCCCAACGCCGCGAGCCCGAGGCCAAGCCCGAGGTAGCCGACAATCGGATTCAGGCGGCATGCGCGGCTGACAAGCGCTGCCCCGATGCCCAGCCCAAGCAGAGTGATCGCCGGCTGGATCGTCTCGACAATCGCATTTGCGCTTTCGCCTGCCATGCACCCGTATCCTTTTGCTGCCTCAAAACGGGCAAATGGCGGGCAAAAGGCGCACTGACAAGGGGAAGGCGCGGATGAGCATGTTGTCGGACTGCTTTGCTGAGGCTATCGCGGCGCCCAAGCGGGTGTGGCGGAATGGTAGACGCCGGGGACTTAAAATCCCCTGAGCTTTGCTCGTGCGGGTTCGAGTCCCGCCACCCGCACCACCTGTCTAAAGCGTCTGCCCGTCATCCAGTACGAAGTTTGCGCCTGTGACAAACTCCGCCGCGTCGGAGCACAGGAACAGCACCGGACCATCCATCCCCTCTTCCCCCATCAGTCTCTTGCGCGGGAAACGCGCCACCTGCCGCGCGCCTGCCTCGGTATCGAACCATTCGGAATTGATGTCGGTCTTGATGTAGCCGGGAGAGATCGCGTTCACGCATATACCGCTGCGCGCCCATTCACGCGCCATGGAGCGTGTGGCCTGAATGACGCCTGCCTTGCTGGCGGAATATGCGACCAGTCCAGGCGAAGCCTCGAACCCCGTGATAGAGGCGACCATCACGATCCGCCCATTCGTAACTCCGTTTGCAATTATCCGCTTTGCGCCTTCGCGGGCGGTCAGGATTGCGCCTTTCAGATTGATCGAAAGCGTGCGTTCAATCTCTGCTTCGGATTGCTCGGTGATCATGCCCTGCCCGTCGATACCGGCATTGGCGATAACTGTATCAATCGGACGGCCAAATGCTGCTTCGGCGGCATCGAAGCCGCTGATGATCGCGCTTTCTTCCGCTACATCCACCGCAGTTGCCATTGCTGCTTCGCCTAGCTCGCGAGAAAGCGCCTCAAGCCGGTCAATGCGCCGCGCTGCCAGTGCAACTTTGGCGCCATTGCCTGCGAGCAATCGCGCGAAACGTGCGCCAAGGCCCGACGAAGCGCCTGTCACAAGAGCATGCCGCCCACCCAGATCGACAGTAAGGCTCACATCATTCTCCTTTGCATTATCGCGGGGGCGTGACTTCACGCTGGCAGGCTGTATCACGACGTCATGCACTTTCAACTGACCGACGAACAGCGCGAGCTTCAGGAAACCGCCCGTAAATTCGCCCGCGCAGAGCTGCCCGCGCTTGCCCGCGACATGGAAGAAAAAGACTATCCCGTCCCGCACGAAATGCTGCGGACCTATGGCGAGATGGGCTTTCTTGGCGTCAATCTGCCTGAACAATATGGCGGCCTTGGCCTTGGCCATATCGAAGCTTTGCTGGTGCTTGAGGAATTTGCGCAGGTTTCGAACGCAGTCGCTTTCCCTGTGTTCGAGGCATTGACCGGACCTGTGCGGACGATTGAAAAGTTCGGTTCTGAAGAGATGAAAGCGCGGGTTCTGCCCGAAGTCATCCGGGGCGAGAAGATTGTCGCGGTTTCCATGTCCGAACCTGACGCGGGCACGGCTCTGACTGATCTGACAACCAAAGCTCGCGAAGATGGCAATGGCTATATCGTCAACGGCTACAAGCGCTGGACCAGCGGTGGAGGGCATTCGGATTACTACGTCACCTATTGCCGGTTCTCCGATGATCCCGGGGCAAAAGGCATCGGCGCGATCCTGCTTGAGCGGGATATGGAAGGCATGCAGTTCGGCAAGCGTGAGGAGCTTATGGGCTTTCGCGGTATCCCGACTGCGGACTTCGCGATCGAGGATGTAAAGGTGCCCGGCGAAAACGTCATAATCGGTGCAGGCGGCTTCGGTAAATTAATGAGCGCATTCGGGCTGGAACGCTGTGGCAATGCCACGCAGGCGCTCGCCGTGGCCGCAGCAGCGCTGGAGCAGGCGCTGGAATATACGCAGGAACGAGAGGCTTTTGGAAAACCGATTGTCGATTTTCAGGCCGTGCAGATGAAACTGGCCGAAATGGCGATGAAAGTCGATGCGGCGCGCCTGTTGATCCATCGCGCGGCGGTTAATGCCGATGCCCAGCCCGATGGCCTGCCGACCGTGTACGAAAGCAGTCTTGCCAAATGCTATGCCAATGAGATCGTGCGCGAGGTTACCGCATTGGGAATGCAGGTGATGGGCGGATACGGCTATCACAAGGATTACGGAATGGAGCAGCGGCTGCGCGACGCCTATGCATGGGGTATCGCGGGCGGAGCGATAGACGTGCAGAAGACCAATATCGCCGCGGCGATGGTCGGGCGACGTTTCAACCAGCGCAAATAAGCTGTATGGCGGCTGCATAAAGGCTTGCGCAAACACGCTGTGTTGCACATGTAAAGCACATGGACACAGCTGCTTCCGCGCCCCCGCTTTCGCCTGAGCCTGACGCTTCGCCAGTTGCTTCGGCGGATCATGATGATGATAGCCTGACAAAGCTTGATCCGAATTATGTGTCGGCTTTGCGGCTGACGACAGTCATTACCGCCATTCCCTGCATTATCGGATCAGTGATCGCGGAAGTTGCTCTTCTGAATGGGACAGACGGCGCATGGCCTGTGCCATTCGGAGTGTTGATCGGGCTTGTCGTGCTGATTGCGATTGCGTTCATCATCCGCCTCCCCGCCCGCCGTTGGCAGGCACGCGGTTACAATATGAGCGCGGATCGTCTGCGCGTTGTGCGCGGCATACTGTGGCGTTCGGATACGATTGTCCCGTTCGGGCGGGTCCAGCATATCGACGTTGATCAGGGTCCGATTGAGCGAGCGCTGGATATCGCCACCATCACGCTTCACACGGCTGGCAACCACAACGCATCGGTGCATCTGCCCGGCCTCAACCACGCCATAGCCACGCAAATCCGCGAAGAGATCCGCGCGCATATCAAACGGGATACGATGTGAGCGAGCAGGCTGCTCCCGCTTCTCCCACTGTCTCCGTACCTTCGACTGCGAAGCCGGGGGCTGCGGGCGAAAGCCCCGCAGTGCAGGCGCAAAACACTGCGCCGTTAAGTGTCGCAGTGGGCGCGTTGGCTGGCCTGCAAAACGCGATCTTTCCCGCCGCCGCAGCCATGTTTGGAACCGGCATCGGCGGTTTTGGCATCGTAATCGGCCTGTTCGTCGGGGCGGCGATTGCTATTGCCGGTGCGGTGTTCAGCTATCTGCGGTGGAAGCGGCTGACCTACACAATCGGCGATCAGGATATTCGGGTCGAGAGCGGCATTCTGAGCCGGACGGCGCGATCCGTTCCTTATGAGCGGATTCAGGATGTCAGCCTGGAACAGAAACTGCTTCCGCGTCTGCTCGGCCTGGTCGAAGTCAAGTTCGAGACGGGCGCTGGTGGAGGCGAAGACCTCTCGCTAGCCTATCTCAAGAACGCAGACGGAGAGGTCCTGCGCGAGGTCGTGCGTGAACGGCGCGATGGCGTTGAAAGTCCCGTATCCGAGCGCGGCGGCGAGCTTGAGACAACCGCTTCATCAAGCGCGGAGGAAGCCGAAACTCTGTTTTCAATGGGTCCGAAACGGCTTTTCACTTTTGGCCTGTTCGAATTCAGCCTTGCGGTATTCGCTGTGCTGGGCGGTGCGCTTCAATATCTCGACAGCTTTGTGCCGTTTGATTTCTGGGACGTCGATTTCTGGCGCGGCATTGCGAGCGAGCAGACAGACCGGTTTGCCGGGCTTGGCGCCTATTCGCAGATGCTTGGCGCGATCGCCGGCTTTATGGCGATCATTGCTATCGGGTCGGCCACCGGCCTTGCCCGAACATTTGCGCGGGAGTGGGAATTCCGCCTCACGCGCACACCGCGCGGTTTCCGCCGCCAGCGCGGCCTGTTCACCAAAACCGACGTCGTCATGCCGATGCACCGCGTGCAGGGTCTTAAGATCGGGACGCGCTTCATCCGATACCGTTTCGGATGGCACAGCCTGAAATTCGTCAGCCTTGCGCAGGATGCAGGCTCATCAAGTCATGTGGTCGCGCCATTTGCGCAGCTGGATGAGCTTGAACCTATTGTTGAGGCAGCCGGTTTTCGCATGCCTCCCAGCGATGCCAACTGGCATCGCGCGACGCAGGCCTATCGCAATGTCGGCATTGCGGGCGATGTGGTGCTGTATGCGGTCGCGATGGTCGTTGCGGGCGGGCTGACCTATGCCTTTTCGCGCGACTGGATGGCCTTTGCAATCGGCGCGGTTATCGTGGTCGCAGTGCTGGACGTATTGGCGAGCTTCGTTTCGTGGCGCTTCAAACGGCACGCTCTTGACGCGGAGCAGATCATCGCAGTCGCCGGTATCTTCGCACCCGCAACCCAGATCGCCACACGGGTAAAGCTGCATTCGGTCGAGATTTCGCAGGGGCCGTTCGCGCGCCGGTTCGGCTATGCCAGCCTGCATCTGGGCCTTGCCGGGGGAGAGTTTGAAATTCCCGGCATCCCGCTCGACCGCGCCCGCGATGTTCGCGCGAAAGTGCTCGACACTATCGCTGCGACTGACTTTTCCCAGCTGGAAAGCCAGACAGGCTGACAATCAGGCCCGCAGGTCTGCCCAGTCGGGGTTGTTGTCAAATTTCTTCGCGACATAGGAACATTGCGGTACGATCCGGAAACCCTGATCGCGCGCGTCGGCAATCAGCTGCTTTACCAATTGCCCCGCAATTCCCCTGCCACCGATTGCAGGCGGTACGATCGTATGGGTGGCAACGCGCACGTCGCCTTGAGCATCCGTTTTCGGCTCCCATTCGAGAGTACCCTTGTGCTGTTCTCCGCTGACCTGCGCGGTGTAGAGGCCGCCGGTTTCTGTCGCTTCGTGTGTGATCGTGACACCATCCATAAAGAATGCTCCTTCTTGCCAACGGGAGTTGGGTGTTTAGAGGCATTGGCGCAATGACGAAGTTTCTTTCAGACAACGCCGCCCCCGTTCACCCCAAGGTGTGGGAGGCTATGCGCGCGGCCGATACGGCCGACAATCCTTACGATGGCGATGCGCTGTCTGCCGAACTGGACGGATATTTCTCCGATCTGTTTGGCCGCGAATGTGCTGCCTTGTGGGTGGCGACGGGTACGGCGGCCAATTGTCTGGCGCTGGCGACGATGTGCGCGCCGCATGGCGGGGTGGTCTGCCACGAAGAAGCGCATATTGAAGTGGACGAAGGCGGTGCGCCGGGCTTCTTTCTCCACGGCGCAAAGCTGATGCTGGCCAAGGGTAAGGGCGCAAAGCTGACGCCGGAAGGCATTGGCGCGGTAATCGATCCGATCCGTGACGATGTGCATCAGGTGCAGCCACACGCGCTCGCCATTACGCAGGCGAGTGAATACGGGCGCAGCTACACCACGGGCGAACTCGAAGTGCTGGCCGAATATGCGGAAGAAAACCGCCTGGGCCTGCATATGGACGGCGCACGCTTTGCCAATGCGGCGGCGTTTCTGGGCGGTTCGGCCAAAGCGGCTGCGCGGGCTGCTTGCGGGCCGGTCAACAGTCTTGCCTTTGGATTCATCAAGAATGGCGGCCTTGGCGCAGAGGCGGTGATCCTGTTCGATCCCGAAGCGGCCAATCAGGTCCGGTACCGCCGAAAGCGTTCAGGCCATCTGCAATGCAAGGGCCGCTATCTCGCCGCCCAGATCCTTGCGATGCTGCATGACGATGTTTGGTTCGCCAACGCATCCCACGCCAATGCGGCGGCGCGCGAAATCGCCAGCGGCTGCGGTGATCGCCTGTTGCATCCGGTTGAAGCGAACGAACTGTTCGTCGAACTGGCCCCGGAAGAACGCGATGCTCTGCGCGAACAGGGCTTTGAATTCTACGATTGGGGAGTGGACGCAGCGCGCTTTGTTGCCGCGTGGGATACGCGCAGCGAAGACGCCGTCGCGCTGGGCAAGGCAATCGCTGCGCTATGAGTGACAATCAGGCGGGGATGCTGACCCCCCGCGTCATCATACCGTTCCTGCTGACGGGCACGATCTGGGGATCGACATGGTTGGTGATCACCGGCCAGATCGATGGCGTTCCGGCCGCTTGGTCTGTGTTTTACCGCTTTGCACTGGCGACACCGGCTCTGTTCCTTGTCGCGTTTTTGATGAAGCGTCGGTTGAAGCTCAACCGGCCAGAGCAAATCCTCGCCATGATTGTTGGCCTGTTCCAGTTCAGCGGGAATTTCCTGTTTGTCTATCACGCGGAACTCTACGTCACATCGGGGATCGTCGCGATGATGTTCGGTCTGTTAATGGTGCCCAATGCAATCTTCGCGCGCCTGTTTCTGGGGGAGAGGCCGCAGGGCGGGTTCATTTTGGGCAGTGCGATTGCGATTGTGGGCGTATCGTTCCTGCTGGTGCACGAATGGCAGGCCAATCCGAATGCGGGCGTGATCGGTGGCAATGTCGCCTTGGGCATCCTGCTTGCGATGCTGGGCATTATCGCTGCATCGGTTGCTAATGTGGTGCAGGCCAATCCGACGGGGCGGGGGGTGCCTATGGTCAGCCTGCTCGCATGGGCGATGCTGTATGGCACTGTCTTCGATCTTGGTTTTGCATTGCTGACAGCAGGCCCGCCGCCTTTGCCCACCAGCGGAACATACTGGATGGGCATTGTCTATCTGGCGCTGATCGGATCAGTGGTGACATTCCCGCTGCACTATAATCTGGTGCGCGAAATCGGTGCGGGGCGCACGGCGTATAATTCGATCCTGACGATTTCAGTCGCGATGCTGTTGTCGACCCTGTTCGAAGACTATCGCTGGACATGGCTGACCGCCGGGGGGATGGTGCTTGCGGTGATCGGCATGGTGCTGGCCCTGCGATCAAAGCAGCGCTGACAGCCCTTCGATATAGGTGGGGTATTTCGGCCTCCAGCCCAGAACCCGCTTTGCCTTGCCATTCGCGACACGGCGGTTCTCCGCATAAAAACCGCGCGCCATTTCGGACAGGTTCGCTTCTTCCAGCGTCTCCAGCGGTGGCGGCTCGATCCCCAGCAATTGGCATGCATATTCGGTGACAGCGTTTCCGCTGGCGGGCAAATCATCGCCGATATTGTACGCGCCTTCAGGAGCTGTGCTGGTGAGCGCTGCCAAGACCGCGCTGACAATGTCATCGACATGCACGCGGCTGAAAACCTGGCCGGGCATATCTATGCGCCGCGCCTTACCCTCTTTTACGCGCTCAAACGCGCTGCGGCCCGGTCCGTAAATTCCCGGCAGGCGGAACACTCTTGCTCCCAGCCTGACCCAAAGCGCATCGGCCTCTGCTCGCGCATTGCGCCTGCCTGCACCGGTTTCCGCCACCGTCGGGGTTGCTTCGTCCACCCAAGCCCCTTGCTGATCGCCATAGACTCCGGTTGAGGAGAGGTAGCCGTACCAGGCCGAACCGAAATCGCGGCCATAGGCTTCAAGCACAGGATCAACCTTGCTTTCGCGGCTGGGCGGTACGGAAGATATGACATGTGTTGCGCGCGATAATGCTGCCAGAACGGCTTCGCGGTCGTCGAAATCGACATTGCCCGCGCTGCCGGTCGCATCGACGCTCCAGCCGATATCCTTGACCGCAGCCTCGATCCGTTTCGCCGTGTAGCCGAGCCCGAAGATGAACAAATGCGCCATGAAAATAGGCTCTGCCGCTGGACGCGGGCACAAATCAACCTAAATCACTCTGCTATGGATATCGCGACGACCCCAACGAACCCCGAAGGCAACCCTAGCGCGGCCGACGCGGCCCCTAAGCCGGTCGAACCCCCTTTGATCCGGCGCGAGGATTACCAACCCTTTGCCTGGCTGGTGCCAACCACGCATCTGCTGTTCGAACTCGGTGTCGAAAGCACGCGTGTCACAGCAACGCTGAAAGTCGAACGCAATCCGGCTGGAGATGGCAGCCGGCAATTGCGGCTTAATGGTGACGGGCTGTCCGCTGACAGCGTTCGCGTTGATGGAGTAGATAGCGAGGCCTTCGAAATGGACGGGCCCGACCTTGTCCTGACTTTGCCCGCTGCCGCGCATGAGGTGGAGATCGTCACCACCATCAATCCCAGTGCCAACACCGCGCTGATGGGGCTGTATGCGTCCAACGGTATGCTGTGCACCCAGTGCGAGGCCGAAGGGTTTCGCCGCATCACCTTCTTTCCCGACCGGCCCGATGTCCTTTCCACCTATTCGGTGCGGATGGAGGGCGCGAAGGAACAGTTCCCGATCCTGCTGGCCAACGGAAACGTCACTGCCGAAGGCGATCTGGATGGCGGGCGTCATTTTGCGGAGTGGCATGATCCGTGGCCCAAACCCTCTTACCTGTTCGCACTGGTAGCGGGCGATCTTGTGGCCCATTCCGCCCCCTTCACCACACGGTCAGGCCGGGAAGTCGCGTGCAATATCTGGGTCCGGCAAGAGGATCTTGAGCGCACCGATCACGCGCTGCAATCGCTTCACCGTTCCATGAAGTGGGACGAGGATACCTTTGGCCGCGAATACGACCTTGATCTCTACAACATCGTTGCTGTGTCCGATTTCAACATGGGCGCGATGGAGAATAAGGGGCTGAACGTTTTCAATACCAAATACGTTCTTGCCGATCCCGACACCGCGACCGATGCCGATTTTGACGCGGTCGAAGGCGTGATCGCGCACGAATATTTCCATAACTGGTCTGGCAATCGCGTGACATGCCAGGACTGGTTCCAGCTGAGCCTGAAAGAGGGCTTCACTGTCCTGCGCGATCAGCTGTTCAGTCAGGATATGCGCGGCGAAGCGGTCAAGCGGATCGAGGATGTCCGCATCCTTCGCGCGGCGCAATTCCCCGAGGATGCAGGCCCGCTTGCCCACCCGATCCGTCCTGACAGCTTTCGCGAGATCAGCAATTTCTACACCGCCACTGTCTACAACAAGGGCGCCGAAGTCATCCGTATGATGCGCTCAATGGCGGGCGAAGAGGCCTTCCGCAAAGGCACGGACCTGTATTTTGAACGCCACGATGGCGAAGCTGCGACATGCGAAGACTTTATCAAAGCGATAGAGGATGGCGCGGGTCTGGACCTCACACAATTCCGCCTGTGGTATTCGCAGGCCGGCACGCCGCGTGTCAGAGTGTCGCAAGAACTGCGCCCTGACGGCTTTATGCTGACATTGTCGCAGAAAACCCCTGCAACACCCGGCCAGCCGCACAAGCTGCCAATGCCGATCCCTCTGCGCGTTGCGGCGCATTGCGGGGAAACCGGCGCGCTGGGTGCTGAAGAGCTGATCGTTCTGACCGAAGAAACGCAAACATTCCGCCTGCCACTGGCCGGACCGACACCGGTCATCTCGATCAATCGCGGCTTTACCGCCCCCGTCATCATAGAGCGCAACCTTTCGCGCGAGGACCTTGGCTTTCTTGCGGCGCATGACGATGATCCCTTTGCCCGTGCCGAAGCGATGCAGGAACTTGTCGTGCGGCACCTGGTCTCCGCTGCAAGTGGCGAGCTGGACGAAGCAGAGCGCGCCGCAGGAAAGACAGCCATCAGCGATGCGATGCGGGCGATCCTTTCGGATGAGGCGCTCGACGATAATATGCGCGGCGAGCTGATGATCCTGCCGAGCGAAACCTATCTGTTCGAGGCAATGGCGACCGGAGAGCGCAAGGCTGATCCCGGCGCGATCCACCGCGAACGCGAACAGATCAAAGCGATGCTGGGCGTAACCCTGCGCCGCGAGCTGGAAAGCGTTTACGCCCGCTGCGATGCGGTTGCGTTTGACGATGCCGCTGGCGTTGGCGCACGCAAGGTCGCGACTCAGGTTCTGGCCTTGCTGGCTGCTGCCGATCCCGAACTGGCGGCCAGAATGGCGGCCCGCCAGTTCGACAAGGCGGACAATATGACGGACCGTCAGGGTGCGCTGATGGTGCTGTCTGGTCTGGAAACGCCTCTTCGCGAAGATCGGCTCAAGGCATTTTACGAGCGCTATGAAGGCAATGCGCTGGTGATCGACAAGTGGTTCACGCTGCAGGCCCTGTCGCTGCACCCTGATGTAATCAATCAGGTAAAGGCGCTGGCCGAGCATCACGATTTTACGATGAACAATCCCAATCGTGTCCGTTCGCTGTATATGGCGTTTGCCGGAAATCCGAAGGGATTCCATGCCGAGGACGGGTCTGGCTATCGCATGATTGCGGATGTGATCATCGCGCTTGATCCGATTAATCCGCAGACTGCGGCACGTTTCGTTTCTCCCCTTGGCCGCTGGCGCCGGATCGAACCGGGACGCGCTGCACTGATGAAGGCGGAGCTGGAACGGATTGCGGCTCAAGAGGGCCTGTCGCGCGATACTTTCGAGCAGGTGAGCCGCTCTTTGGATGGTTGAGGCTGTGCCTTCGCCTGATTTCGATATCGCCCGCGCAAGCGTGCTTGATAGTGTACCGCACGGCTTTTTCGGTACCGGCGGTGGGGTGCATCAATTCGGCTATGGCGGCCCCGGTGATCCCGATGCCGTGCGCAGCTTGCGACAGGCGGCCGCACGCGCGCTTGTGCCCGATGCCGCGCTGGCAATGCCGCATCAGGTCCATTCGCCTGATGTTGTTACAGTGACAGAGCCATGGGGCGATCCGGTTGAAGCGCGACCCGTAGCTGATGCTCTGGTCACTGCGCGCAAAGGCATGGCGATAGGCATTGTCACGGCGGATTGCGGACCGGTGCTATTTGCCGATGCGCAAGCCGGTGTAATCGGCGCAGCACATGCAGGCTGGCGCGGCGCGCATGGGGGTGTTCTGGAAAACACGATCGCAGCAATGGAGCGATTGGGCGCGCAGCGTTCGCGAATTTCCGCGGCGCTTGGCCCGACTATTTCGCAGGCAAGCTACGAAGTCGATGCACGGTTTCGCGAGAATTTCACCGATGCTGACGCGATCTTTTTTTGCGATTCCGAAGCGAAGGAGGGCACACCGCGATGGAAATTCGACCTGCCCGCCTACATTGTTTCGCGCCTGAAATCGGCGGGTTTGTCACAGGTGCAGGATCTGGCCGCTGATACGCTAACCTCTTCTGGCCGCTACTTTTCTTACCGGCTGGCCACCCAATCGGGCGCGCAGAATTACGGTCGCCAGATCAGCCTGATTGCACTTGCGCGATAACCCTCAGCCCGAAATCGGCAGAAAATTGGGAAACTTTGGCCATTCCGCTCGTTGGCGGGGCAGGTGAAACATGTGCTTTCCGTAACTGCGGGCCTGTCTAGACGGCTATGGAAATTGCATGAAATGGAATGAGCGATGCTCAAAAGACGGTTGGACTGAGCAGGATTTCTGGTAACGAGCGGCGCGAAATTTGAGTTTTGACGAACGGGACGGCGGCAATAAGGCGGCGCGAACGCCTGAAACATGGTGCCGAACGGTTCGGAAAAGATCCTCACCAAGCTAAGTCGCACAGCGTCAACATGGCGCGGCAAAGAGAGCAGAGAAACGATTATGGCTTCCACTTCCTACGATGACGCGAACGAAGAAGGCGTGCGCCGTCGCGACTGGATTCACATCGCTGCGGTCAGCACGGCCGGCGTTGGCGGTGCTTCGGTTCTGTTTCCGCTGGTTAGCCAGATGGCACCTTCGGCAGACGTTCTGGCGGCAAGTACGACCCGCGTTGACGTTTCCACCGTACAGGAAGGCCAGACGATCAAGGCCGTCTTCCGTGGTCAGCCATTGTTTGTCCGTCGTCTGACAGCAGCAGAGATCGCCGATGCTGACAGCGTCGATGCGGCATCGCTGCGTGATCCGGAAACGCTGGAGCAGCGCACCAAGGATGGCCGTACCGATCTGTTGATCACGATGGGTGTGTGTACCCACCTCGGTTGTGTGCCGCTGGGTGCTGCCGAGGGTGAGAACAAGGGTGAGTATGGCGGCTATTTCTGTCCATGCCACGGTTCGCACTACGACACCGCCGGCCGCATCCGTAAGGGCCCTGCGCCGACAAACCTCGTGGTGCCCGATTACAGTTTCGAAACCGACACCATCGTCCAAGTCGGATAAGCTTGCGTACCTGCAATAGACGACATTCAACGCACTGACATTCAGAAGAGAGCATTATGAGCTTCGCCTGGGCAAAAGAATACGAGCCGAAGTCCGATTTCACCAAGTGGATCGACGAAAAACTTCCGCTCCCGCGCATGGTCTATAACGCGGTTGGCGCCGGCTATCCGGTTCCGCGCAATCTGAACTACATGTGGAATTTCGGCGTTCTTGCCGGCTTCTTCCTGATGGTCCAGATCATCACCGGCGTTGTTCTGGCGATGCACTATGCCGCTGATACGAGCGTCGCATTCGGTTCGGTTGAGCACATCATGCGCAACGTGAACTATGGCTGGCTGCTGCGTTATGCCCACGCCAACGGTGCAAGCTTCTTCTTCATCGTCATCTACATGCACATCTTCCGCGGCTTGTTCTATTCTTCGTACAAGGCCCCGCGCGAGATGATCTGGCTGCTGGGTGTCGTGATCTTCCTTCTCATGATGGCAACCGCATTCATGGGTTATGTGCTTCCCTGGGGCCAGATGAGCTTCTGGGGTGCGAAAGTGATCACCGGTCTGTTCGGCGCGATCCCGTTCGTGGGTGAGCCGCTTCAGGTATGGCTGGTTGGCGGATATGCGCCGAATGCGGCCACGCTGAACCGGTTCTTCTCGCTCCACTTCCTGCTGCCCTTCGTGATTGCCGGTGTTGTTATCCTGCACATCTGGGCGCTTCACATCCCCGGTTCTTCGAACCCGACGGGCGTTGAAGTGAAGAAGGAAAGCGATACCGTTCCCTTCCACCCGTATTATACGGCGAAGGATGGCTGGTTCCTCGGCCTCGTGCTGATCATTTTCTCGGCATTCGTCTTCTTCGCGCCGAACGTTCTGGGTCACCCGGACAACTACATCGAAGCCAACCCGCTTTCGACGCCGGCGCACATCGTTCCTGAATGGTACTTCCTGCCGTTCTACGCGATCCTTCGCGCCTTCACCGGCGACCTCACGATCCCGTTCACCGGTATCGTGCTGATCGAAGCGAAGCTGCTGGGCGTTATCGCGATGTTCGGTTCGATCCTCGTATGGTTCTTCCTGCCCTGGCTCGATAAGAGCCCGGTGCGTTCGGGAAGCTATCGCCCGCTGTTCAAGAAGTTCTTCTGGTTCGGTCTGATCCCGACAATGATCATGCTGACGATCTGCGGCGGTATGCCGGCAGAGCAGCCCTGGGTCATCCTGAGCCAGATCTTCACGGCATATTACTTCCTCCACTTCCTCGTGATCCTTCCGATCGTGAGCCAGATCGAAGTGCCCAAGCCGCTGCCCTTCTCGATCACCCAGTCGGTGCTCGGTGAAGACGACACGGACGGTACGACTGGTGGAAGCGGCGGGGCAAAGCCTGCAACTGAAACCAAGCCGCTGGCTGACGGAGACGGTTCTCTCCAGCCCGCAGAATAACCCAAAGCCGGAGCGCCTCCGAGGCGCTCCACCCTTTGGGTCGCACTTTACGCTGACCCGAAAACGAGAAAGAGTTCGGTCATGACAATTCGCCTCGGTGGCATCATTTTTGGTCTGGTCCTCGTCGCAATCCTTGCGCTGTGGTCGCTGTTTCCCGGCGCTTACAGCCTGGCTACCGAAGAGCCTGCTGCGAAGCCCGATTACTACGCCTTCCAGGAAGAGAATATTCACCCCGCCGGTGGCTTCTCCTTCGATGGTGTCGGCGGCAAGTGGGATAACCAGCAGCTTCAGCGCGGCTACCAGGTTTACAAGGAAGTCTGCTCAGCGTGCCACTCGCTGAAATATGTCGCTTTCCGTAACCTCGAACAGATCGGCTACAACGAAGCGGAAGTCCGTGCCGAAGCCGCATCGTGGAACGTTCCCGGCATTGACGGCGTGACCGGCGAAGCCACCACGCGTCCGGGTGAGCCGACCGATTACTTCCCCTCGCCTTATCCGAACGAAGTGGCCGCACGCGCTGCCAACAACAATGCGTATCCGCCGGACCTTTCGCTGATCACGAAGGCACGTCCGGATGGTTCGAACTATGTCTACTCGCTGCTTCAGGGCTATAACGAGCCGGACCCGGAAGACCTCGCCAAGTCGCCGAACTTCGAGCCTTCCCCTCCGGGACTGTACTTCAACGAGTACTTCTACAACATCAACATCGCGATGCCGCCGCAGCTTTATCCTGATCTGATCACTTACAGCGACGGAACCGAAGCAACGCCGGAACAGATGGCACAGGACGTTGCAGCCTTCCTGACCTGGACGGCGGAACCGTCACTGGTCCAGCGTAAGCAGACCGGCTGGTTCGTGATCGGCTTCCTGATCTTCGCAACCTTCCTCGGCTTCATGTCTTACAAGCAGATCTGGGCCGGCAAGAAACCGAAGAAGAAATAAGACACATACGCTTCGCCCCTCGGGGCAAAGCCAACAATGCGCCTCATCATCCCTTGCGGATGGTGGGGCGCTGTTGCATTGAAGCGCCCTTACAAAAGGGTACGGGACAAGTTCGATGCGCGCTGCCACTCTCTCACCGCAAGAGCTTAAAGCGCTTGTCAGGACAGTCCCCGATTTCCCGCACGAAGGTATTCAGTTCCGCGATATAACGACGCTGATCGGCCATCCCGAAGGCCTGGCATCAAGCGTGGCCGAACTCGCCCGCCTCGCAAAAGCGCAGGGCGCTCAAAAAATCGCAGGCATGGAAGCGCGCGGATTTATCTTCGGCGCGGCTGTGGCGGTAGAGCTGGGTGTCGGCTTTGTCCCCGTGCGCAAGCCCGGAAAACTCCCGGTCAAAACCATCGGCGTTGATTACGAACTCGAATACGGGACTGACCGGCTGGAAATTGACCCCGACGCAATTAGCGCTGGTGAGCGTGTGGTGATCGTTGACGATCTGATCGCAACGGGCGGCACGGCTCTGGCCACAGCCAAGCTTCTCACCATGGCAGGCGCGGATGCGAGCCATGCGTTGTTTGTGATCGACCTGCCCGACCTTGGCGGCGCTGACCGTCTGCGCGCTGAAGGTATAGACGTGCAGGTCATGATGGATTTTGAAGGCGACTAGGCAGAGGCCCCTTCTTCATTAAGCGGGCCGCGCAGGAACACAATGCGCCGCCATGCGCTTGAACGCATAGGAAGTTATACGAGACATCATGGAATCCCAATCGCTCATGCTCGCCACGATCGGCGTCCTTGGTATCGGGGCGCAGTGGGTTGCGTGGCGAACGGGCTATCCGGCGATCGTCTTAATGCTGGCAGCAGGCTTTCTGGCCGGACCAGTGGCGGAGCAGCTGGGTTTCCGTCTGATCGATCCCGAAGCAGCCTTTGGCGACTTGCTTGAACCGGCTATCAATATCGGTGTTGCCCTGATCCTGTTTGAAGGGGGGCTAAGCCTAGATTTAAGGGAACTGCGCCATTCGGGCAGCGCTGTCTATCGGCTTGCCACCATCGGGGTGTTGCTGGGCTGGGCCCTGGGCGCGCTCGCAGGCTTTTATATTGCAGGGCTGGTCTGGCCTGTGGCGGTGCTGTTCGGCGGTATCCTGATCGTGACAGGGCCGACAGTGGTTATCCCCCTGTTGCGTCAGGCCAATGTCCAGACGCGGCCGAATGCGATCCTGAAATGGGAAGGCATCGTAAACGACCCGACCGGCGCTCTGTGTGCCGTGATCGCCTATGAATATTTCCGCCGCGTCAACGAAACCCCCGATGCAACGATTTTTGATGTGGTGCCGCCGCTGATCATAGCGGCTTTGCTTGCCGGACTGGTCGGATATGCTGCTGCGCGGATGATCGGTTATCTGTTCCCGCGCGGGGCTATACCCGAATATCTCAAAGTGCCGGTGCTCTTCATCGTTGTGATCTGCGTGTTCGTTCTAACGAACAAGATCGAGCACGAAGCAGGCCTCGTCGCTGTCACGGTTATGGGCGTCACGCTTGCCAATCGCGAAGTGTCGAGCATGCGCGCGATCCACCCGTTCAAGGAAAACGTTGCCGTCCTGCTGGTATCGGGCATCTTCATCCTGCTCGCGTCCAGCCTGACAGTGGATGAACTGACCTACCTCAATCCGTTAGAGCCGGTGGGTTTCCGGTTCCTGTTGTTCATTCTTGCCCTGTTGTTTCTTGTCCGTCCTGCGACAGTGCTGCTCAGCCTGCTGGGATCGAACGTTCCTTGGAATGAGAGGCTGTTCGTCGCATGGATAGCGCCGCGCGGTATCGTGCTGGTCGCGATTTCCGGCCTGTTCGCACTTCGCTTGGGTGATCTTGGCATTGATGGCGGTGAGCTGCTGATCGGGCTGAGCTTTGCGGTGGTCGTGGCGACAGTTGTCGCGCACGGCTTCTCGATCAACATCGTTGCGAAATGGCTCAAGGTGAAAGGCACGTCGCGGCCCGGCCTTTTGATTGTGGGCTCGACCGCGTGGTCC
Source organism: Pseudomonadota bacterium (assembly GCA_034211135.1). Taxonomy (GTDB): domain Bacteria; phylum Pseudomonadota; class Alphaproteobacteria; order Sphingomonadales; family Sphingomonadaceae; genus Erythrobacter. The sequence goes on from JAXHVK010000018.1 coordinate 18,727, forward strand.
ATCGCATTGGCGAAAGAGATGCAGAATCTGCGCGCGCCAGTGATGATTGTTGATCCAAGCTGGCAGCGGTTAAGCGCGGCCCGGCGCGAGGGCCTGCCATTCTATCACGGTGAAATCCTGAACGAGGCAACGGAGCATAACCTTGATCTGTCGCCCTATCAGGTCCTCGTCGCGGCGACCGATAACGAGGCGTATAACACCTTGGTCTGCAACGAATTCGCGCACGAGATCGGCCGCGACATGGTCTATCAGCTGGGCGAAAGCGATGAAGGGCAGGATGACAGGCACAAAATGCCGATGACGCTGCGCGGGCGCGCTCTGTTCGAAAGCGGCTTTGGCGTGGACCAGGTCAACGAATACCAGAAACAGGGCTGGGTCTTCCGCAAGACCAAGCTTTCCGAGGAATTCGATTTCGAAAAGGCACAGGAAAAGCTGCCTGAAAGCGGCAATATGCTGTTGCTGATCCGCGCTGATGGCACCTTGCGTTTCTTCACCCACGCCGCCCGTCCAGAACCGCGCGCCGGGGATACAATCGTGTCCTACCTGCCGCCGCAGATTAAGACACCCGAGGAGAAGGCCGCCAAGCGTGCAGCGAAAGAGGCTGGCCGCGCCAAGGATGATGCCCCTGCCAAGCCGCAGGCAACCTGATCCGCACGAGATAAAGAGACTTCGCAAACGAGGCACTACATGCAGTTTTCCCGCCCCCTGATTATCCTGTCCCCCGTTCTGGCGAGCGCCCTGGCGCTTTCGGCCTGCTCTTCAGGCACTCCCGAAGAAGACGCGCCCGAACCGCAGGCCACTCCGGCAGATCAGTCTGAAGCGACGCCGAAGCCTGGTGAGACTGTCTCTATCCTGCGTCCAGAACTGGAAGGCTCCGACACTGTCGAGGTTGAACCTCTGGAGCCGCTGACTGTTGTGGTTGGCTTTCCCGATGGCGGACTGGAACTGGATGCCAATGCGGTTGCGGCGCTTGAGACTGTGCTCAAGTCAGAACAACTGGAAACCGGCGCGCCTATTACTCTGGCCTCTCATACCGATTCAGCGGGAAGCGATAGTGCGAATGAGGCTGCCTCGGAAAAGCGCGGCCTGGCTGTCGCGGCATGGTTCATTGAACAGGGCATCAGCGAAGAGCGCATCACCGTCATCGCGTTCGGAGAGCAGAACCCGATTGCGCCAAATGCGTTGGCTGATGGTTCGCCCAATGATGAAGGGCGCGCCAAAAACCGGCGTGTGGAGGTGACGATTATTCCACTTGAGGTGGCGCAAAAAGCTGATGGCGCATCCCAAGAGGAAGATACGTCAGCCGAGACCCGCTACGAGCTTTAGTACTTCCTCGGCATATTCGGGGCGACAGATCAGCAGGTCCGGCAGATAGGTATCCTGCTGGTTGTACCGGATGGGCGAGCCATCAATGCGCGAACAATGCAGGCCGTGGGCAGCAGCCACAGCGACGGGGGCGCAGCTGTCCCATTCATACTGACCGCCCGAATGCAGATAGATTTCCGCTTCGCCGCGCACGACGGCCATCGCCTTCGCGCCAGCGCTGCCCATGCCGACAAGCTCTCCGTCCATTGCCTCGGAAACCGCCACGGCCTCCTTTGCCGGGCGCGTCCGGCTGACCAGAAAACGCGGCTTTGCTGCCGTCGGTTTCAGGGGTGAAGGCGCATCGGAGTGCAAGACAACACCGCCATCCAGTCCGGGCAGGGCGACTGCGCCAATGGTTGCCACGCCATCAATGCTCAATCCGACATGCACAGCCCAATCGCTGCGCTGTTCGCCATATTCGCGCGTGCCGTCGACAGGATCGACGATCCACACACGCGATTTTTCCAGACGCAGGGTTGAATCCTTTTCTTCCTCGGACAGCAGACCGTCTTCCGGACGCACCGCGCGCAGGGCGTGGCACAGGAATTCATTTGCGGTGGCATCGCCTGCCTTACCCAGCGCCTTGCCTTCGAACACTTCGGCATCGCGCACGGCCAGAAGCAGCCGTCCCGCATGTTCGGCAAGATGAGCGGCCAGTCCGGCATCTGTCAGCTGTGCAATGCTCATTTCAGCGGCATGATCTGGCTGATGATGTAATCGGCTGCCTCGCTAGGTGTCATCGTCACGGTGTTGACGGTGATTTCGGGCGATTGCGGCGGTTCATACGGGCTATCAATGCCGGTGAAGTTCTTGATCTCCCCAGCGCGGGCTTTCTTGTAAAGGCCCTTCACATCGCGGGCTTCCGCCACTTCCAGCGGGGTATCGACAAACACTTCGATAAATTCGCCATCGCCGACCATGTCGCGCACCATCTGGCGTTCCGCGCGGAAGGGGCTGATGAAGGCGGTCAGCACGATCAGTCCGGCATCGGTCATCAGCTTGGCAACTTCACCGATGCGGCGGATATTTTCGATCCGGTCCGTTTCGGTAAAGCCAAGGTCCCTGTTCAGGCCCTGACGCACATTGTCGCCATCCAGCAGGAAGGTGTGCCGGTTCATCAGTGAAAGCTTGCGCTCGACCTCGTTCGCGATGGTTGATTTGCCGGAGCCGGAAAGGCCCGTGAACCAAAGCACGCGCGGCGTCTGGTTCTTCAGATTGGCATGCTCCTCTCGCGTGACCGTCGTCGCCTGCCAATGCACATTCTGAGCGCGCCGCAGGCTGAAGTCGATCATCCCTGCACCGACAGTAGCGTTGGTGAACTTGTCGATCAGGATAAAGCCGCCCAGCTGGCGACTGGTCGAATAGGGTTCGAACGTGATCGGTCGGTCCGTGGCAAATTCGGCCACCCCGATCGAGTTCAGCTCCAAAGTCTTCGCCGCGAGGTGATCGAGGCTGTTGACGTCGATCTCGTATTTCGGTGGCTGGACTGTCGCCGTCACCATCTGGCTGCCGAGTTTGAGCCAGTATCCGCGGCCCGGTTTCAGGGCTGTCTCATCCATCCAGACGATGGTGGCGGAAAACTGGTCAGACGCTTCCGGCGGATCGCCAGCGGCAGCGATCACGTCACCGCGGCTGCAATCGACTTCGTCTTCGAGCGAGATGGTGACGGACTGGCCTGCAACCGCCTCTTCCAGATCGCCATCGAAGGTCGTGATGCTTTTTACAGTGCTCGTCTTTCCGGCGGGTACGATACGAACCGGATCGCCCGGCTTGATCGTGCCGTCGGTGATAAGCCCGGCAAACCCGCGAAAATCGAGGTTCGGGCGGTTCACCCATTGCACCGGCATACGGAAAGAACGTTCCTGAGCGGCGGTATTGGCCAGCTCAACCGTTTCGAGATGCTCGATCAGGGCAGGGCCATCGTACCACGGAGTATTTGCGCTGGGCGCGCCGTCCCCTCTTGGGGTGATGTTGTCGCCTTTGAAGCCGGAGATCGGGATCGCCGTGAAGTTTTCGATCCCCACTTCATTTGCGAAAGCGGTGTAGTCCGAGACAATTGTGTCGAAGGTCGCCTGATCGTAATCGACAAGATCCATCTTGTTCACCGCCAGCACCAGATGGCGGATGCCAAGCAGGTGGACGAGGTAGGAATGGCGGCGCGTCTGCTGAAGAACGCCTTTACGCGCGTCAATCAGGATTACGGCGAGGTCGGCGGTAGAAGCACCGGTGACCATATTGCGGGTATACTGTTCATGGCCAGGCGTATCCGCGACGATGAACTTGCGTTTCTCGGTAGTGAAGAAGCGATAGGCGACGTCAATCGTGATGCCTTGTTCGCGCTCCGCTGCGAGGCCGTCGACCAGCAGCGCAAAGTCGATTTCCTCGCCCTGTGTTCCGTGCTTTGCGCTGTCGCTTTCCAGCGCGGCCAGCTGGTCTTCGAAGATCATCTTCGAATCGTAGAGCAGGCGGCCGATCAGCGTCGATTTGCCGTCATCCACGCTGCCGCATGTGATGAAACGCAGCAGGCTTTTGTGCTGGTGCTGTTCCAGATAGGCGTCGATATCCTCGGCGATGAGATTATCGGTCTGGAAGGATGAATCCTGATTGGTCATCAGAAATACCCCTCCTGCTTTTTATCTTCCATGCTTGCGGATTGCCCCTTGTCGATCGCGCGGCCCTGTCGTTCGGAACCGGTTGCGAGCAGCATTTCCTGAATGATGTCGTTCATGTCGGTCGCATCGCTCTCAGTCGCGCCGGTCAACGGATAACAGCCAAGCGTGCGGAAACGCACGTTGCGGGTCACCGGCTCTTCGCCTTCTTCAAGCCGGAAACGGTCATCATCAACGACCAGCAGCAGGCCGTCACGCTCAACCGTGGGGCGCGGTGAAGACAAATAGAGCGGGACGATGTCGATCTTTTCAAGGGCGATGTACTGCCAGATATCCAGCTCGGTCCAGTTGGAGATCGGGAAGACGCGGATGCTTTCATCCTTGTTCTTCTTGGCGTTGTACAGGTTCCACAATTCGGGCCGCTGGTTCTTCGGATCCCAGCGGTGGGCTGCGGTACGGAAGCTGAAAACGCGTTCTTTCGCGCGGGCTTTTTCCTCGTCCCGGCGACCGCCACCAAATGCCGCGTCAAAGCCATGCTTTGTCAGCGCTTTTTTCAGCGGATCGGTCAACTGCGCCTGAGAGTACAGAGCGCTGCCAGTATCGAACGGGTTGATGCCCTGTTCTTCGGCGTCTTCGTTCTGCGCGACAATCAGTTCGAGCCCGTATTCTTTCACCGTCTTGTCACGATGATCCAGCAGCGCCTGAAAGTCCCAGCCCGATGCCACATGCAGCATCGGGAAAGGCGGCGGTGCGGGATAGAATGCCTTACGCGCAAGGTGGAGCATCACGGACGAATCCTTGCCCACCGAATACAGCATCACCGGGTTCTCTGCCTCGGCAACGACTTCGCGAAAGATATGGATGCTCTCGGCTTCAAGCCGTTCGAGATGTGTCAAGCTACGCATGGCATTCGCAGCTACACGCTGCGCTGCACAATACAAAGTAGTTTTGCTTAATTGACTGCAAGCCAGCGATTGTCATCGCAGGGCGTTTAAGAGTTGGAGCGGGTAAGGGGAATCGAACCCCTCTACACAGCTTGGAAGGCTGGTGCATTACCACTATGCTATACCCGCTCATCAGGCTTAGCCATCGGCAGCCGCGCGCTATTGCCACCAAGCCTATGCCAGCGTCAATGATTAAGCTGCATTGATTATCGCTTCACGCAAATTTGTTGCGTCTGGTGCAACTGTTGCGGCGCGCAATCTTATTGAATCATCAATGTTTCAGGCGCACCATGCGTGCAGGCCTTCGGGGAGTCCGCTGGCCGTCAACATCAATCGAGGGAGTCTCGATCATGGCGAATCAAGCCACAAATGCGCCCGGAGACGGGCCGCGCGGTACCAAACCCGCATTCGGCGTCTTTATCGGACGCTTTCAACCCCTTCACATCGGGCATGAATATGTCATCCGGCAGGCGCTGGAACAGGTCGACCGGCTGATAGTGCTGGTGGGATCAGCCAATATTGCCCGCGATCCCCGCAATCCGTTCACATTCGAAGAGCGTGCGCACATGCTGCGCTCTGCCTTTGCCTATGAATATTCGCAGGGCCGGCTGATTATCGAACCGCTGGACGATCACCTCTATTCCGACACCGCCTGGACCGCCGAAGTCCAGCGCCGCGTTCAGGCGCGGGTGAAAGAGATCGTTCTGGAGGAAGGCAATAACGGCTTTGCCGCGAACGGTCTTGACGATTTTGACATTCGTCTGGCCGGTTTCGGAAAGGATAAAAGCTCTTACTACCTCAAACTCTTCCCCGCCTGGGACAGCATCCAGATCGAAAGCCAGTACGGCACTTTCAGCAGCACCGATATTCGCGCGCGCTATTTCCAGCGGTTGAGCGATATACCGCAGCAGGTGCTGTCAGCCGAAGTGGTGAAACAGCTTGAGGCGTTCCGACTGACGGATGCGTTCAAAGCTCTTCTGGAAGAGCGGGAATATCTCGATGCCTACCCGCAAGAATGGGGCGAAGGGCCGTTTGTAACAGCCGACGCAGTGGTGATTCAGGCAGGGCACATCCTGTTGGTTGAGCGGGGCCGTTTGCCCGGAAAAGGCCTGCTTGCGCTTCCCGGCGGCTTTGTCGGCCATGATGAACGCGTGCGCGATGCGGCAATCCGGGAGCTGCGCGAGGAAACGGGCATTTCGGATGGCAAGGGCCAGATCCCACCAGCCATGCTCGCCAGCTTTATCGAGGACAGCCGGACCCGTGTCTTCGACGCGCCGCAGCGCTCCTTGCGCGGGCGGGTCATTACGCACGCATTCCTCTTCCGCCTGCCCGAACGCCGCAATCTGGCGCAGGTCAAAGGCGGCGACGATGCCGCGCATGCGCGCTGGTATCGGCTGGGTGAATTGCAGCCTGAAATGCTGTTTGAAGATCACTGGTCAATCATCGAGGCGATGGCTGACCTTTGAAACCGTCCGCCGGGGAGTCCGGCGGCAAAATACGACATGTGAGGAGTTCACATCATGCAAAACCTGATTCTTGCGACTGATAGCTACAAACAAAGCCACTTTCTTCAATATCCGCCCGAAGCGCGCGCTATCAGCGCCTATGGTGAGGCGAGAACCAATCCGTTTTCGGACAAGGTCCTGTTTCTGGGGCTTCAGCCCTTCCTGATGGATTATCTGTCCAAGCCGATCACCGCGGACACTATCGAGGAAGCGGCCATGATCTGCGCGGCGCACGGCGTGCCGTTCAATCGAGACGGTTGGGAGGCCATCCTGAATGATTACGGCGGCTATCTGCCGCTGGAAATCAGCGCCTTGCCCGAAGGCACCATCGCACCCAGCGGGGTGCCGCTGTTTCAGGTGGTCAACACCGATGACCGGATGCCTTGGCTCACCACCTTTATCGAAACCGCTCTTTTGCGGGCTGTCTGGTACCCGACTACCGTTGGCACCCTTAGCTGGAAGTGCCGTCAGATCATCGCGGCTGGATTGGCGAAAAGCTCGGATGATGCGGCGGGGCAACTGCCTTTCAAACTGCACGATTTCGGCGCGCGCGGTGTCTCCAGCGCCGAAAGCGCTGCACTGGGCGGTATGGCGCACCTCGTGAATTTTGCGGGGACCGATACGCTTGAGGGGATCATGGCAGCCCGCCGGTATTATGGTGCCGACATGCCCGGCTTCTCCATCCCCGCAGCCGAACACTCCACCATGACAAGCTGGGGGCGTGATCGCGAAGAGGCCGCCTACGCCAATATGCTGGATCAATTCGAAGGGGAGGATGCGCCGGTCGCGGTCGTCTCCGACAGTTATGATCTGGATGCCGCGATAGACGATATCTGGGGCGGCACTCTCAAAGCTGCTGTCGAAAACCGCAAGGGAACATTGGTGGTGCGCCCGGACAGCGGCGATCCGGTCGATACACCCGCCCGTGTTCTGGCAAAGCTGTGGGACATTTTCGGCGGGAGCACCAATAGCAAAGGCTATCGTGTTCTAAGCCCGAGAGTGCGCGTCATTCAGGGCGACGGAATGAATGTCGATAGCATAGCACAACTGGTCGACCGTGTGATCAGCGATGGCTTTGCGATTGACAATATCGCCTTTGGCATGGGCGGAGGTCTGTTGCAGTCTGTGACCCGCGATACCCTCAGATTTGCGATGAAGGCGAACGCTATGCGTGACAGCGATGGTGCGTGGCACGATGTCTCCAAATGTCCGGCGACCGATCCCGGCAAAGCGAGCAAGGCAGGCCGTCAGGCGGTCGTGCTGGCAGACGGCGCGATGGTCGCGAGGCGGCTGGATGAGGTGCAGCCCGATGCCAACTTGTTGCAACCTGTCTGGCGCAATGGCGAATTGCTGCAAAGCTGGACTTTTGATCAGGTGCGGGAGCGCGCCAACCCTTTGAAGAAGGGGGGCTAACCCACACCCATATTGTCGATCAGGCGGGTGCCGCCGATCCGCGCTGCAACCAGTAGCCGGGCGGCGGCGCCTTCCAGTCTATCAATGGGTTTCAGCGACATCGCATCGGCCAGAACCGCGTAATCGACACTATCGAAGCCTGCGCCTAGCAGCGCATCTTCGAGGGCGGCGAGTGTCGGGGCGGCTTCCTGACCGTCTTCGATCCGCGCAATCGCTTCCCTCATTTCCTGCGGCAGTGTCGCGGCGGCGGCGCGATCGTCGGCTGACAGATACCGGTTGCGGCTCGACATGGCGAGGCCATCGGCTTCGCGCACGGTTGGTACGCCGATGATCTGCTTCACATGCGGGCGCATGAGGTCGAGATCGCGAGCCATCGTGCGTATCACGGCGAGCTGCTGGAAGTCCTTTTCCCCGAAGAATGCCATGTCCGGCTGCGCCTGATTGAACAGTTTGCAAACCACAGTCGCCACGCCATCGAAATGGCCAGGCCGTTCAGCACCGCACAACCCTTCGCTGACGCCCGATACGCTGATCGAGGATGCAAACCCGTCGGGATACATCGCCGCAACATCGGGCGCCCACAGCAGGGCGCAACCTTCGCCCTCCAGCATTGCTGCATCCGCTTCCAGCTGCCGGGGATAGGCATCGAGGTCTTCATTCGGGCCAAACTGCGTCGGATTGACGAAGATTGATGCGACGACATGATCGCATGCCTCACGCGCACGGCGCACCAATGTCAGATGGCCATCATGCAACGCGCCCATAGTCGGGACCAGTCCGATGGTTTCCCCTCCCGCGCGCAGTTTTGCCACGCTGTCGCGCAACGCGTTAACCGTGCTTGTGGTTTGCAATGGTCTGACCCCTTTACGTTTGCCAGTCTGAGACACTAGACAATACGCCGTTACCGCCACAAGCCGCAGCATGCTATCCTGCGTTTTCTGGCAGCGGTAAGGTTAATGGAAATGATCGAGAAACCAGCGCATCGCATCGTATTCGCCAATGAAAAGGGCGGCACAGGGAAATCAACCACTGCGGTACATGTCGCCGTGGCGCTGTCCTATCTGGGTGCGCGGGTTTCCATGCTTGATCTCGACCCGCGCCAGCGCACCACGTTCCGCTATCTGGAAAACCGTGTCACGACCATGTCGAAGCGCGGCCTTAACCTGCCCACCCCCGCGGCTGAGGTGTTTAAAGGGCGCAGCCCCGAAGCTCTGCTGATCGCGATGCAGCGGCTGGAAAAAGACACCGATTTCCTGATCGTCGATAATCCGGGGCGCGATGATCCGTTTGCCCGCACGGCGGTGGAGAACGCCGATACTCTGGTTACGCCCTTGAATGACAGCTTCGTCGATTTCGACCTCATCGGCCAGGTTGATGGAGAGACGTTCAAGGTCAAGAAGCTGTCTTTCTTTGCAGAGCTGGTTTGGGAAGCGCGCATCAAGCGCAGCCGCGCCACACTGGAAGGCCGACCCGAAATGGACTGGATCGTGGTTCGCAACCGCACCGGCTATGTCGAGGCTCGCAACCAGGGCCGTATCGAACGCGCGCTAAAGGAAATGGCGCAGCGCGTCGGTTTTCGCGCGGTCAAGGGCTTGTCGGAGCGTGTGATTTATCGTGAGCTCTTCCCGTCAGGCCTGACTCTGCTGGACAAGGGGCACCTTGGCGAACTGGGCACTAGCCATCTTGTCGCCCGGCAGGAATTGCGCGCTTTGATCAAGGCACTTAACCTGCCGGAATTCGCGGGAAACGCCCCCAAACTTGAAATGGCCTGACGATGCTGCTGCGCCTTGCGATAATCCTTGCCATAATCTGCATTCTTTTTCGTTGGGCGTTCGGAAAATGGCCGTGGCAAATGCTAAGCACCGCGCCGACCCGTGCGCAGGCGCTGTTTCGGGCCCGCAAATTGCTTGGAGTTGAAGAAGGTGCATCGCGAGAGCAGATCAAGTCTGCGCATAAGCGATTGATAACTATGGTTCATCCGGACCGCGGAGGCAGCAATGCCGAAGTTCACGAGGCCAACGATGCGCGTGATCTTTTGCTCAGTGAACTGCCGGATGAAGGCGCAGATCCGCTCGACTGAAAGTAGAAGCTAACGCGCGTCTCCGTACTTGTTCCTACTGAACGCACAATTGACACAAAACCAGTCCAAACGCATGCCTTGCGCGGAGTAACACGCGAAGTTGAAAGACTTTGCATCGTATCGCATCGCCCGGATTTCAGGGAAGTATTTTGAGCGCCGCCTTTGCGCGTTCGCCAGACAGGACAGGAAACGTATGAGCCACAGCTTCGACCCCACCATCCTTCGTGAATACGATATCCGCGGTGTTATCGGAGAGACCTTGGGCGAAGAAGATGCCCGCGCCATTGGCCGCAGTTTCGGCACAATGCTGCGTCGCGCAGGCGAGGAACAAGGCATTACCGGCGCACGCACAGTCGCGGTTGGTTATGATGGCCGGGTCAGCTCACCCATGCTGGAGGAAGCGCTTGTCGACGGGCTGAGCGCGTCGGGCTGCAATGTCGTGCGTATCGGGCTGTCTGCTACGCCGATGCTCTATTACGCCGAAGCCTCATCCGAAGAAGTGGATGGCGGCATTCAGATAACTGGCAGCCACAATCCCCCCAATTACAATGGTTTCAAAATGGTATTTGAAGGGCGCCCCTTCTTCGGGGCCGATATCCAGAAGCTCGGGCAGGTCGCTGCTGCTGGTGACTGGCTCGACGGTGTCGGCGCTATCTCTGAAAGCGACATCCTTGGCGAGTATGTCGAGCGCCTGCTCGAAGGCCTCGTCGGTGTCGACGAGAGCGCTCTTTCCGGCCTCCGCGTCGGCTGGGATGCGGGTAACGGGGCTGCCGGCCCCGCTCTCGAAGCTCTTACCGAGCGGCTTCCGGGGGAGCATCACCTGCTGTTTACTGACGTTGACGGCCATTTTCCGAACCACCATCCTGATCCAACGGTTGAAGCCAACCTCGCTGATCTCCGCGCGCTCGTCGCTGAAAAGAATCTCGACTTCGGAGTGGCTTTTGACGGGGATGGCGACCGGATCGGCGCGATCGACGGACAGGGCCGCGTGATCTGGGGCGATCAATTGCTGATGATCTACGCCGAAGACCTGCTCAAATCCCATCCGGGAGCCACGATTATCGCCGATGTTAAGGCAAGCCGGGCGCTGTTTGACCATGTCGCTTCGCTTGGTGGTGAACCGCTGATGTGGAAGACTGGCCATTCGCTGATTAAGTCCAAAATGAAGGAAACAGGTTCGCCCCTCGCCGGTGAAATGAGCGGGCACGTCTTCTTTGCAGACTCCTATTACGGGTTCGACGATGCGCTTTACGCAGGAGTGCGTATGCTTGCGGCGTCCGCGCGGCTCGGCAAATCGGTGACCGAACTCAAGTCAGCGATCCCGCCAATGCTCAACACGCCGGAAATGCGATTCCAGGTGGATGAGGTGCGCAAATTCCCGGCCATCGCCGAAGTGACCGAGCGTTTGACCACCAATCCCGGCCCCGAAGTCGAAGAAGTCAACGCAACCGACGGCGTGCGTGTGAATACAAAGGATGGCTGGTGGCTCCTGCGCGCATCGAACACGCAGGACGTGCTGGTCGCCCGCGCAGAAAGCGACACACAGGAAGGCCTTGATCGCCTGATTGCGCAAATTGATGAGCAGCTTGAACTATCAGGACTGGAACGTGGCGAAACTGTCGGGCATTGATGCTGAGTCATCTGGATTTTTGAGGGTCAGTCACATGAAACGTATTCTCGCCGCCGCTTCTGCAATCTCTCTTACCTGTTCCGCGCCCGTCTTTGCGCAAGACATGGCCGAAGAGGAAGTGAACCTGGCAGAGAGCGCGGATGTTGCCGACAGTTCTGGCCAAGACGAAGCTCTTGCCGAAGTCATGAAGATGTTCGGCGGCCTGTTTCAGGCGAAGGAACTGACAGCCGAACAGGAAGCACGCCTTCCCGCATCGACCCAGCTTGTCACCACGATGATGCCCGAAGGCTTCTACGCCGAAATGATGGGCGATATGATGGACGGGATGATGGGTCCGATGCTTAGCATGATGTCCGGTGAAACCGGCGCGATGCTGGTGATCGGATCGCGTCTGACTGCGGATCAGGAAAAGCTTGATGCTTTGTCTGCCGAAGAAAAGATTGAGCTGGCGACCATTCTTGATCCCGGTTTTGCGGAGCGGGGTGCGGTGATGCAGGACGTTATCGGAGAGATGATGACGCAGGCGGCGACGGCGATCGAACCGGCATTCCGTGAAGGTCTTAGCCGTGCCTATGCCGTCCGCTTTAGCGAAACCCAGCTGTCGGACATCGCGACATTTTTTGAAACGCCGACCGGTAGCGTTTTTGCAACCGAGAACATGAAACTGATGGCCGATCCGCAGGTCATGTCAGCCAGCATGCAGGCCCTTCCGGCGATGATGCAGCAGATGGGAGGAATGCAGGCGCAAATGGAAGAGGCAATGGCAGCCCTTCCCGCCGAAAACGCCTATGAGGATCTTTCCGAGGTTCAGCGTGCGCGTCTGAGCGAGCTTTCCGGCATTGCTCCCGCCGATCTTGCGGACAGTGTTTCACCTCCGAAACCCGCAGGCGGTTTCGAGGATGAAGATTACGCCGAAGAAGCGGCCGAGTAGGAAGAGCCCGCACGATAGCTTGCACCCGTGCGACCTGATCGCCATGTCGCACGGGTGAGCGATCCTGCCAGTTTTTCTGACCACAGCGTTCCCCCTGAAATACAGGGCTGGTTCGATGCGCGCGGTTGGCGCATCCGGCGACACCAGCTCGATATGTTGGCAAAAGCACGCGACGGGCGGCACGCGCTGCTTGTCGCGGATACCGGCGCGGGCAAGACGCTTGCGGGTTTTCTGCCGACACTGTGCGATTTTGCGCCTTCCAATGGCGATCTGCCAGAGGATGGGCTGCACACGCTCTATGTCTCCCCGCTCAAGGCGCTCGCCCATGATGTGAAGCGCAATCTGCTGACGCCGGTGGAAGAGATCGGCCTTCCCATCCGGGTCGAAACCCGCAGCGGCGATACGTCCTCCGATCGCAAGAAGCGCCAGCGGGAAAAGCCGCCTCACGTGCTGCTGACTACGCCTGAAAGCCTCTCTCTGCTGTTGTCTTATCCCGAGAGCATGGAGCTTTTCCGGACGCTGAAGCGCGTCGTCGTGGATGAGGTGCACGCCTTCGCGACGGGCAAGCGTGGCGATCTGCTGGCGCTATCCCTCGCGCGGCTGCAAACGCTTGCCCCCGATATGCAGCGCGTTGCTCTATCCGCGACGCTGGCGAACCCGTTGAGCTTTCAGGAATGGCTTGCCCCGCAACCTGTCGATGACACAGGCGTGATAGAGGCAGCGGACCTTGTACTGGGGGAGAAGGGCGCGGAGCCTGATCTCAATATCCTGTTGCCCGTGGAAGAGCGCGTGCCATGGGGCGGCCATGCCGGGCGCTGGGCTGTGGGACAGCTGTATGAGGAGATTAAGCGCAACCGAACCACTCTGGTTTTTACAAATACGCGTTTCCTTGCAGAGTTCATCTTCCAGTGCCTGTGGGACATAAACGAGGATCACCTTCCCATTGGCGTCCATCACGGCAGCCTGTCCAAAGAGGCGCGCCGCAAGGTCGAAGACGCCATGGCCGCGGGGGAGCTCAGGGCGCTTGTCTGCACGGCCAG
>JAXHVK010000019.1:0-28700 GCA_034211135.1 Pseudomonadota bacterium
TGAGCGACCCCTCCAGCGATCCGGCATCGCTCCGACTTGAGAGAGAAAAATGCCCAAACTGATCCTAGTTCGCCACGGCCAGAGCCAGTGGAACCTCGAAAACCGCTTCACCGGCTGGTGGGATGTCGATCTCACTGAAAAAGGGGTAGCCGAAGCGAAGGCCGCTGGCGCGCTGATGAAGGAAAAAGGCGTGCTGCCAACGACTTGCTTCACCAGCCTCCAGACTCGGGCGATCAAAACCCTTAATCTTGCGCTGGAAGAGGCGGGCCGTCTGTGGCTGCCCGTGACCAAGGACTGGCGCCTGAACGAACGCCATTACGGCGGGCTGACGGGCCTCAACAAACAGGAAACGCGCGACAAGCACGGCGATGAACAGGTACATATATGGCGCCGCAGCTTCGATACGCCGCCACCGGAAATGGAGCCGGGCAGCGAATATGATCCGGGTGCCGATCCGCGCTATGACGGGATTGACGTGCCCTACACCGAAAGTCTGAAGCTCACCATTGAGCGGGTGCTGCCCTATTGGGAAAGCGATATCCTTCCCGTGCTTTCCAGCGGCGAGACTGTGATCATATCCGCGCATGGCAACTCGCTGCGGGCCCTGGTCAAACATCTCAGCCAGATTTCGGATGAGGACATTACCGGCCTTGAAATTCCGACCGGGCAGCCGATCGTTTACGATTTCGACGATACGATGCAGCCGGGCGAACGCTATTACCTGAAAGACAGCTAAGCGAGCATATGTGATGACGGGAACCGGGGGGAAAGTAGCGATTGTGATGGGCAGCCAGTCTGACTGGCCCACCATGAAATGCGCTGCCGAGGTGCTGGAAGAGCTTGAAGTCGCGCATGAGGCACGGATCGTCTCGGCCCACAGAACGCCCGACCGGATGAGCGCTTTTGCAAAAGGCGCCGAAGGCGACGGCTTCGATGTCATCATCGCAGGCGCTGGCGGGGCGGCGCACTTGCCGGGAATGATTGCGGCGATGACCCATTTGCCGGTTCTGGGCGTACCGGTTCAGTCAAAAGCGCTGTCGGGCATGGATAGCCTGCTTTCCATCGTCCAGATGCCAGCCGGTATTCCGGTCGGCACCCTTGCCATTGGCGAAGCAGGCGCAAAGAATGCAGGCCTGATGGCAGCGGCCATTCTGGCCATTTCCGACGAAGATCTGTCAGAGCGGCTTCAGGACTGGCGCGCGCAACGCACCGCCGATGTGGGAGAGGCTCCGGTCGATTGATGAATACAAGCGCACCTCTTCTTCCCGGATCGACCATCGGCATTCTGGGCGGCGGCCAACTGGGCCGTATGATGGCAATTGCAGCCTCACAATTGGGGTATCGCACAATCGCCTACGCACCCGCAGGTGACAATGTCGCCGCGGATGTGTGTGCCGATTTCTTCGAGAATGGCTGGGGCGAACGCGACGCCCTCGCCGCTTTTGCCAGCCAGTGCGATGTTGTTACCTGGGAATTCGAGAATGTCCCGCTTAACGCTGTCGGGGCAATAAGCGAAAACATGCTGGCACCTGCTCCACGCGCTCTCGAAATCGCGCAGGATCGCCTCAATGAAAAACGCTTTGTCGAAGAGTTTGGCGCACGCTGTGCCCCCTATGCGCGGGTTGATAGCGACGAAGATCTGTCTCGCGCGCTCGAAATGGTGGGCACGCCCGGCATCCTGAAAACAGCCCGCGATGGCTATGACGGCAAGGGGCAATGGCGCATTGCCAGCGCGCATGAAGCTGTCGGCGTCCGGTTTCCGGGCCGCCCGTGCATTTACGAAGGGCTGGTTGAATTCGAAACCGAGTTCAGTGTCATCCTTGTCCGCAATCCGGCAGGCGAAGTGCGATTCTGGGACTCCAGCGCGAACGAGCACGAAGGTGGAATGCTCGTCCGCTCAAGTCTGCCAGCCGGCAATCTGGTCGAATCGCAAGTGCCTGCTGCGCGGGAGATCGCAGGCAAGGTGGCCGCTGCGCTCCAGTATGTCGGCGTTCTGACGCTGGAGTTTTTCGCGACGAAATCCGGCCCTGTTTTCAATGAAATGGCACCTCGCGTGCACAATTCGGGTCACTGGACCATCGAAGGTGCAGCAACGAGCCAGTTCGAAAATCACATCCGCGCTGTTGCAGGCCTGCCGCTTGGCGGGACAGAGACGCGGTTCGCGCAGATCGAAATGCGCAACATCGTCGGTGAAGATGCGCTTACCGCGCACACTATCCTTGCCGAAGACGGAGAGCCGCACCTGCACCTTTACGGCAAACGCGAGGCGCGCGATGGCCGCAAAATGGGCCATGTCACCCGCGTAAGCCACAAAGCGCCCTGACGTGGAAGACGCCGCAAGCCCCGAAATCGTCCTGATCTATGCCCGCGCCTCCAACGGGGCGATCGGTCATGAAGGCGATTTGCCATGGCGGCTTCCTGCGGACTTGAAACGGTTCAAGGCGCTGACAATGGGGCATCCGATGATCATGGGGCGCAAGACATTTGAAAGTCTGCCGGGCCTGCTGCCAGGCCGCCGCCATATCGTGCTGACGCGGCGCGAACGCTGGAACAACGACGGAGCAGAAGTGGTCGGCTCGGTTAAAGAGGCGCTCGAAGCTGCAAGAACGAGCGCAACCGATATGATCGCAGTGGTCGGCGGCGCGGCGATTTATGACGTGTTCCGCCCGCTTGCCCATCGCATTGAAGTAACAGAAATCCATCGCCAATACGAAGGTGACACCTTCATGAAGCCGCTTGGTCCCGAATGGGAAGAAACCGCCCGCGACGATTTCGACGCTGATGGCGAGACGCCCGCCTTTTCCTTTGTCTCCTACCATCGGGCTGATAAAGGCGGCGAATAATGCGCTGGCTTGATCACCGTGAACCCATAACAGAGGCCCTGCGCGGCGCGATTATCGCGCTGGGCAATTTCGATGGCTTTCATCAGGGCCATCAGGCCGTCGCTGGCGAAGCGATCCGCTGGGCGCATGAGGAAGGCCGCCCCTCGATCATCGCGACCTTCGATCCGCACCCCGTTCGCTTTTTCCGCCCCGACGTGCCGCCCTTCCGCCTGACCACTCTGGAGCAAAGGCAGGAACTCTATCTCGCCGCAGGTGCAACGGCGATGCTGGTCTTCCACTTCGATGCCGAGCTTTCCGGCACCAGCGCCGAAGACTTTATCGAGAAGATACTTATCGAACGTTTCGGCGCTCATGGTGTTGTGACGGGCGGCGATTTCAGCTTCGGGAAGAAAGCACTCGGCAATGTCGAACTGCTGCGCGATTACGGTGCGCCGTTGGGCCTGCAATCACGCGTGGTGGCAGCGGTGGAGGGGCATGGCGATGTCGTTTCCTCCAGCCGCATCAGGGAGGCATTGCGCGATGGCGATCCGCAGCTTGCCGCAGAACTGCTCACCCGCCCCTTCGCCATTCGCGGGATTGTCGAACATGGCGACAAGAACGGTCGCAAGCTGGGCTATCCGACCGCCAACCTGCATGTCGAAAATTACCTGCGGCCCAAATACGGGGTGTACGCGGTAACAGGCAAAGTCCTGAGCACGGGGCAAGTGCTGAAAGGCGCGGCCAATATGGGCATCCGCCCCCAATTCGAGCCGCCCAAGGAATTGCTCGAACCCTATTTTTTCGATTTTTCCGGTGACCTTTACGGGCAGGAAATCGAAGTCGCTTTCCATCACTATCTGCGCGGTGAAGCGAAGTTTGAAAATCTCGACGCGCTGATGGAACAAATGGAGCGCGACTGTGATCGCGCACGGGAACTGCTCGGATGAAAAAATCGCTTTTGTGGGCCGGATTTGCACTGGCTCTCGCATTCCTGATTCTCACGATCACGAATGCCAGCTGGCTTGCACCTGATCCAAAGGGCGCGCCGAAACAAATTGCGAATGGTGCAATCGGGCCTGAATTTCAGGATATTGAATATTCGCCGGTTGACCTCCCCAGCAAGTGCGGCTGGACCAGCATTTATGACCCAACCAGCCGCCATATCGCTAATACAAGCGGGTCCATTCTTCGCGCAGACCGGATGGGCGGCTGGCTGATCGAAGTGGACGCGCAGGTTAGCGCTGATGGAAAGGCTGTGCTTTTTGGCAGTCCTGCGCTTGATTGTCTGACCGATGGCACCGGAGCGGTGAAGGAGAAGACGGCAGAGGAACTGGCTGCATTCGATGCGGGGTACGGATATGCTGTCATCGAAGACGGCAAGGAAGCCTTCCCTTATCGCGGGCAAGGCCTGACGATCCCGACACTGGAAGACGTGTTGCGCACAATTCCGCGGCAGGCACGGCTGATGGTGCACCTGCAAAGCGATGATCCCGCAATCGTGACCGCGATCAGGCAGGCATTTACCGCTCTTGACCGAAATCCGGCAGATACAGGTGACGGGTTTTACGGCAGTTCGAAAGCCATCGTCGCCATTCGCGAAACGTATCCCAAGGCATGGGCATTCACCGCGCAAGAGGCGCGCCAATGCACGGCAGATTTCACTGCTACCGGATGGATGGGATTCGTCCCTGAATCGTGTGAAGGCGGCACCATGCTGATCGCGTTGGACGATCAGACATTTTTGTGGGGCTGGCCCAACCGTTTGACCTCCCGATTGGAAGGGGCGGGCGCGAAAATCATTATTGAGGCGCCCGGCGGCGTTGACGGAGAACCGGCTGGCATCACCTTGCCCGAACAGCTGACGCAAATCCCTTCGACATTCAACGGATATATCTGGACCGACGATGCTTTTGCGACGCTGCCAGCGCTGATCCAGCGCTATGACAATCGCACTCAGGAAGAGATTGACGCGACGCAGGCCGCGCTCGAAAGGCGGCGCTCTGGCGCTTCGGGCAATCAATAGGCTTTATTGCGGGCGCTGCATGTTCTAACGGGCGGCTCTTATGTCACAAAACGATAGCGCAAAGCCTGATTACAAGGACACGGTCTTCCTGCCGAAGACGTCCTTCCCGATGAAAGCCGGCCTTCCCCAGAAAGAGCCGGGGATTGCCGCGCGCTGGGAAGACATGAACCTGTACCGCACGATGCGCGATACGCGCAGCGGTCGTGAGAAATTCATACTCCATGATGGCCCGCCCTACGCCAATGGCGACATGCATATCGGCCATGCGCTGAACCACATCCTGAAAGACACTGTGTGCCGCACGCAGAACCTGATGGGCAAGGACGCGCCCTATGTGCCCGGTTGGGACTGCCACGGCCTCCCCATCGAGTGGAAGGTCGAAGAGCAGTACCGCAAGAAAAAGAAGAACAAGGATGAGGTTCCGCCAAAGGAATTCCGCGCCGAATGCCGCGCCTATGCGCAGAAATGGGTCGACACGCAGCGCGAACAGCTGAAGCGGCTTGGTATTCTGGGCGATTGGGACAATCCCTACCTCACTATGGACTTTCAGGCGGAGGCAACGATTGTCGCCGAGCTGATGAAGTTCGCCGAGGCTGGCAATCTCTATCGCGGGTCCAAGCCGGTGATGTGGTCGCCGGTCGAGAAGACCGCGCTGGCAGAGGCCGAGGTTGAATATGAGGACCTGACCGACAGCCCGCAGATCGATGTGGCGTTTGAGATCACGGAAAGCCCGATCCCCAACCTGACCGGGGCTCATGCAGTCATCTGGACGACAACGCCTTGGACGATCCCGGTGAACCAGGCTTTGGCCTATGGGGCGGATGTCGATTATGCAGTGCTGCATATTCACACACAACCTGATGGCGAAGCAGCGAAGACGGCCAAGCTTTCGCACGTGCTTCTTGCGTCAGCGCTTGTCGAGCAGTTCTCGGGCCGTGTCGGGCTGACCGAAGGCCATTACGAGATCGTTTGGAGCGGCAAAGGCTCCGAACTAGCCGGAACCAAAGCCCGCCACCCGATGCACCATCTCGGCGGGTTCTACGCTGCGCCGCGTCCCTTCCTCGAAGGCGATTTTGTCACCACAGATTCAGGCACCGGCCTTGTCCATATGTCTCCCGACCACGGCGAGGACGATTTCGACCTGTGCAAAGCGAACGGCATCAATCCCGTTTTCGCAGTGATGGATGACGGGCGCTATCGCGACGATTGGCTGTGGCTCGGCGCGGATGACACAGACGAAGACGGCAAAGAACGCCGCCGCAGTGTCATCAACAAACCCTTCAACGCGCCCGACGGACCGATCTGTTCGGACCTGCGCGAAGCTGGCGCGCTGCTCAGCGCTTCTGCCGATTACGCGCACTCCTACCCGCATTCCTGGCGCTCCAAAGCCAAGGTGATCTACCGCTGCACGCCGCAATGGTTCGTGCCGATGGATAAACCGCTGGAGGCCGCCGGCCCTTCTGCGCTGCATTCCGCCAGCATTGAAGAGATCGAGGCCGCCGCCTCTGGCACAGGCGATCTGAACAAGGGCGATGGCGACACGCTGCGCGCCCGCGCCATGTCGGAAATCAACCGCGTTGAGTTCATCCCCGAAAAGGGCGCGAACCGCATCGGCTCCATGGTCGAAGGGCGGCCCGATTGGGTGCTGAGCCGACAGCGCGCTTGGGGTGTGCCGATCACGCTGTTCGTGCGTCCCGACGGCACCTATCTGCAGGACGCAGAGGTCAATGCCCGCGTCGTCGCTGCGGTCCGCGAAGAAGGCGTCGATGCGTGGGAGGAAAGCCGCAAGGCCGAATTCCTCGGGACCGCGTACAACCCCGACGATTTCGAGATGGTCACGGACATCCTCGACGTGTGGTTTGATTCAGGCTGCACCCACGCCTTTGTGCTGGAAAGCGGGCGCTGGCCTGATCTGCAATGGCCCGCCAATCTCTATCTCGAAGGGTCTGACCAACACCGCGGCTGGTTCCAGTCATCCCTGTTGCAAAGCTGCGCGACACGCGGCCGCGCGCCTTACGATCAGGTCCTTACCCACGGCTTCACCATGGATGCCAAGGGCAAGAAGATGTCGAAATCGCTCGGCAACACGATTGATCCGCTGAAGGTGATGGAGACAACCGGCGCGGATATCATCCGGCTGTGGGCGCTGAGCGTCGATTTCACCGAAGACCACCGGATCGGCGATGAAATCCTGAAAGGCGTGGGTGATCAGTATCGCCGCCTGCGCAACACCTTCCGCTATCTGCTCGGCGCGCTTGACGGTTTTGTCGGCGACATGAGCGATATCGGCGAAATTCCGGAGCTGGAGCTGTATGTCCTGTCGCTGTTGGGCGATCTGGATGAAAAGCTGCGTAAGGCGGCTGAAGAATACGACTTCAACACCTACACCCGCCTGCTGGTCGATTTCTGTAACGAAGACCTCAGCGCGTTCTTCTTCGATATCCGCAAGGATACGCTGTATTGCGACGGTCTGACGAGCAATACGCGCAACGCCTATCGCACTGTGCTGGACCTGCTGTTCCACGCACTGGTCCGCTATGCCGCGCCGGTGCTGGTCTTTACCGCAGAGGAAGTGTGGCAGACGCGCTATCCCGAAGATGGCGAACAGGGCGGCAGTGTTCACCTGCTCGAATGGCCGAGTGTGCCGAAAGTACCGGCAGATTGCGACAAATGGACCAAGCTGCGCGCGCTTCGCGAACGCGTGACCGAAGCGATTGAGCCATTGCGGCGCGAAAAGGTAATCCGTTCGAGCAATGAAGCGGTGGTTACCGTCCCGGCCAATGCGGTTCCGGAGGGTGTGAGCGATGCCCAGCTGGCTGAGCTGTTCATCACGGGGACAGTCACACGCGGCGAAAAGGACGAGGTGACAGTCTCCAAATCCACCGATGCGAAATGCGGGCGCTGCTGGCGTCTGCTGCCTGACGTGCCCGAAGACGGCGCGCTGTGTGGCCGCTGTGCCGATGTTGTCGGAAAGGGCGCGGCAAATGGCTAAGCTGTTTACCCGCAACCGGATTATCGGCCTGTTGCTGGCGCTGATTGTTGCGGGGCTGGATCAGGCGACCAAATGGTACGTCACCGGGCCGCTGGGCATCAATTCCTTTGGCGATACGATGGAATTGCTGCCTTTCTTTGATCTGACCTACACAGAGAATCGCGGCATATCGCTAGGCATGCTGGAAGCAACCAATATGGAAATGCGCTGGCTGCTTGTCCTGCTGACGGCCGCTATCGCGACTGTCGTGCTGGTCTGGATGATGCGGGAAAAGCTGATGGGCGATATCCTTGGCCTTGCGCTGATTCTGGGCGGTGCGATCGGGAATATCATTGACCGTTACTCGCTCGGCTATGTTACCGACTTTGCCGATTTCCACATTGCGGGCGTGCGCCCGTTCCTGATTTTCAACGTCGCCGATGCCGCTATCACCATCGGTGTTGTCGTGATCCTTGCCCGCGCGCTGTTCTTCAGCGAAAAGGACGGGGATAGTGACGCGCGTGACAGCGCTCTGGAGAATTGATGATGCGTAAGATCCACACAGCCATCCTGCTGACCGCCGGCACCGCCATGCTTGCCGCATGCGGAGGCACCGGCATCTTCAACCGTGACCGTCCTGACGAATTCGCTGTGCAGCGTCAGGCGCCGCTGGTTGTTCCGCCGGACTTTTCGCTGACCCCGCCCGCGCCCGGCGCGCCGCGCCCGACCGAAGGCACCGCGTCCGAGCAAGCTCTCGAAGCTCTTTTCGGAGGCCCGCAGGCACGCAGCGAGATTGAAAAGAGCACTCTGGACCGCGCAGGCCGTGCAGCTCCCAGCATCCGTAGCCTTGCCGGTGATCCGGCCACAAACACTGTGGCAAAGGGCCGCGTAACGCGTGACATCATCGCCGCACCCGAAGGCGACGGCCAAACAGCGCAGACGGTTATTCCGGGCTAAGCACCCCGAATACAATCAGGTGATCAGGCGCACCAGGATCTTGTCGATCCGGCGGCGGTCCATCGTAACGATTTCGAACCGCCAGCCCTGATCTTCAAAGCTGTCACCCGCAACCGGCAGGCGCTTCAGCACGGATAGGGCATAACCCGCCGCTGTGCCGAATTCACGGGCCTGATCATATTCCAGACCCAGCCTGTCGGCGAGCGCGTCAGCGGACAGCGCGCCAGACACAAGCAGGGACCCGTCCTTGCGCTCTTCAATCTGGGGCGCATCGCCCTGATCGGCGTCGCTTGCAAAATTACCGGCAATCGCGGTCAACAAATCGACGGGCGTCACGATCCCTTCGAAATGGCCGTATTCGTCATGGACCACGGCCATGGCGATATCGGCTGATTGCAGCACCCGCAGCGCATCCATCGCATCAAGCTGGTCAGGCACCACTTCTGCCTTAACCGCCATATCGCGGATGGAAATCTCTTCGCCTGCCACCAGCGCGGCGAGAACCTCGCGCACTTTGACAATACCGATTACCGCATCGGGAGAGCCTTCGGCCACCGGCAAAAGAGAGTGCGGACTGTCCGAAATGGCCTTGCGAATCTGCTTTGTGTCGGCATCGGCATCAATCCAGTCAATCTCCGTACGCGGCGTCATCATGTCGCGCACGGGACGCTCCGCCAGACGGACAACGCCGGTCAGGATTTGATGCTGCTCAGCCTCGATAACGCCGGAACGGGTGGCCTCGGCAAAGATCATCTGAAGCTCTTCCGCCGTGACGGAACTTGCCCCCTTTGAGCGGATGCCGAACAGGCGGATAATGCCAGCCGAACTGGTATCCAGCAGCCACACCAGCGGCGCGGCAACTGTCGCCAGCAGCTTCATCGGGCGGGCCATCACCAGGCTGATTGTAACGGCAGCTCTCAAGGCAAGCTGTTTGGGCACCAGTTCGCCGACGACGAGGCTGAAATAGGTTGTCACCGCGATGACCACCGCAAAGCCGACCTGATCGCCCATCTCCGGCGGCAGGCCCACGGCGATCAGACGTTCCCCGACCGGCTGGCCAAGGCTGGCACCTGAATAGGCACCCGCGATAATGCCGATAAGAGTAATGCCGATCTGCACTGTCGACAGGAACTTACCCGGGTCAGCAGCCAGATCGAGCGCGATGCGCGCGCTTTTCGATCCGTCTTCGGCGCGGGCGGTAAGGCGGGAGGTCTTGGCTGATACTATCGCCAGCTCGGACATGGCGAAAACGCCATTGAGCACAATCAGCGCGGCGATGATCAGCAGGTCGGTCCAGGGAAATGGTGTCACGTCTGAACCGCTAGCACAATTCGCGCTCAATGCCAGTGCATCGGATACAGCTTGGTACAGCGTGTTCAGCTTGCGGCAAACTGATCGGGCTCAGCGCGATATTTAAGGAACGAAGCGCCTTATGGTAGCTTGGTTAAGCAAAGACCTTTCATGGAGGAGAATAATAATGACCACTTCACGTATCTTGCTTTCAGGCACTGCTGCCCTTGCGCTGCTGGGCACGTCGGCCTGTGTGACTGATCCGAACACGGGCGAGCGCAAGGTTTCGCGCACCGGTATCGGCGCGGCGCTTGGCGGAACGCTGGGTTATCTGCTGGGCGGCGCAATTGGCGGCGATGCAGCGCGGATTATCGGTGCCGGGATCGGCGGTTCTGCCGGAGCGGTTATCGGCAAGCAGTTTGATGACCAGATCAAGGAACTGGACGAACAGACCGCAGGCAGCGGCGTCGATATCGAAGAAGTCGGTGATCAGGACGCCATCCTTGTCCGTCTGCCCGATGGCGTCACCTTTGCGCGCGGTTCGGCTGACATCAATCCCGGCTTTTATCAGACGCTGGATTCGGTTGCGGAAAGCCTGATCAAGTATCCCAACAGCCTCGTCGATGTGTACGGCTTCACCGATACGACCGGCAGCGACGCGCTGAACCAGCGCCTTTCGGAGCAGCGCGCACAGGCGGTTGCCGATTACCTCGCGGCGCGCGGCGTTGCGCGCAGCCGCTTTGCAACGCGCGGATTTGGCGAAGCGTATGACCAGCTGCGGGTCAAAACCGCGGATGGCGTGGACGAGCCGCTTAACCGCCGTGTGGAAATCAAGATCATCCCGATCAGTCAGGACGATGTTGCAGCAGCACGCGGCAGCTAAACCTCAAAGTTCAGCATTGCGCTGAAAATTTGCAGAGCGGGCTTTCCGAAAAAGGGAGAGCCCGCTTTACTTTGTCCGGCTGACAGCGGCGGCACGTTCTGCAAGCCGCTCAACCGCTTCGGCGTGGATACCGGGGGAGCACACCAGAACACCAAAGTCGCGCGGATCATGTTTATTGTAGGCCAGCGGCTTGCCAAAAGCATCGCTGACCTGCGCACCGGCCTCGCGCGCGATCAGCGTGGCCGCCGCTACATCCCATTCAAAACCCCAGCGCAATGTCGCGACCAGATCGGCCCGGTCATCGGCGACCATAGCGATTCGCAAGGCAATGGAATTGGGCTTTTCCACCATGACGAGATCCGAATCGACACTGGGCAGCTGGTCTATCGGCACGCGGGAGCCTGCGAATTTTTCGCGCGTGCTGGCGCGAATCACTTTGTTATTCAGCGTTGCGCCCTTGCCAGCCTCGGCAATCCATTCCTCATTGCGCGCCGGAGCGACAAGAATGCCGATTAACGGTTTGCCCGCGCTGACCAGAGCAACCGAAACCGACCACCCCGTTCGCCCGCGCACATAATCTCTGGTTCCGTCAATCGGATCGACCAGCCAGATCAAACCACTCTTCGTGCGGCCCTTATCGTCGGCGGTTTCCTCTGAAAGCCACGCAGCAGAAGGCAAAAGCGCGGTCAGTTCGCGCTTCAGAAAGCGGTCTACTTCGAGATCAGCCTCGCTCACCGGGTTGCCCGGAGTCTTGTCCCAGCTGGACAGCGCATGGCCGTCTCCCGGCCAGCGCGAATGCGCAATCCTGCCCGCTTCGCGGACAATCTGTAACAGGCGATCCCGATCAATCATGGTTGAGTTCTTCCGTGGCGTGACGAGAAGCACTTTTCAAGCGGGCTTAGACATGCTTAGGCACGCGTCGCAAAACCTCTCCCCAGGTCGCTTGCCCGCGAAACGCGATAAAGGCAGGCCCCCTCTTAACGCTCGAAGGGATCGAAGCTCATGAACGTCCATGAATATCAGGCCAAGGAACTGCTTAAAGAGCACGGCATCGCCATTCCTGCCGGCCACGCTGCGCTAACAGTCGAAGAAGCTGTCGAAGGTGCGAAGAAACTGCCCGGACCGCTTTACGTTGTGAAAGCGCAAATCCACGCCGGTGGGCGCGGCAAGGGCAAGTTCAAGGAACTGCCGGAAGATGCAAAGGGCGGTGTCCGCCTCGCATTCTCCCTTGATGAAGTGGAAAGCCACGCGAAAGAAATGCTCGGCAATACGCTGGTCACGATCCAGACGGGAGAAGCTGGCAAGCAGGTCAACCGCCTCTACGTCACCGACGGCGTGGATATTGAAAGCGAATATTACCTCGCAATGCTGGTGGATCGCGCCACGGGCCGCGTTGCCATGGTCGCATCGACCGAAGGCGGCATGGACATCGAAGACGTCGCGCACGAAACACCGGAGAAGATCACCACGATCACAATCAATCCGGCGCAGGGCTTCATGCCGCATCACGGCCGTGCGGTCGCATTTGCGCTGAAGCTGACGGGCGATCTCAACAAGAAATGCCAGAAGCTTGCAAAGCAGCTCTACACCGCTTTCATGGCGAGCGATTGCGACATGCTCGAAATCAACCCGCTGGTCGAAACGAAGCCTGATGCGGATGGCAATGCCGATCTGCTGGTGCTGGATACAAAGATGAGCTTCGATTCGAACGCGCTGTACCGCCATCCCGCGATTGAGCAGATGCGCGACGAAACCGAAGAAGATCCCGCAGAAGTCGAAGCGAGCGAATACGACCTCGCTTACATCAAGCTGGACGGCAATATCGGCTGCATGGTCAACGGTGCCGGCCTCGCCATGGCGACGATGGACATTATCAAGCTGAACGGCGCTTTCCCGGCAAACTTCCTCGACGTGGGCGGCGGTGCCACCACCGAGAAAGTGACCGCGGCCTTCAAGATCATTCTGAAGGATCCGGCAGTCGAAGGCATTCTCGTCAACATCTTCGGCGGCATCATGAAGTGCGACATCATCGCCAATGGTGTGGTGCAGGCTGCGAAAGACGTGAACCTGCAGGTACCGCTGGTGGTTCGCCTCGAAGGTACCAATGTCGAAGCAGGCAAGGAAATCCTCGCCAATTCCGGCCTCGCAATCGTTCCGGCAGATGATCTGGGCGATGCGGCGAAGAAGATCGTCGCTGAGGTCAAGAAGGCGGCGTAAGCCTATCGCAACACGAATTCGGGAAAGGCCGCGTCGGAGCGATCCGGGGCGGCTTTTTTCTGTTCGATCCGATGTGGCGCGGGCCGTCCAATTGACCTAGCAAAGCAATCGCCACTCCGCCTGGCATCACACGCAAGACAGGTTGCAAGGAATGGCAGGTGTCTGGCTTGACGTTTACGTAAACGCAAGCTAGGTCGCAGGCAGAGTTTAAAGGATGACTCAGGAACGGGCGTCACCGACGAATCGTTCGAGCGTCAAAGGGAAAGGAAAAGACCCCATGAAAATCCTCGTCCCCGTAAAACGGGTGATCGATTACAACGTGAAGCCCCGCGTCAAAGCGGATGGCAGCGGCGTTGATCTTGCCAATGTCAAAATGAGCATGAACCCGTTTGACGAAATCGCTGTCGAAGAAGCGATCCGTCTGAAAGAAGCGGGCAAGGCAGAGGAAATCGTGGCGGTTTCGGTCGGCCCGGCAAAGGCGCAGGAAACGCTGCG
Source organism: Pseudomonadota bacterium (assembly GCA_034211135.1). Taxonomy (GTDB): domain Bacteria; phylum Pseudomonadota; class Alphaproteobacteria; order Sphingomonadales; family Sphingomonadaceae; genus Erythrobacter. The sequence continues at coordinate 13,659 of JAXHVK010000019.1, forward strand.
TACCGCTCTCGCCATGGGTGCAGATCGCGCAATCCTCGTCGAAACCGACGAAGACGTTGAACCGCTGGCCGTGGCCAAGATCCTGAAGGCAATCGCTGATGAAGAACAGCCCGGCCTCGTTCTGCTTGGCAAACAGTCGATCAGCGACGATTCGAACCAGACCGGCCAGATGCTCGCAGCCCTGATGGGTCGCCCGCAGGGCACCTTTGCCAACACCGTTGCGGTTGATGGCGACAGCGTCGAAGTGAAGCGTGAAATCGATGGCGGTCTTGAAACGGTCAAACTGACACTGCCGGCAATCGTCACCACCGACCTTCGCCTGAATGAACCGCGCTATGCTTCGCTGCCGAACATCATGAAGGCAAAGAAGAAGCCGCTCGATACGAAAGCTCCGGCTGATTACGGCGTAGATATCGCGCCGCGCCTCACCACCACTAACGTTGCCGAACCGCCGGTGCGTCAGGCCGGTGAAAAGGTCGAAGACGTCGCCGCGCTCGTCGCCAAGATCAAGGAAATGGGGATCGCGTAAGCGGCCCATTGGGAAAGGACAGACAGATGAACACTCTCATTCTCGTCGAACACGACAACTCCAGCGTCAACGACGCAACGCTCGCTGTGGTCACCGCTGCGGGCAAGCTGGGCGACGTTACCGCTCTGGTGGCAGGCAAGGACTGCGGATCAGTTGCAGAAGCCGCCGCCAAGATTGCAGGCGTTTCAAAGGTTCTGAAGGCAGATGATGCCGCCTACGAACACGGCCTTGCCGAAAACGTTGCTCCGCTGATCGCGGGCCTGATGGCCGACTACGACGCGTTCCTCGCTCCGGCTACGACTTCGGGCAAGAACATCGCACCGCGCGTTGCAGCGCATCTTGATGTGATGCAGATTTCGGACATTCTTTCGGTTGAAGGCCCCAAGACCTTCACCCGTCCGATCTATGCCGGTAACGCCATTGCCACGGTCGAAAGCTCGGATGCGAAACTGGTCATCACCGTTCGCGGTACGTCGTTTGAAAAAGCAGCGGCCGAAGGCGGCTCGGCTTCCATCGAAGACGCAAGCGGTGCGGGCGACGCAGGGATCTCCAGTTTCGTCAGCCGCGAAGTTGCCGATGGCGGCGACCGCCCGGAACTCGCCAGCGCCAAGATCATCGTTTCGGGTGGTCGCGCGCTGAAAGACAGCGAAACCTTCGAACAGATCATCAACCCGCTCGCTGACAAGCTGGGCGCAGCCATTGGCGCATCGCGCGCGGCTGTTGATGCCGGATATGTGCCGAACGATTATCAGGTCGGCCAGACCGGCAAGATCGTGGCCCCTGAAGTGTATATCGCAATCGGTATCTCGGGCGCGATCCAGCACCTTGCCGGGATGAAGGACTCCAAGGTCATCATCGCGATCAACAAGGACGAAGACGCACCGATCTTCCAGGTCGCGGATATCGGCCTTGTCGCTGATCTTTATTCGGCTGTCCCGGAGCTCACAGGCGCTCTCGACTAAGACTACAGAAAAACTGTAGGCCTTTGAAAAGCCTCCGCTATGCTAACAATGCTGGCGGAGGTTTTTTCATGATCAGATATGTAATCGCAGGCTTTGTTTCCACCTTGTCTTTCGGTTCGGCCAGTGCCGCCCAAGCGAAAGAGACAGTGCTTGAGCCAAGCTCCCAATGGAACGTCGATTTCGCGACCGATAAATGCCGGCTTGCGCGAAATTTTGGTGAAGGTGACGCACGGCACCTTTTGTTTTTCGAACAGTACTTCCCCGGCAAAGAGCTGGGAATGACACTCAGCGGCGCGCAATTCGATCGCTTCGGATCGCGTAGACGCACGAATTTGTCCTTTCGCGCAGATCAGAAACCGCTTCGCACCGAACCCTTTGTCGGGAAAGTCGTGGGAACCGGAACGGCCGTGATCTATTCGGCGGTTGACCTCGAAACCGGACAGGATTTCTCCAACGCTGACAAAACTGAATTTCCGCAATTGGACACAGACTTTGCCAGCGGTGTCGAATATGTGAAAGTGCAGCAAGGCGGCAGTACAGTAACGTTAAAAACCGGCGATCTGGCAGAGGCGTTCGAGGTGATGAACACCTGCACACAAAGCCTGCTGGAAGACTGGGGCCTTGACCCTCAAAAACACCTTTCCTCCCGTTCAATGCCCGTTTGGAAGAACGAGCGGAGCGTCACGCGCAAAATTCAATCCACCTATCCCAGCAAGGCCCTGCGCGTCGGCGAACAAGGAATCATGCGCATGCGCGTCATGATCGATGAAGCGGGCACTGTTACCGATTGCACAATCGTGAAAGCCACAAGAGTTGATGCCCTTGAATCGCCAGCTTGCCGTGCGATGCTTACGGCCAAATCCGAACCCGCTCTGGATGCGAATGGCAAACCTTTCCCATCCTATTACGCGACATCAATCACCTATCAGATCGGCAGATAACCAGGATCGCTCATGCCAAAAACTCTCTTTCCCATCATCGCGGCAGGGCTGGCGATTGCGTCCGCACCTGCAAATGCAAAAACGACGCTGCAGCCAAGCTCCGACTGGCAGCTGCGCGAATATGATGACAAATGCCGTGTCAGCCGCAGCTTCGGATCAGGCAAGGATGCCGTTTCGCTGTGGCTGGACAAAGGCGGTCCGGGCTTTGGAATCAATGTCACATTGATCGGGCGCCCTTTTCGCAGCCCGTATGGCCCGCGCGTCGATATCGGCTTTGGCGAAACGCCGCCGGTCACGCGCAACTTCGTGATCGGCACGTCGAGCAAGGGCCGCCCGGTGCTATCCATGTTCGGCGTGGTGCCCGTCTCCCTGACTGAAACCGTTGCAGCGGAATCCGTCGATGAAGAGGCAGAAGAAACCGTCAATTTCAAAACGGCAGCAATAACAGGCGGCGAATTCGATGCCGAGGCGTATGAAAAGCGCCTCGCCGCAGTGGAGAGTCTGGCCCTTTCGCGTGCGCTGATAGATCCGGTAGAGCTGCAGTTTGACGGTTTTGACGCGGCGATGACTGATCTTTTTGCATGCACCGCAAAGCTTACCACGCGTCTCCGGCAACAGGAGCGGTCCGCACTTCGGCGCAGTAAGCCAGTCGATCCCGCAAAGTGGGCCAAAAAGATTCAGGAAAGCTATCCTGCGCACTTGGTGAGGGAAAAACAGGAAGGAAACGTGGGCGTTCGAATGACAATCAACGCAAAAGGCCGTGCGACCTTTTGTGAGGTGACGCGCTATAGCGGCCCTGTCAGCTTCAACGATACAGCCTGCCTGCAAATGCTGCGTCATTCGCGGTTTGAGCCGGCATTGAATGCGGATGGTGAACCGGTCGCCAGCTTCTATTCAACAACAATCACCTATCGGTTGAATTAGCCGATCAGTTCAAGCTGCTTGCCGCGTGTGGCAAATGTATTTTCTGGCAATGCCGCACATTGCGGCGGACGATCTGGCGGCGCTGCTCTCGCGTCAGATCGCAGAGAGCGGGTGTTTTCCCTGCCCCGAAGAAATGCTCATGCAAGACATGCCGCTCTTCACGCGCTGAGCGCCGACTGCCGCTGATCAAGGCGCATACGGTGGCGCAAGCTTTGGAGCTCACCCCTTATCTGCCATGCCGCATGGGTGACAAAGCTGGCCTTGGTCTGATCGAAAGTTTCAATCGCCTTGAGCAATCCGATTGCAGCCGCTTGCTCGGCATCTTCGCGCAGATCGTGGAGGCGGTAGCGGTTTATGAGGGCGTGAATGCGACTTTGCATCAATTCGCTCAAGTGCGCGAAGAGGTGATCCCGGCAGGGTGAATTGGTGACCTGTGCGCGCAGCTTTGAAACTAGGGCGTCAATCTGGTTATCGGGCATTGGACCGGCTTTCGAGGATTTCCTGATCCTGCCGTCCTACCCCACCTGCATTTGCTGCGCATTTGAACCAGCCCTCCGCACACGCCCTTAAGCGTTTTTGCGGGGTTCTGATGCTGCGTTGCGCCTACACAAGGAAGCTTGTGATGAAATGCAGCGTCATCCCGACCAGACCGCCCACCAGCGTGCCGTTGATCCGGATGAACTGCAGATCACGGCCCACTGCGCTTTCGATCCGGCCCGTGATCGTCGTTGCATCCCAGCGCTTCACGGTCTCCGAAACGAGAGTGACAATCTCGGAGCCATAGCGTGTCGCAACACCCGCAGCCGTGCGGCGGGCGAAGCGGTTGATCTGGATTTGCAGCCGCTCATCCTGTTTCAGCGCCTTACCCAGATCGGCGAGGCCATTGCGCATATCCGCACCCAGTTCCGTATCCGCGGAACGCGCGCGCCGGATCAGCGAACGACGGATGCGTTCCCATACGCCCATCCACCATTCGGCAACGGCGGGATTCTTGATCAGATCGCGCTTCATCGATTCAACCCGTTCGCGCGTGGCAGGATCGTGCTGCAAATCTTGCGCAAGCTGGGCGAGGCCCTCTTCGATTTTCGAGCGGATCGGGTGATCGGGATCGACCAGCACTTCGGCCAGAAGTTTGTACAGACCATCAAGCACACTGTTCGAAATCCGGCTGTCGAGCCCGGTGAAGCGGACAACGGCGTTCGCACGTTTGTGAATAACGTCCTTCACCGTCTCCTCATTATCCTCAAGCGTCAGGCCAGCCCAGCGGATGAAGCCGTTGATCAGCGGTTCGTGCCGCTTGTCCTTCATCATGCTTTCCAGCATCCGGCCTGCCAGCGGCGAAAGGTCGATCTTGTCGATAGTGCCTGCAAGGCCTGCACGGACCTGGTTGCCCAACCTGTCAGGGTCCAGCGATTCCAGCACCTCCGCCATCATCTCAGCCGCGCCGCCAGTGATGCGCGAGCGCGTATCATCGCCCGAATGTTCGGGGCTGGCGATGAGGAAATCACCAACCGCACGCGCCAGATTCATACCCGCCATCCGGCGCGCGACGACTGCCGGGATCAGGAAATTGGAGCGCAGGAACTGCGCCATATTGTCAGCGATGCGATCCTTGTTCTTCGGGATGATGGCCGTGTGCGGAATCGGCAGGCCGAGGGGATGACGGAACAGGGCAGTCACCGCGAACCAGTCCGCAAGGCCGCCGACCATTGCCGCTTCGGCAAAAGCGTTGACATAGCCCCATGCCGGATGCGCGCCGGGCGCGACTGCCGGGCCGTGCGTGGTGAAGAACATCACCGCCATCGCCACCAGCAGGCCCGTCGCCGTCCAGCGCATACGACGCGCTTTGTCGACGCTCAACGGCTCCCCACCAAAGGGCGATTGCGCTGGCATCAGGGGTGGATTCGGCGTTTGCATGGCGCGCGCTCCCTGCCCGAAAATATCAGGCCCGTCACCCGCTCAAACGCCAAGACCTGGCTACTCTGCAGGTTCTGCCCCCGGCGGCAGCGGTGAAGCGGGCCCTGGTCTGTCAGGCCTTGGCTCTGCATCCTCGGGCTGGGCACCAATCGGGCGGTCCTCGTCGCCCGGCTTGTATGTCAGCATCCGCTCTCGCAGCCATGGTCCGACGCGCTTTTCGAACCCGTCGGCAAGGCTGAAGCCAGCCGGAACGATCAACAAGGTCAGCAAGGTCGACATGATCAGTCCGCCAATCACAACAATGCCCATCGGCTGGCGCCATGCACCGTCGCCCGTAAGCGAGATTGCAGTCGGGATCATACCGGCTGTCATCGCGACAGTTGTCATGACGATCGGCTGAGCACGCTTATGGCCAGCTTCCATGATGGATTCGAGCTTTTCGGTGCCCTTGTGCATTTCCTCAATCGCGAAATCGATCAGCAGGATCGAGTTCTTGGACACAATGCCAAGCAATAGCAGGATACCGATATAGACCGGCATGCTTTGCGGCTGACCCAGCAGCCAGATCAGCAGCACACCGCCCAGCGGCGCGAGCGCCAGGCTGGTCATGTTCACCAGCGGGCTCATCAGGCGCTTATACAGCAGGACAAGGCAGGCAAACACCAACAGGACGCCTGCGATAATGGCGACAATCAGGTTGGAAACCAGTTCCTGCTGCCACTGGTCTTCGCCCACGACATCGCGGATGACGCCGGTCGGCAGGTTTTTCAGGATCGGCAGGGCATCAATTTCGGCCTGAGCCTCCCCTTTCAATACGCCATCGGCAAGGTCGGCACCGATAAGGACGCGGCGGTTCTGGTTATAGCGCTGGATCACCGTCGGGCCTGCGCCAAAGGAGATCGTGGCCACGCGCGAAAGCGGTACAGACCCGCCATCGGCAGTGGGGACCGGAAGGTTTTCGATCGTGGTGATGCTGGTCCGGTCGTCCGCGCTGAGCTTGACGCGGATCGGAATCTGGCGATCCGACAGGGAGAACCGCGCCGCGTTCTGTTCAATCTCGCCCAGCGTCGCGATACGGATCGTCTGGCTCAGCGCGATAGTGCTTACGCCCAGTTCAGCCGCGATGGATTCGTTCGGCGTGATGATAATTTCGGGCCGGTTCACATCGCCGCTGATGCGCGGAGCGATGATCGAATCGAGCCCCTTCATCTGCTCGATCAGCTCGGTTGATGCTTCATCGAGAAGATCAGGGTTCGAACCGGCCAGCATCACAGTGATATCACGGCCCGTACCAAACCCGCCGCCCTGCGACTGGAAACGTACACGTGCATCGGGAATCGTGTTGAGCTTCGGCGCAAGCGCTGTTTCAAATTCGCTTTGCGAACGAACGCGGTCCTCTTTCAGGTTCACGAAGATCGTGCCGTTGCCGATCCGGTGGCGTTCCAGAGCGAAGTCAAATTCCGGCTCTTGTTCAAGAATGGCGACAGCCTGATTGATCACGCGGCTTGTATCGGCCAGCGTCGTGCCGGGCACCATTTCGATCTGGACGCGCGAACGGTCGCCATCAATATCCGGCTGGAATTGCGGCGGCAGCTGTCCGAACAGCAGGATCGTCACCAACAGCGAAAACCAGCCCATGCCCAACATCCAGACGCGGTGATCATAAAAGCGGCTGCTTGCCCAGCGCGATCCACGCATGATCTGTGTTGTGCCCAGCGGACGGGGTCGCTTTGTCCCGAACAGCCAGCCCAGCGCGATGTGGACAATCCAGCTGAGCAGCCAAATCAGGATATAAGCGATCAGCGCAATGAAAGGTGTGGCAAACCGGAAGGCAAGGTAGCCGAGGCCCAGCGCAAGGATCGAAGCTGTCAGCAGAATAACAATGTCGAATGTCTTGGAAAACAGGAAAGCGATTGTCCCGCTGCCATCAGCAGACACCGCGTTGGCTGCGTTTTCTGAAATGCCAAGGCCCGAAAGCCCACTCCACAGGCCAGTCACGCTGCCGCTATAGAATTCGAACATCGCCATCATCGTGATGATCAGCAGCGCAACCGAAACGAACAGCAGAGTTACCGAGTACCGGCCACGCGCAACAGGAGGCTCCAGTTCGGCGCGCCGCGCATCCATCTTTCCGGTGTTTAAAGTCCAGCTGAGGATGGACATGTAACGGTCCATCATCGGGCCCTCGCCGTGCTCCGCATGGCCCTTTGCCGACAGGAAATATGCCGCCATCAGCGGAGTGATCATGCGCGCCACTGCCAGCGACATCAGAACGGCGATCACTACAGTCAGACCAAAGTTCTGGAAGAACTGCCCAGAAACGCCGGGCATCAGGCCAACAGGCAGGAAGACCGCGACAATACAGAAACTGGTCGCGACAACAGGCAGGCCGATTTCGTCGGCAGCGTCGATGCTGGCCTGATAGGCCGTTTTGCCCATGCGCATATGGCGCACGATGTTTTCGATCTCCACGATCGCATCATCGACCAGCACACCCGCCACAAGACCGAGGGCCAGCAGCGAAAGGAAGTTCAGGTTAAAGCCCAACAGATCCATGAACCAGAATGTCGGGATAGCGGATAGCGGGATCGCGACCGCGCTGATCATCGTCGCGCGCCAGTCGCGCAGGAACAGGAAGACCACCACGATAGCCAGAACAGCCCCTTCGATCAGGGCCGACATAGAGCTTGTATACTGGCCGCGCGTACGATCGGTACTGGTGCCCAGCGGCACAAACCGAACGCCCGAGGTTTCAGCCTCGATCTTCTCCATCTCTTTCAGCGCTTCTTCATAGACCGTCAGGTCAGAAGCGCCGCGCGCACGGTTCATGTAGAAATTGACGACTTCCTGATCGCCGACTTCACTGCGAGACTGCCGTTCGCCAAAGCCATCGCGAACTGTGGCAACATCAGCGAGTCGTACTGTGCGTCCTCCACCAAGCTGGATCTGGCGCTGCGAAAGCTCAAACGCGGATGATGCATTGCCCAAGACGCGGAGCGACTGGCGCGTGCCGCCCACTTCGGCAAGACCACCTGCCGCATTGACGTTCTGCTGGCGCAGTACGCTGTTGATCTGGGAGGCTGTCACGCCCAGTGCCTGCATCTTGGCCGGGTCGATAATAACCTCGATCTCCCGATCTACACCGCCGAAGCGGCCGACTTCGGCCATCCCTTCAATCGCGAGCAAACGCTTGGCCACCGTGTCGTCGATAAACCAGCTCAGCTCTTCGATTGTCATGTCGTCGGCTTCGACAGCGACGTAACCGATGGCTTCGCCAACCACGTCAACCTTGGTAATGAACGGTTCAAGGATGCCGTCGGGCAAGTTGCCGCGAATGCCATCAATCGCGGTGGTCACTTCGCTCAACGCTTCGGTGGTGTCCGTGCCGATCTCGAATTCGACAAAGGTGCTTGAATTGCCTTCGCTGGCTGAACTCTGGATGGAGTTGACGCCGCTGATCGAACGCACCGCCGCTTCGACGCGCTGGGTGATCTGGTTTTCAATTTCAGTAGGTGCCGCGCCGGGCTGCGAGATATTCACCTGAACGCCCGGAAATTCGACGTCGGGGTTTTCCGTCACATCCATGCGCATGAAGCTGACCAGCCCGGCCAGCAGCAGGGCGGTAAACAGGACAAGGGGAATAACCGGGTTGCGGATCGACCAGGCGGAAAGATTGCGGAAGTTCATAAAATGCCTCTTCGCCTGTGCAGGTCAGCTATCCTCGCGGCGCGGATTGATAGTCTCGCCTTCATTGACGAAGCCGCCCGCTTTCATGACGACAAGCTCGTCACCCGAAAGACCTTCTGTAATCGCGATGCCTTGCGCGGTAACGGCGCCGGTCTTCACAGCGCGGCGAGCGGCTTTGTTCTCTTTGTCGATGACATAGACAAACGGCCCCTCGCCATCAGCGAGAACAGCGCTTTCCGGAAGCACGGTGGCCGTGATCTGGCCGCCCTGAATACGCGCCGTTGCAAAGCCGCCCGGACGCAGTTCAGGCGCGAATGAGAGCGCGACGCGGGCCGTGCCCTGACGCGTGCGTTCTTCGACCAGCGGCGCGATCTGCCAAACCTGACCGGTGAATATCTTATCCGATCCGGCAAGCGAAACCTCCGCCGGCACCCCTTGCGAAATCTGGGCCATCTGGCTTTCGCTCACCTGGGCCAGCATCTCCATCTCGCCACCGCGCGCGATGGTGAAGAGCGCGGGACTTCCGGCGCTGACTGTCTGGCCCGGCTCAACATTGCGTGCCAGTACATAGCCGGCGGCCGGTGCCAATACGTTGAGGCGGGCATTGCGTGCGCGCAATTCGTTCAGCTGGGCCTGCGCGACATTCACGCGGGCCGCCGCGGAGTCGCGAGTGGCGGTGAGGCGATCGACATCCGCCTTTGATACAAAGCCACGCTCAACGAGTTGCAGGGCGCGATCAAGATTGGCCTGAGCAAGATTGGCGTCCGCTTTCGACACCTCGACCTGCGCAGCCTGCGCTGCGAGCTGCTGTGTCTGCACGGAACGATCAATCACAGCCAGAACCTGCCCCTGACGCACCCACTCACCCGCATCCACGGGAACCCTTAGCACGCGCCCACCTTCGCCTTCGACGCCGACAGGCATTTCACGGCGGGCGGCAATCTGGCCGGGCACTTCGATAGTGCGGTCAATAGTCGTCTGTCCGGGGGCGATGACGGTGATGTTGGGCGCCTGAGATTCGCCGTCATCCGCGGGCGCAGGCTCACCACCATAGAACGCGAAGAACACAGCCATCGCCAGCAACAGCGCAAAGATAAGGCCAAGCGCGATCCACACCTTGCGCGATCCCGAGGGCGCGCTGTGCGTGTGTGCTCCGTGGACCTCCGTGTCGATCGGTTCAGCGGATTCAGCAGTGATCGTCGTCGAGTAGTTCATCAGGACTTCCCCAGGGCGGGCAAACAGCCCGATAGCATAAGAGCGCACTGCAACGCGAATGCCTGCTCATTTAAGTCAGAGGGTGTATTATCCGTATAAGTCACCATGCGCAAGGGGCCTAGATTCCTCAGCCTGTCGCAACAAGCGCCCGGTCGACCGATTACATGCAGGTTTAGACGAAAGGCACCAGCGTTGGTTCCCCGCCTCCGAACGGCCCGAAACGCTGCAAACGCAAAAGGGCGACGCTGCCATCGCAACGCCGCCCTTTCGAATTTCGGATTTTCCGCTGTGTTAGCGTACGCGTCCGCGCTGGATCAGGTTCAGCACGCCCAGCAGAATAACCGCGCCGATAACGGCCACGATCAGTCCGGTCAGCGAGAATTCCTGCACACTGCCCGTCAGACCAAGCAGCGGACCAGCCACCATATTGCCGATGACGGAGCCGACACAGCCGACAACGATATTCCAGAAAATGCCCATGGAAGCGTCACGGTTCATCACCATGCTCGCCAGCCAGCCAGCGATGCCTCCAACGATAAGTGCGATAATCCAACCCATTATGTATCCCCTTGCTTCGTTTCAGTTGTTATTATTACAACCTGAGCGAAAGGGAATGGTTCCGCAACTCTCTAAATTTGACCCGCGATTAAGGCCTTGAGATCAATAGCGTAGCTTGCGCTCGTACTCGTCGCGATATTGCTGGATGCGCGTGACACGCAGACCTTTCATGCCCGAACGGTCCATTGCGCGCTGCCATGATGCAAACTCTTCAAGAGTCAGGCCATAGCGTTCAAGCACTTCGTCAATCGTCAGCAAACCGCCATTCACAGCGGCAACAACCTCGGCCTTGCGACGCATCACCCAACGTTTTGTGGAAGGCGACGGCAAGTCCTTGATCGTCAGCGGTTCGCCGAGCGGACCGATAACCTGAGCGGGGCGGATATCTTGGTTCTCAATCATATTATTCTCTCGCGTCGCCTCTCATAGCGTTCCCCGTTACATTTTCGGGATTGCCACAAGATGCTTTGCGGCCCTCTAAACCGTCATGGTTAACAGGCCGTTCGCCACTACCCATGGTCTTGAAAAAACGTTCGGCCGCATCGCCAAAACTTGCACCCGACGATCCCGCAAGCAGAACTGCATCTTCACGCATTTCCTTACGCAGATCGCGCGCCGCATTCAGGCGAGCGGTCAATTCACTCCATTCGATGGCACGCAAGGCTTCACCTTTGCGCACACCACCAGGCCCCTGCGAGGGTGGCGAATCAACGCTCCCCACCAGCAGGTTGCTGTCATCTCCATTGGCGCTGAATGCGCCCGGAATCGGCTTGCCTTTTTCGAACATGACCCAACTTGTATCCTGAGGTAGTCAATATGTGGTAAAACCGGCATTTACCGGACCTTAGGATTAGCGCTGGCCAGATCGGCAAGGTTCGCAAACCATTCAGCCACTGGCGAAACCGCAGAACTCCGCCTATATCGGCGCGCGATCATGACTTCGCAGACCACTCTTTCGCCCAGCCCGGATTTCGGGTTAGACGCCGCCAGCCTGTTCGACCTGCCCAAACCGGCCAGTGAAAGCCGGATTGTCGTGGCGATGAGCGGGGGTGTTGATTCGTCAGTAGTCGCGGCATTGGCAGCGCAAACCGGTGCCGAGGTGATCGGCATCACTCTCCAATTGTATGATTACGGGGCGGCAACGGGCCGCAAAGGTGCGTGCTGTGCGGGCGACGATATCGCCGATGCCCGCGCTGTGTGCGACCGTCTGGGCATTGCGCATTATGTCTTTGATCACGAAAGCGCATTCCGCGAAGAAGTGGTCGATCAGTTCGCCGACGAATATCTGGCAGGTCGCACGCCTGTGCCCTGTATCCGTTGCAATATGGGGCCCAAATTCACGGACCTGTTCCGCATGGCGCGCGAATTGGGGGCCGATTGCCTTGCCACGGGCCATTATGTGCAACGGGTGGAGGCAGAGGGCGGACCGCACCTGTATCGCGCAGTCGATCCTGCGCGTGATCAGTCATACTTCCTGTATGCGACCACGCAGGAACAGCTAGACTACATCCGGTTCCCGCTGGGTGGTCTGCCCAAAACCAAGGTGCGCGAACTGGCAGAGGCGGCGGGCCTGCGCAACGCGGCAAAACCGGACAGTCAGGACATATGCTTCGTCCCCGATGGCAATTACGCGAAGATCGTTACCAAGGTCCGGCCCGAAGGCGCGGCACCCGGCGCAATCGTGCACGCGGCCACGGGAGAACAGCTTGGCGAGCATAAGGGCATTATCCACTTCACAGTCGGCCAGCGCAAAGGGCTCGAAATCGGTGGCCAGCCAGAACCGCTTTACGTGATCAAGCTCGACGCTGAATCGCGCGAAGTGCGCGTCGGGCCGAAACGTATGCTGGCTGTCGAAACCGCAGACCTGATTGAGACAAACTGTATCGGAGCGATTCCGGACGAACCGCTGAGCGCAAAGGTGCGCAGCCTGGCAAAGCCTGTTCCGATCACGCTTGAAGGGCCGCTGGGCGATAACCAGCCGACCCGCATACGGTTTGAAACCCCCGAATACGGTGTCGCGCCTGGACAGGCCGCGGTGATTTATGCGGGCGAGCGCGTGGTTGGCGGCGGTTGGATCGACGCGACAGGCTCTGTCACTTCCTGATCGCTTACCCTTCCCACTTCTCCAGCACGCAACCGTAACCTTCGCGATATGTGGCCGTATTTGCGGTTACGAGGGGAAAGCGCGCCGTCACGCTCTTGGCGTCGACATCATCTTTCAGCGTGACCAGCTCCATTCCGGCAAGTTTGTCCTTTTCGCAATCTTCGAGGCTGCGCCCGGCAACAAAGCGGCATGAACACGCGACCCGCGCGGCATAGGATGTGCCCACTTCGGCATAGCCGCTGATCGGCTGCCGATTGGCATAAATCGCCGCACCGATCAGTGCGAGTATCGCGATAAACACCCAAAGCGCGATGCGCGCGCCCTTGCTCTTTGCCTTAGCCATTGCCAACCTTGCCCAAGTGAGGAATTAAGCGCGCAATGTTTACGCGCCTGTCCTTCCCTATCGCCACTGTCTCCATCGCGCCAGCCCTTGCGCTATTGACCGCCTGCGGCACACCCGCACCGGTCGAAAAGCCATTGAGTGAAGAGGCTTTGGCCGCCGTAACTGAGAAAGCGGGCGCACCAAAGGAACAGCTTGCCCGCGCGGTTGACGATCTGTTTTCCAAGGAAGGGATCGGCGAAACACGCGCGGTTCTGGTGCTGTCCGACGGAGAGATCGCAGCAGAACGCTATGGCGAGGGATATGATAAGGACACGCGCTTTATCAGCTGGTCGATGGCCAAGACTGTAACCGCCGTACTGGTGGGTATGATGGTGGCCGATGGCCGGTTGAGCGTGAAGGAACCCGCACCCATCGCCATGTGGCAGCGCCCGGGCGATCCGCGGGCAGAGATTACTCTGGAACAATTGCTGCAAATGCGCGCGGGCCTGCGCCATACCGAGGCCGGCGACCCTCCATATGAAAGTGCCGAGGTGCGGATGCTCTTCCTGGACGGGCGGGACGATATGGCGCAATGGGCAAAGGAACAGCCGCTGGAGGCGGAGCCGGGCGAAAAGTTTGAGTACTCCTCAAACACCACCGTCATTCTTGCAGATATTGTCACCAATGCGCTGACCGACAGCAAAGACCCTGAAACGCGGCGCGCCGCGCTTGATGCCTTCATGCGGGAACGGTTGTTCGAACCCCTCGGCATGAGCTCAATGGTGCCGGAATATGATGCCAGCGGCACGCTTATCGGGGGCAGCCTGATGCACGCAACCGCGCGCGATTATGCCGCTTTCGGTGAATTCATGCGCAATGGCGGGAAAGCGCCCGGTGGCGAACAGCTGGTGCCCGAACGCTGGATCGAGGCGATGATCACGCCCAGCCCGAAATCCGCGTTTTACGGGTATCAGACATGGCTGAACCGGCCTGATCCGCAGGTGGAGGGCCAGCACCCGCTCTTTCCCGACAGAGCGCCGGCGACGCTATTCTCGCTTATCGGGCATATGGGGCAGTATGTGCTTGTCTCGCCCGACCAGCGCGTGACGATGGTGCGCCTTGGTCATTCGACCAGCGCCGAACGCCCGCCTATGCTGAAAGAGGCATCGGACGTTATCGGTCTGTATCCGGTTCGGTAATTCAAAGGTAAAAACGGCCTTCGCCAAAGGTCACACACGGGCCGCCCAACCAGACCCTGTCCTGACCCACTCTCAACGCGAGATGGCCACCTCTAGGGCTGGCTTGATAGGCGGTAAGGCGCTCTCGACCCACCCTAGGGGTCCAGTAGGATGCAAGCGCTGCATGCGCTGATCCGGTGACGCTGTCTTCGTTTGCACCACCGCCTGGCACGAACACCCTGCTGACGATATCGCTAGCTTCCCCGGGGGCTGTGCATATGAACTGGTCGTCACCCAGCGCGGCAAGCCTAGCAAAGTCGGGCGTAAGCCCTCGCACCTGAGCTTCCTGCGCGAAAACAAAGATGTTGTAGCCGAGATCGGAGCGGAAGACTTCTTCCGGCCCGCCTCCCAATGCTGCCACCGCTTCATCCAGCTGCGACGGCTCTATCTTTATTGCCGGAAGGGAAAGCTCATATGCTGCCTCCGTCCGGCGCAAATCCAGAATGCCTGAATTGCGGCTGCGCAAGGCGATACTGTCGCGGGCATCGCCCCGTTCAAGGCTGCCAAAAAGCACGTGCCCGCATGCAAGAGACGCATGCCCGCACAGCGCAATTTCCCGCGCAGGGGAATACCACCGCACTTCCCAATCCCCCCCGCCGCTTTCATCCGGCGAAAGAAACGCAGTCGCGGGAAGCCCAAACTCTG
>JAXHVK010000020.1:0-28390 GCA_034211135.1 Pseudomonadota bacterium
TGGCCTCCCGTCGCAGGCGCGGCCTGATCGTTCCAGACAGGGCGCGGCGCGCTCACTGAATGCGACGGAGCAGATGGCGCGGACCAATCGCTTCTATCAAATATGGATCGCATTGCCGCTGGCGCTGGTTCAGAGGCAACGGGTTCTGCCTGCCAGCGCTCCATCGCGCCGCGATCAGGGCCCTGGACGCTGCGCCGGTCACCCGTTGCAAGCGCCCGCCGCAGACCCGAAACGATGAAGCCGCGTACACCGGCAGCATCGCGGAAACGCACTTCTGTCTTGGCAGGATGGACGTTTACATCAACATCCTGAGGCGGGATCTCAAGGAACAGCGCCAGTACCGCATGGCGATCACGCGCAAGCATGTCGGAATAGGCACCGCGCACGGCACCGACCAGCAGCTTGTCCTTAACAGGGCGGCCATTGACGAACAGATATTGGTGGTCGGCAACGCCGCGATTGTAGGTCGGCAGTCCGGCAAGACCTGTCAGGCGCATTACCCCGTGCGGGCCATCGCGCTCCATATCGATGGCAACGCTGTTATCCTTCAGTTCGCGCGCAACGATCTGCGAGACACGGGTCGTAAGCGTTTCCTCACCTTGTGTTTTCAAAGCAGTGCGCGATTTGCCCTCCGCCCCGTTCTCAAGGGTAAAGGCAATGTCGGGCCGCGCCATCGCAAGGCGGCGGACGATGTCGAGGCAGGCAATGTATTCGCTGCGCGGTGTGCGCAGGAATTTCCGGCGCGCCGGGATTTTGGCGAAAAGCTGCTCCACCCGCACCCGTGTGCCCACCGGCACTGCGGCGGGGCCACTCTTCGCCTCTGCCCCGTGATCGACGACAGTGCGCCACCCCTCAGCCGCGCCGCGCACGCGGCTTTCGATGGTAAGGCGGGCGACGCTGGCGATTGACGGCAGGGCTTCCCCGCGAAAGCCCAGTGTGGCGACCAGCTCAATCGCATCGTCGGGCAGCTTCGATGTGGCATGACGTTCAAGCGCCAGCGCAATGTCGTCTGCGGTCATCCCGCAGCCATCGTCCGTCACCTCGAGTCGGGTCAGGCCACCATCGGTCAGCTTCACAGCGATTCGCTGCGCACCGGCGTCTACCGCGTTCTCAACCAGCTCTTTCAGGGCCGCAGCAGGCCGCTCGACCACCTCACCAGCGGCGATACGGTTCACCAGATCGGATGGAAGACGTCGAATGCGGGGCTGATTTTCGGCCATTTGTCGCACACTAGCCCTCAGTGAGCGCAAATTCGAGGGCAGCGGTGCATAATTACCATTTCAGTCAACAAATTTTTTGGCCTTTTTGACAAGGTTTCGCTAGGCGGAGAAGGTTGTTGAAAGACAGCGAGCCCTTTCTTTGCGCAGGGGGTCTGCCAAAGAAGGTTCGCGTCGCAAGATTCACGGAAATACGAAAAAACATGAGTTTCTTTGCCAACCTTTTCAAATTCGGCTCGCAGAATATGGCGATCGACCTGGGTACGGCCAACACGCTGGTCTATGTCCAGGATCAAGGCATCATCCTGAACGAACCGAGCGTCGTCGCGATTGAGACGATCAACGGTATCAAACGTGTCAAAGCCGTTGGCGATGATGCGAAGATGATGATGGGCAAGACGCCGGACACCATCGAAGCGATCCGTCCGCTTCGCGATGGCGTTATCGCCGACATCGAAATCGCCGAAGAGATGATCAAACACTTCATCCGCAAGGTTCATGGCAAGCGTAACCTGTTCCGCTATCCCGAGATTGTGATCTGTGTGCCATCAGGCTCCACCTCGGTTGAAAAGCGCGCGATCCGTGACGCGGCATCCAATGCAGGCGCGTCGGAAGTCCACCTTATCCTTGAACCGATGGCGGCAGCGATTGGTGCGGATATGCCGGTGACCGAGCCGGTTGGCTCCATGGTCGTCGATATTGGCGGTGGAACCACCGAAGTCGCAGTTCTTTCGCTGCGTGGTCTGGCCTACACCACTTCGGTCCGCACCGGCGGCGACAAGATGGACGAAGCAATCGTTTCCTACGTGCGACGACATCACAACCTGTTGATCGGTGATGCCACGGCAGAACGGATCAAGAAGGATTACGGCATCGCTGTCATTCCGGAAGACGGTGCGGGTGAAAGCATTACTCTGAAAGGACGCGATCTCGTCAACGGCGTGCCGAAAGAGATCACGATCAATCAGGCGCATGTGGCAGAGGCTTTGAACGAGCCCATCGGCGCAATCGTTGAAGGCGTGCGAATTGCGCTGGAAAACACCGCGCCGGAACTGGCCGCGGACATCGTCGATCAGGGTATTGTTCTGACCGGCGGCGGCGCGCTGATCCGCCGTCTTGATGAACATCTTCGCGAAGAAACCGGCCTTCCGGTCTCCATCGCCGAAGATCCGCTGACATGTGTTGCCATCGGCACGGGCCGGGCAATGGAAGATCCGATCTATCGCGGCGTCTTGATGACCGCGTAATCGCTGGAGCGCTATACTAACCAAGGGGATCAAAGCCATGGCGCCGCCTTCATCGCGCCGGTCGGGCTTTTCAAAGAAAGCGCAATACTCGGTCTTCACCGGATACCTGTTCGCGAGCCTTGGCGCCTTGCTTGGCCTTGGCCTTCTGGTTCTTTCGCTCTGGCAGCCGTCGACTTTCGCTCCGCTGCGCGGTGCTGCTCAGGACGCAGTGGCACCTGCGGGCGAAGGGACGGCGGCGGTGCGTTCGGGCACCGGCGGGTTCTTTGACAGCATCGCTGGGTTCTGGAACGCAGGTGTCCAGAACAAGGAACTGCGTGAAGAAGTCGAGATCGCGCGCATCCGTCTTGCCGAGGCAAAAGCCGTCGAAGCCGAGAACGAACGTCTCAAATCTCTTCTGGCCCTCGCCGAAGGGGAGATTGAGCCTGTCGCGACCACGCGCCTGATCGGATCAAGTTCAACCAGCAGCCGGCGATTTGCCTATATAGGTGTGGGCCGGGTCGATGGCGTGACAGTCGGAATGCCCGTGCGATCACCGCGCGGAGTGGTCGGGCGCGTTCTTGAGGTTGCCCGCGGTTCTTCGCGCGTTTTGCTTTTGACGGACAGCGAAAGCGTCTTGCCGGTGCGCCGCGCCGAAGATGATACCGTCGCCTTTGCCGAAGGGCGCGGCGATGGCCTGTTGCGGATAAGGTTGATCAATCTGGGGCTGAACCCGCTCAAGGAAGGCGATGTATTCGTCACCAGTGGCGCAGGCGGCTATTACAGGCCGGGCGTCGCAGTCGCCATCCTGACGGAACTGACCCCCGATGGCGGGATCGCCCGACTTATCGCTGATCCGTCCGCGACCGATTTTGTAAGCGTTGAGCCGGTTTACGAACCTGTCAGCGCAGGCACGGCCGAACTGCCCGAAACGCAAACTCTTGATGGCGGATCGGAATAATGGAGCGGTACGCACCCGGCGCGCGATCGGACAGGTATGGGAGCCGCATAAACCGCGCCCAGTCGCCGTGGCGCGCTTTGACGGTGCCGTATGCCACCATCATGCTTGCATCGGTTTTGCCATTCATATTGCTGGCGGACGTGATGCCCCTGCTCCCGCCGCTGGGATATCTGATGCTGCTGGGCTGGCGCATCATGCGTCCGGGCCTGTTGCCGCTTTGGGTGGGTGTGCCGCTGGGCGCATTCGATGATCTGTTCAGCGGTCAGCCATTTGGCAGCGCCATTCTGCTATGGTCGGTCGCGATGATTACGCTTGAAATCATCGAGAGCCGGTTTCCCTGGCGTGGTTTCTGGCAGGACTGGCTCAGCGCTGGTCTAGCCATATTCCTGTATCTGGCATCCGCCATGCTGGTATCAGGAAGTCAGATCACACTGCCGTTGGTTCTTGCCGCGCTGCCGCAGCTTTTGCTGTCGATCCTGCTGTATCCGATACTGGCGCAAGCCATTGCGGTGCTGGACCGATTCCGCCTTTCGCGTTCGCGGAGGATTGGATGAAGGACTGGCTTTCCTGGGCCACCGGCAAGGGGCGCCGCGGCCCTGTGGTCAACGCTTCCACGCTCAAGAACACCTTTGACCGCCGCTCCATCCTGATCGGAACAGTTCAGGGCGGTGTCGGAGTGCTCCTTGCAGCGCGCATGGGTTATCTCGCGATTGCCGAGAATGAGAAATACCGGCTTGAATCCGAAAGCAACCGGGTCAACCTGACGCTGATCCCGCCACGGCGCGGATGGATACTGGATCGCGACGGTTCCCCCCTCGCCTCCAACCGCGCGGATTTCCGTGTTGATGTCATACCGGAGCGCCTGTCCGATCCGGAAGCGACAATCGCACAGATTGGCAGCCTGCTGAATCTGGAGCCCGACCGGATCGCCGATCTTCAGCAAAAGCTGGCAACGTCAAACGGATACCAGCCTGTCGAAGTCGCCAGCGGGCTGGATTACGAACAATTCGCCGCGCTGAGCGTTCGCCTGCCGGATATGCAGGGCGTCGTGCCGCAGCGCGGCTTTTCGCGGTTCTATCCCACGGCTTCCAGCGTTGGTCATCTGATCGGCTATGTCGGGCCGGCCAATGCAGAGGAATATGCGGAGGAGGAACGCAATCCGCTGCTGATCACACCGGGTTACAAGATCGGCAAGGACGGGCTTGAAAAACAGTTCGAACAGGATCTGCGCGGTGTGCCCGGCGCGCGGCGGGTGGAAGTGACTGCTTCAGGCCGCATCATTCGCGATCTCGAAACAAGGGACGATATTCAGGGCGATCCTGTAAAGCTGACGATTGACGGGCCATTGCAGGATTATGCCGCACGGCGGATCGGGCTGGAAAGCGGCTCTGTCGTCGTGATGGATTGCGATTCCGGCGATCTCTTGTGCATGGCATCCATGCCCAGCTTCGACCCCAACAGCTTCTCCGACGGCATTGGCAGCGTCGAATATGCAATGCTTCGCGAAGATGAGCGGGTGCCTTTGCGCAACAAGGTTCTGCAAGGCCTATATCCGCCGGGTTCGACAATCAAACCAATGCACTGCCTCGCTTTTCTCGAAGCGGGTGTAAAGCCTGATGATGCCATCATCTGCGGTGGCGGACGTCGTATCGGAAACCGTTTCTTCCGCTGTCACAGCAATCATGGCCGGGTCGATATGGATCGCGCCATCGCGCAGAGCTGCGACAGTTATTTCTACCACTTCGCCCAGCAGATCGGTTTCGATAAAGTCGCGGCAATGGCGACACGTTTCGGCATGGGCAAGCAGTTCCCACTTCCTGTAAACAGCCAGTTCTATGGCACTGTTCCCAATGCGGAATGGAAGGAAAAGAAGTTTGGCCGGCCATGGGCCCCGTTTGACACCGTCAATGCCTCTATCGGGCAGGGATACTATCTTGCCAGCCCGTTGCAGCTGGCCGTTCAGGCGGCCCGCCTGGCAACCGGCAAGGTGATCAATCCGCGGCTGGTTCTGGATGGTTCGGCGACCGACCCGGTAAGTTACAACTTTTCTGAAGATGACCTCGCAACTGTCCGCCTGGGGATGAGTAATGTCGTCAACGGCGCAGGAACAGCGCGGCGTGCGCGGTTGCCCATTGATGACGTTCTGATCGCCGGCAAAACCGGCACTGCGCAGGTCGTCTCGCTGAGTGTTTCAGACGGTCGAAGCGGGCCGTGGAAGTATCGCGACCACGGGCTGTTCATATTCTTCGCGCCCTTCGACAAACCGAAATATGCAGGTGCTGTTGTGATCGAGCATGGCGGCGGATCCGGTTCGGCCTACCCGATTGCGCGTGACGTCATGACGTTCCTGTTTGATCCCCAGAAAGGGCTGGACGCTCTGCGTTCGATGGAGCGTCAATGGGGCGGGACCGCGCAGGAGCGGCTTGAGAAACGCTATGCAGCCTACGCCGCCGAGCGCGGAGCCACTGTGACAGCGCCGCCGCGGCGCGACGAAGACATTTTCGCACGGGTCGAAGCAGAGGCGCGTCTGGCTGCGCAACAGTCCGAAGCGATTGCCGATGACGTCATTGTGCCACGTCCTGACCCCGCCGCCTCAGGCAGCCCGCCGCCTGCCGCTACCAATCTGCCCGGCGGTGCCGCTGAATGAGAAGCGCAAGCCGCAGCGTGATACCCGAACCGCTGGCCCGCCAGCCTTGGGGTATGCTGATACCGTTATTCCTGCTCGTCGCATTTGGCGCAGCTGTGCTGTATTCTGCTGCCGGCGGGTCGATGAAGCCCTTCGCCAGTTCTCACCTGATCCGCTTTGCTGTTTGCATGGTGATTGCGTTGGTGATCGCTTCGCTACCCCGGCAATTCGTGAAATTCATGAGCTATCCGGCATTTGTGACGGTGCTGATATTGCTCGTCGCGGTCGAAGCGATGGGCGCTTTAAGGGGCGGCAGCCAGCGCTGGCTGAACCTGGGTTTCATGGTTCTTCAGCCGTCCGAACTGATGAAGCCGGTGATTGTTGTGACGCTGGCGCAATTCTATTCATCCCTGCCGCTGGGAATGATCACGGGATGGCGCGCGCTCGTCATTCCGGGTGCTCTCATCATGATGCCGGTTTCTCTTGTTCTGATGCAGCCGGATCTTGGCACCAGTCTCGCGATTGTATTTGGCGGCGCGGTGGTCATGCTTCTCGCAGGGCTGCCTTTGCGCTGGTTCATCGGCGCCGGTGTCGCGGCGGCCGCGCTGGCCCCGATCGCCTTTTTCTTTGGTCTGAAAGACTATCAGCGCCAGCGGATCATGACGATGTTCAACACCGATGATGACCTGCTGGGCGCAAGCTATCATATCAATCAGTCAAAGATTGCAATTGGTTCCGGCGGTATATTCGGAAAAGGCTTCAACAACGGTTCGCAGAGCCATCTGCAATATCTTCCCGAACCGCACACCGATTTTGTGTTTGCGACAATGGCCGAAGAATGGGGTCTGGTCGGCGGCATGTTCGTTATCGCCGTCTTCAGCATCATTCTGCGCTGGGGTATGAATGTCGCTCGCGAAAGCCGCGACCGGTTTGGCAGTCTTCTGGCCGCCGGCATGAGCGCGACGATCTTTTTCTACATCGCGGTCAACCTGATGATGGTGATGGGCATGGCACCGGTCGTCGGGATTCCTCTGCCTTTCATGAGCCATGGCGGTTCCTCCATGCTCACCAATATGATCTGCATCGGTGCCCTGATGATGGTGAACCGCTGGAACCAGCGCGCTCCGAAAAGCGGGATTTACAGCTAAATCTGGACGAGGCCCAGCTTCAACGCCTTCACCGTGGCACCGACCCGGTCCGACGCGCCGAGTTTGGCGTAGAGCCGCCGCGCATAGGTTTTCACGGTGTCACGAGAAATATCAAGGATCAGCGCGATGCTGGTGAAAGACTTACCGCGCGCAACCCATTGAAGAACCTCACGCTCTCTCTCGGTCAGGCTGGGCTGATCGTCCATCGTGTCCAGCAGCACGCAGACGCGCTGATGCGCAGCTTGCGGAATAGCGCGGACAATACCCAAAGCCGCATCGCACACCTCACCTACCGGTTTTCCGAAGTCGATCGAGGCATAAGCATCCCGCCCGCGCGGCCCGAAAAGAGGTAATCCAAATCCGTGGACCAGCCCCTCTTCATCCATCGCCTTGAAATAATCCTCGTTCGCCTGCGAATTGAAATCAGCCAGGCGCGCATCCGCCCAGGTCAGCATGGCACCGTGCCGCATCGTCCGGTCCGGTATCGGATCGCTCTTGCGAAAATCGGACTCATCATATCGCTGCAGCCATTCGCGGCGGTATCCGTGCGCGAAGATAGTCGTATCCATTGAGTTTTGAGCATCAAACTGGCGCGTCAGGTGATAACTGCGCCTGATCGCACCCTGCTCTGCGCAGACCTTGCTCGAATACAACAAGACCTTGCCGATGTCGTCCATGTCCTCAATCTGGGCGAAATAGCGCTGCATGATACAAGTTATTACAGCAAGTCACCCCATTGGGCGACTTTCCGCAAACGTAAACTACGCCCATATGAGGTCGGGCGATTAAAGCCCGGGCGTTCGGGTCGCAGGCACGATGATACATTGTGCCGACTGTTGACGCCCATTTTTAAGTCCTGGCCGCGGCGGTTCCCCCCCAAATTGACCCGTTTGCGGTCAGGCATCCGAGATTCTTAAGTTTCAGGCGTGCTTGCCCACCCATCCTGTTCAGGTGGTGATGGTGAGCGGGCAGCGCTTGTATGTGTGGAGTGGAACTGTGTCTGAGATGCAGAACGATAAAGAGCAGCAGGATCGGCTTTTGACCGCGCTGTTGGTGGATGCCGTGCAATTTCGCCAGTCACGCGGCGACGAAACGACGCTGCGCGACCTGCACACTTTGCTCGACGTGCCCCAGAATGTGGCCTTGCGTCTCGCACACAAGCTGGCCGAGGATGGCGTTGCTGTAATTGAGGAAAATCTTGCCGATGCCTTTGCATCGCAGATCACAATTTCCGAAACGATCCTGACCCGTATGGCAAGAGCGCGCCGAAGCTTTCTCGATGCGACAAAGAAGATCGCCTGAGGCACCATACTTCACGAAATTTCGCTGCATCGCACAATTGCCTCTTGATATCGGTGCAGCCATCGCTAAATGCAGCGCCTCGCCAGATTCGGCACAGGGCCACCGCCCCCGTTTCCGGCAACATCCGAGACCATCGGAACGGACGCATAGCTCAGTTGGTAGAGCAGCTGACTCTTAATCAGCGGGTCCTAGGTTCGAACCCTAGTGCGTCCACCATTTTCCCCGACACTGATATTGGTTAATCTGGACCTATCGCCGCGCCGAACTTTTTCGGTTTGTGAGCGGCCTCTTAACCCTGCTTGCCTAGCTTTGAGGAATGGCTCGGACCCTTGGCAGAATTGCTGTGTTAATGGCAGTTTCACTGTTCCTGTTCGCGCGCCCAGCCCTTGCGAAGGATTTCAACCATTTAGAGCGCTCGCAAGCGCCGATGATCGCGGATTTCTCGGGCAAGATCATTCCAGCGAAACAAGATGCCCACACCGAATCGGGTACATCCGGATATGCGGAAATTGCCGACGCCATCCGTGATGCCTCTTACCGGACGGGCATCCGGTATGAATATCTGCTCGCCAAAGCGCAGATCGAGTCCGGCCTCGACCCTAATGCGAAGGCGCGCCAGTCAACGGCTACCGGGCTATTTCAGTTTATTGATGCCACGTGGATCACCCTCGCTGCGCGGCATGCGAATACGGGCTATTCCGGCCCGCAAAGCTCCCGCGCGCAGATTCTGGCCAAACGGTATGATCCGTATGACTCCGCTCTCATGGCGGCGCGTTATGCGAAAATGAACAAGGCCGCTGTCGAGATTGTGCTGCATAGGGAAGCGACCGGAGCGGAGCTTTACCTGGCACATTTCCTTGGCACTGGCGGCGCGAAGCGGTTCCTCAAAGTATGGAAGCGATCGCCACATACGGCAGCGGCTGCAATGTTTCCACGCGCGGCGCGCGCCAATCGGCCAGTCTTCTTCAACCGCGCCGGCCGCGCCCGTTCGCTCGATCAGGTCCGTTCCCTCATTGCTGCGAAGCTGAACACCGCGCTTGAGGATGCTGTGATCAAGACCGGCGAACAGAAATCGCTGGTTGTCGAGAGCTTGACTGCAAGCAACGCGGGCATCCCCGAAATCACTAAAAACGCTATATTTGAGGGCCTTGAGAGAAAATCATCACAAGCCGCTCCAGCGATTATTGACGAAATCCTAACAGCTTCTCACCCCGGTAAGAAACGGTTTACCCTCGCTTTCGATGTGAGGAGCCCGACTTGCAATCACACTTTAGTGTGCTACGGGGCTCGTATGAGCACATCGACAATCACACGCGTTCGCGAGCTCGTGAACAGCGGAGAAATGACCCGCGCTGGCCTTGCCAGAGCTGCCGGTCTTCATGCCAACACCTTGCGAGACGCGGCGGAGCCTGACTGGAATCCGACTGCCGAAACCCTACAAAAGCTCGAAGTATTTCTGAATTCCAACGATGACAGGCCGGTCCTCGTGGGGATTGAGGAGATCATCGACGAAGCGCGAAACGGCAAGATGTATATTCTCGTCGATGACGAGGACCGAGAGAATGAAGGCGATCTGATCATTCCAGCCCAGATGGCCACTCCGGCGGCAATCAACTTCATGGCGACGCATGGCCGCGGGCTGATCTGCCTTGCGCTGGATAAAGAGCGGGTGGACCAGCTTGGCCTTGAGCCGATGAGCCGGAACAACAAGGAAAGCATGCAAACCGCTTTCACCATCTCGATCGAAGCGAAAGAGGGGGTCACAACCGGCATCTCCGCCGCTGATCGGGCTCGCACGGTATCGGTTGCCATTGATTCCACCAAAGGCGCCGATGACATCGTGACACCGGGGCATGTCTTTCCCCTTGCAGCGAGGGATGGCGGCACCCTGGTCCGCGCAGGACACACAGAGGCGGCGGTCGACATTTCGCGACTTGCCGGCCTGAACCCTTCAGGCGTTATCTGCGAAATCATGAACGAGGACGGGACGATGGCCCGCCTTGATGATCTGGTTGAATTTGCCCGGCGACACGATCTCAAGATCGGGACGATCCGCGACCTGATCGCATATCGGATGCGCAACGATCATCTGGTCGAACGACTTGGCGAAAGCGCGTTTGAAAGCGAATTTGGCGGCCAATGGCGTATGATCACTTACCGTGATCGGGTTGCGAATGATGAGGCCTATGTTCTGCAAAAGGGGCACGTGGTCGATGGCGAACCCACTCTCGCCCGCGTTCACCCGATTAATGTGTTTGACGATGTGCTTGGTGCGCCAGGCCCGCGCAAGAATACCTTGCAACGCTCAATGCAGGCGATTGGCGATCATGGTTCGGGCGTCATCGTGATTTTGACGACGCGCGTCGGAACCGGCAGCGAATGGACCAAGGACGAGGAAATCCGCAATATCGGCATCGGTTCTCAGATACTTGCCGATCTGGGCGTGCACGACATGGTGCTGTTGTCCAATTCCCGACCTGACCTTGTCGCTCTGGAAGGCTATGGCATTGCCATCACTGACTTCCAATCGATCCCGGAGTAAATTTCATGGCCCGTTTTCTAATCGTCGAAGCGCGTTTTTACGCGCACCTTAATGATATGCTTATTGCCGGTGCAAAGGCCGCAATCGAAGCTGCCGGCCACGAAGCCGAGGTGCTGACAGTGCCCGGTGCGCTGGAAGTGCCCGGCGCGATCGCCCTGGCAGCCGAAAGCGGCGACTATGCCGGATTCGTAGCCATCGGCGTCGTGATCCGTGGTGAAACCTATCACTTCGAAATCGTGGCTGGCGAAAGCGCCCGTGCGATCATGGCGCTGACTATGGATGGTATTCCCATCGGCAACGGCATTCTGACCACAGAGAACGAAGAGCAGGCAATTGTTCGCGCCGACCCCGCCCGAAAGGACAAAGGCGGCGAAGCGGCAAAGGCGGCCTTGGTATTGCTGGATCTGGCAGAACGTTTCGACCGGTAAGGCCGGACCAAAAAGGGCGGCGCAGAGCCTTATTGCGCCGCCCAACTACGTATTTTCCCTCTATAGCTTTTCATAAGCCCTACGGGCGATACATTGCGGAGTGTCTGGTGGCAGATGCGTGATGGCGGGGACCCCATCGAAAGCGCATCCAAGCCAGCTATTGCCATTAGTGTTCCGACAAAGAGAGCACGGCTAAAAACCACATGGGGAACTTACTTTGGACGACGCACACAAAGGGCGCTCCGGCAGGAGTGCACTGGACGATATCATTTACAATCTGGAAACCCAGCAGCGCTCCCTTGATCAAATGGGGCTCATGAAAGCGGCAGCCCATCTCGATGCCTCGCTTGTACAACTCAGGAAGGACGCGGACGCCGCGAGTGAAACCGGACTGCTCCGCAAGGTAGAGCCGCATGACCGGCTTGCCACTCCATCCGGTCGTTATCGAAAACCGAGAATTTCGTTAATCTAACCGCGGCCCACGTATTTCCACGTAAAGCCAAGCCTGCTGCGGATCGCTAAACCCTAAGCGTCAAAGCGCGGTTGCCCATGATCATTTTTGATCTCGGTGCGACCCGGCGCAGCGCTCGGAGGTTGGCATCAAGGTGGAAACAGACGCCCGGAATTCCATACTCGCGCTACATCCGGGGCGCGCATGTAAGGAACCGGATGGCGGATTGCTGTGATGGACGACCAATCCAGAGAGGCCGTTTCTTCTGACGCGTCGACAGCGACGCAAGAGGATCCGGATGGCATCAGCAGCAACGAAACCCAGCAGAAACCCCTGACGCACCGGTCACGGGCACAGGCTCGTCTTTCTCCCAAAGTGATCAAGGCACCATCGCCAAAAGGAAGCAATCCGATTTCCGGTAACGCGCCTGACCTTCGGCCATTCGCCGATCAGCTTATGGCAATCGCTGAACAGTTGCGCAGCGGGGATTGGAGGAATGAAACGGCCAAGAGCGGTTCGGCTGCGGAGTATGAAAACTCGGCCAATGTCGCGGTTCTCAACCCACCCTCTGACCAGAAGCCGAGATTAGCGGCGGGTCAGTTGACCCAACATACCCATTCCGAAGCTCAAGCAAATGAGAGCCTTGAACATCAGCGTAAACAATACGCGGCGATGGCTCGCGCGACCTATGCGAAACGTCGCAAGCGCGTCAGCATTTTTGAAGACCCAGAACTGTTCGGAGAGCCCGCCTGGGATATTCTGCTCGATCTCTACATCGCGCAGATCGAAGGGAAGCCTGTCTCGGTTTCCAGCGCCTGCATCGGATCGGCTTCTCCGCCAACGACTGGCCTTCGCTGGCTTGGAGTGCTTGCGGACCAGAAGCTGGTGCTGAGAGAGCACGACCCTCTGGACCAGAGGCGAGTTCTGGTACGCCTTACGGAAAAGGCGCTGAAGCTGATGGACGAATATTTCGCCAGCAGTGCCGCCCAGTTTGGTGATCAGCGCGTGGCGCAAGAATAGCTTCTGCGCCACGCAGTGTCAGATTGCCGTGCCAATCAATCGGCAAGCGCGCCGAAGCAGCCACGGCCTGCATAGACAGCGTTTGAGCCCAGTTCTTCTTCGATCCGGATCAACTGGTTGTACTTCGCAAGCCGGTCAGACCGGGCGAGCGAGCCTGTCTTGATCTGTCCGCAATTGGTCGCGACCGCGAGGTCCGCAATCGTTGCATCCTCCGTTTCGCCCGAACGGTGGCTCATCACCGAAGTGTAGCGCGCACGGGTCGCCATATCGACCGCAGCCAGCGTTTCGGTAAGCGTGCCGATCTGATTGACCTTCACCAGAAGTGAATTGGCGAGACCTTTTGCAATGCCATCCTGCAGGCGTGCGGGATTGGTGACGAACAGATCGTCGCCGACCAACTGGACCTTGTCACCGATTGCCTGTGTAACGGCGGCCCAGCCTTCAAAGTCGTCTTCGTCCATGCCGTCTTCGATGGATTTGATCGGATAATCAGCGCAGAGGTTCGCGAGATAATCCGCCATGCCGGCCCCATCGAGGCTCAACCCCTCGCCAGAAATTTCGTACTTGCCCTCCTTATAGAATTCGGTCGCCGCGCAATCGAGCGCCAGCACCACATCCTCGCCCGGCTTGAACCCGGCCTGCTCTACCGACGCCATGATGAAGTCGAGCGCAGCGCGCGTGCTCGCAAGATCGGGAGCAAAACCGCCTTCATCGCCAACGCTGGTAGCAAGACCTTTTTGGGCCAGCCCCTTTTTCAGCGTGTGGAAAATCTCCGAACCCCAACGGACACCTTCGGCGATGCTCGACGCGCCGACCGGCATCACCATAAATTCCTGAATATCAATCGGGTTGTCAGCATGTTCGCCACCATTGATGATGTTCATCATGGGCACGGGCAGGACGTGCGCTGCGACGCCGCCGACATAGGAATACAGCGGCAGGCCCCGCGCATTGGCCGCCGCTTTTGCCACGGCAAGACTTACACCGAGAATGGCGTTGGCTCCAAGACGCCCCTTGTTCGAGGTTCCATCAAGACCGATCATCGCCATGTCGATATCGCGCTGGTCCTCCGCGTCGAAATCACCAATCAACAGATCGCTGATATCGGTGTTGACCGCTTCAACCGCCTTGAGGACACCCTTGCCCATATACCGATCCGCATCGCCATCGCGCAGCTCAACCGCTTCGTGCGCGCCGGTGGACGCACCTGAGGGAACAGCGGCACGGCCAAAGCTGCCATCTTCCAGGAGAACATCGACTTCAACGGTCGGGTTGCCGCGGCTGTCGAGAATTTCGCGGGCATGCATGTCGGTGATGACTGTCATATTTGGCTCCGGCTGCAAAGTGTTGTATAGAGGTAAGACACTTCAAATCGCGCTTGATTCAAAGGAGAAATCCGAAATCGGGCCAAGGTTGAAGAGGATGTCTTGCCACCCGGCCCGATGCTCCCCTATGCGTCCGGTCGCGTCAGTGCAACCGGATCGGTTGGACGGGCGGGTGTGGCAGGGCTTAATGCTCGAGAATGCGGAACATTTCTGCGTCCTCACGCTTGATTATATGAAACCAATATTTTGAGGGCAAAACCACAATGGCAGAAAGCAAGACCACCAAAACCCCCGCGAAGACGACTGCGAAACGCACGACCGCTAAGCGCACAACAACCAAAACAACTGCGACCAAAAAGGCTGCGCCCAAGAAAGCTGTGGCCACGACGACTGCAGCAGAACCGGCCACGAACGGCACGGCAGAGGCGAAAAGCCGTTTCAACGCCGCTCTTGAAGAAGCCAAGGCAGGCGCCGCGGCATTGCGTACGGAGGCAACTTCACGCGCCGAAGCGGCCGCAGAAACTGCAAAATCCAAAGGAGACGATTTCGTGAGTGACGTTCGCACCAACGCCGAAAAATACGGCGACATGGCGAAAACTCGCGCCGGTGATCTGGCTGTCGATGCCAAAACCGCAGCAAGCGATGGCATTGCATCGCTTGG
Organism: Pseudomonadota bacterium; assembly: GCA_034211135.1. Taxonomy (GTDB): domain Bacteria; phylum Pseudomonadota; class Alphaproteobacteria; order Sphingomonadales; family Sphingomonadaceae; genus Erythrobacter. Next base: position 14,905 of record JAXHVK010000020.1, read on the forward strand.
TCAGGTGGTTGGTGACACCGCGACCCAGATTGATGAAAAGCTGGGTGAACAGTACGGTGATTATGCCCGCAAGGCATCCCGCACGCTTGCTGAAACGTCCGCAAAGCTCGAATCCAAGAGCGTTGAGGAAATCGGCGAAGATGCACGCGAATTCGTTCGCAAAAGCCCGGCCGTCGCTGTGGGTATTGCCGCAGTGGCAGGCTTTGTGCTCGCTCGTCTTTTCCGCGGATCGCGCTGATACGTTTCCAGCAAGATCGGGCAAGCACAGTTGAGTTGATGGAATTGGGGGCGTTTCATGCTCAATGAAAAACAGCAATCCGCGTCCGGGGATGAACACCCTGCAGACGCGGATGCTGCTTTCGCGGCGAGTGAGAGCGAGGCGCCTGATACTCCCGCTTACGAAGAATCCATCGTCGAGGAGCTAGGCGCTCTTATCGACGACGCAGGGTTGTATCTGACAGCCGAAATCGCGTTCCAGAAAACCCGCGCAAGACTGGCTGGCAAGGCCGTGGGCGCTGCCCTCGCCTTTGTTGTTCTGGCTATCATCCTGCTGCATATCGCCATCATTGCTCTTGCTGTCGGTCTTGTCATTGCACTGGAGCCGTTGGTGACAATCTGGGGCGCGATTGCAATTGTCGTCGGCCTGATGCTGCTGGGCGTAGGCATTCTTGTCTACGCCGCCGCGCGCAAAGGAATGCTGTTGCGCGATATCTTTAGCAGCCCCTCTTCCCCGGAGGATGACGCATGAGCCGTATCCCCGATCAATTCCATGAGGACCGCGCCTTGCGCGACGCCGCACGCGCGGTTTTGATGGCTGATATCGAACATGCCCGCGTCACTCTTTCGGGCAAGGGCGTGGCGACACGCGTCGCCGGACGCATTGGCGACGGGGCCAAGGATGTTCTGGAAGTCGCCAAAACGCAGGCAGACGATAATCGCGGGATTGTCGCCGCGCTGATCGGTGCGCTGGTATTGTGGCTGGCGAGAGTTCCGATCTTGCAGATATTGGGCCTCGCTCCTTTCGAAGACGAAGATGAAGAGCAGGAAACCGGCGACGAAGTTCCTGTTGACGAACAAGCGAAAACGCCAGAATCTGACGCAACGGACGCTGATGATCTGGATGGTTTGGGCGAAACGCCCGGAGACGATGATGACTGATATTCCCGCAAACGATACCGCCCCCGACAAACGTGACGAGCTTCGCGCCAAAATCGAAGCAAGCGAGCGTCGCATCGCAGAACGCACCCTTGCCGATGAAGCGAAGGATGCGGCAGGGGCGGCCACCGAATATATCAAGGAAAACCCGATGAAGGTTCTGGGCGGTGCCGTCGCCCTTGGCCTCGTGATCGGCCTGATGACAAAGCCGGGGCGTCGTGCAGCTCGCAATGCAGCAACCGGCACAGCCAGCGCAGTTGGCGGAGCGGCTTCCGGCGCTGCCAAGACGGTTGGCAACGCGGCGAAATCGCGCACCTCGGCATTCGGCACCCTCGTCGCCGATGCTCTGGTCGCTTACGGGATCAAGCTGATTGACGATGCGCTTGATGGAGCCAAGGCTGGTCAGGACAAGATCGAAGACATCGCTGACAGCGCTGCCGCGACGGCTCGCACGGCAAAGCGCGAAGCTGAATATGCGGCTGGTACTGCCGCAGACAAGACGCGCAGCGTGTCGCAACGCACCCGTCGCCGCGCGACACGCGCCGTACGTGATATCAAGAAGAAGGTCAGCGGCTAAGAAGGTCTTAAATTCGGCTCAAGCAGAGGCTTGCGCGGCGTGACCGCTCGTCTATGTGGCTGTCCAACAGTCCAACCTCCCCGGGATAAAGGCAACGATCATGGAAGAGACAACTCCAAGCCAGAAACTGCACCTCGTGCTTGGTGGCCGCGTGAAAGATCCGCGCGGTCATGAATTTGCAGATCCTGAAAGCGTCCACGTTGTGGGTGTTTTCAGCACGTATGAAGGTGCGGTCGATGCGTGGCGTGCGCAGGCACAGCGCACGGTCGACGATGCCGAGATGAAGTATGTGGTTGTTCCTATCCACAAGCTTCTGACCCCAGAAGACTAAGCGGCCTCAATGGCCTATCTCATCAGGCCATTTCAGGACGAGGACGCCCCATCCCTCGCGACGATTACGCTCGCAGCCATCGCGGTTGTGGGCGCGAAATCCTATACGGCAGAGCAAGTCGCGGCATGGTCAGCGCGCCATCCAGGCCCCGATCGTTTCCGCAGCCGGGTGGCTGAGGGCGATCACATTATCGTTGCTGCGGATGGCGGCGACAAACCGGTCGCCTACTCACTGATCGAAGCGGAAAGCGAAGACGGGCTGCATCTGGACATGCTCTATTGCCACCCCGATCACACACGAAAGGGGCTGGCGGACCAGTTACTCGCCGCTTCTGAGCAGTTTGCGCTGAGCCGGAACGCGACGCGCCTCTATACCGAAGCGAGCGAGCTGGCCCGCCCCGCATTCGAACGCGCAGGCTATACGGTGTCGCACAGACGCGATTTCACCATCCCTCATGAAGGGGGTGACGTCGCGATCCACAATTACGCGATGGAGAAACGCCTCGCCTAAGGCATTTCCAGCGTCAAACGATCAGATGAATTCGATCTTTTCGACGAGGTAGAACTTCTCGCCCGACGGAACCGTGACTTCGATTTCTTCGTCTACCTGCTTGCCGATCATCGCACGGGCAATCGGTGAGGAGTACGAAATCCGGCCCTTGCCAGCGTCCGCTTCTGTTTCGCCCACGATCTGATATTTGATCGGCTTGTCGTCTTCGTCGAGCAGCGTGACGGTTGCCCCGAACACAACACGATCGCCTGAAAGTGTTTTCGGATCAATGATCTGGGCGCGGCTAATCTTGCCTTCAAGATCGCCGATCTGTGCCTCTACCTGACCCTGGCGTTCCTTGGCTGCGTGGTATTCGGCGTTCTCTGACAAGTCGCCATGCGCGCGAGCTTCTTCGATCGCATCGACAATTTTCGGGCGCTCTTCACGAAGAGCCTTGAGGTCCTGTGTAAGCCGCTCATAGCCTTCGGCCAGCATTGGAACCTTTTCCATCGTCGCCATTACCACCACTTTCTTTTCAGCACTTTACCAACCCCACCACCCGTGATTCGAGCGAAATTTCGACTGTGGCCGCCCTTCAAAAGGCCGCCTCTATGGGTCGAAAAGTGGGGGGATCTAACTTATGCGTTCAGCAATAATAGTCTTGCAATGAGCGGACTTCAAGCTGCTCTGGTGCAATTGCTGCAATTGCCGCTGCTGCTGCGTTCGATGCGGTGGCTGTTGTGTAGTAAGGAACCTTCTTTTCCAGCGCCGTCGCACGGATGGATTTGCTGTCCAGAAGCGATTGCCAACCTTCCGTCGTATTGAAGATCAACGACACTTCGCCGTCGATGATTTTGTCCACGATATGGGGCTGGCCCTCCGCCACTTTGTTGACGGGCTTCACCGGCAGGCCCTGCTCCACCAGATAGCTTTGTGTCCCGCTTGTCGCGATGATGTCAAAACCGCTTTCGATGAGCTTTTTGACAGCAGGGACGATCACCGCCTTGTCGGAGTTCTTGACCGAAACGAACACGCAACCGGAACGAGGCAACGTCATGCCGGCGCCCATTTGCGATTTGAGGAAGGCCGGTTCGAACGTTTTGTCGATACCCATGACCTCTCCGGTGGACTTCATTTCCGGCGTAAGAACCGGGTCCGCTCCGGGGAAGCGGCTGAACGGGAAAACGGCTTCCTTGATCGCCATGTAATCAAGATCGCGCTTGAACGGTTCAAACTCGGCGAGCTTTTCGCCCGCCATCACGCGCGCGGCGATCTTGGCGACGGGCTGGCCAATGGCCTTGGCCACGAACGGCACGGTGCGGCTGGCCCGCGGATTGACTTCGATCAGATAGACTTCGCCATCTTTGACCGCGAACTGCACGTTCATCAAACCGCGCACCTGAAGCGCCCTCGCCAGCGCATCTGCCTGACGCTCCATTTCCTGAATAATGTCGTCCGGCAGGGAATAGGGCGGCAGTGTGCATGCGCTGTCGCCTGAGTGGACGCCAGCCTCCTCGATATGCTGCATGACGCCTGCGATACGCACCTCCTCGCCATCGCACAGCGCGTCCACGTCGCACTCGACAGCATCACGCAGATACTGATCGACCAGCACCGGCGAATCGCCTGAAACATTGACGGCTGTCTTGATGTAGTCATCGAGCTGCGCCTCTGAATCGACGATCTCCATCGCCCGCCCGCCAAGGACGAAAGACGGTCTCAGCAGAACCGGATATCCGATCCGCGCGGCAACCGCGGCGGCTTCGTCGCGGGTGTAGGCGATGCCGTTGTCAGGCTGTTTCAGTTTCAGCTTGTTCACGAGACGCGCGAAACGTTCACGGTCTTCCGCGTGATCAATCGCGTCTGGGCTGGTGCCAAGGATCGGGATGCCCGCATCCTCCAACGCCTGCGCCAGTTTGAGCGGTGTCTGCCCGCCAAACTGCACAATGACGCCGACAAGCTCACCGGATTGCTGTTCCACCCGCAGGATTTCGAGCACGTCTTCGGCTGTCAAAGGCTCAAAATACAGGCGGTCCGAAGTGTCGTAATCTGTCGAAACTGTCTCGGGGTTGCAGTTGACCATGATCGTTTCATAGCCCTGCTCTGCCAGCGCGAAGCAGGCGTGGACACAGCAGTAATCAAACTCGATCCCCTGCCCGATCCGGTTCGGACCGCCGCCAAGGATCACAATCTTGCGCCGGTCGGATGGCATCGCCTCGTCTTCCGGTTCGCCAAAGGTCGGCGCTTCGTAAGTCGAATACATGTACGGCGTGATCGCTTCGAACTCCGCTGCACAGCTGTCGATCCGCTTGAACACTGGAGTTACGCCCAGCTTGTGACGCAGGGCGCGCACCTCATCTGCACTTGTCGCGCCAGCCATCGCTTGCAGCGCATCATGCAACAGGCCCGAACGGCGCGCCTGAGTTTCCGCCAGGCCGCCCTTCACTCCCACAGAGCGCACAGCCAGCGTTGCAAGGCGGTGATCGGAAAAGCCCATCGCTTTCAGACGACGCAAACCAACTGCAGTGTTAGGCAGTCCGTCGGTCGCAATCTGTTTTTCTGCCGCGATAATCCCTTCGATCTGGCGCAGGAACCACGGATCGAAGTGAGTGACGGACTGGATTTCCTCCAGCGATAGTCCTTCGCGGAAAGCCTGCGCGATCTTCAGAATACGGTCCGGCGTCCTGCGGCTAAGCGCGGCGGTAATGACTTCCTTGGACACGCCCTCCAGCTCAACCACGCGATTGAAGCCGTCCAAGTCAGTTTCCAGCCCTCGCAATGCTTTCTGCATGGATTCCTGGAAGTTGCGACCAATCGCCATGACTTCACCGACCGACTTCATCGCGGTTGAAAGCAGCGGGTCTGCGCCCTTGAACTTTTCAAAGGCAAAGCGCGGGATCTTCGTCACGACATAGTCGATGGTCGGTTCGAAACTGGCGGGCGTTGCGCCTGTGATTTCGTTCGTGATCTCGTCGAGCGTGTAGCCAACCGCAAGTTTTGCCGCGACGCGGGCAATCGGGAAGCCTGTGGCCTTCGATGCAAGCGCGGATGAACGCGACACGCGCGGGTTCATCTCGATCACGATCAGCCGGCCATCCTTGGGATTGACCGCGAACTGGACATTGGAGCCACCGGTTTCGACGCCGATTTCGCGCAGCACTTCGATGCTGGCGGTCCGCATGATCTGATATTCTTTATCCGTCAGTGTCAGGGCCGGAGCGACAGTGATGGAGTCACCAGTGTGCACGCCCATCGGATCAACATTCTCAATCGAGCAGATGATGATCGCATTGTCCGCCTTGTCGCGGACGACTTCCATTTCGTACTCTTTCCAGCCCAGCAGCGATTCCTCAATCAGAACCTCCGTGGTCGGAGAAGCCGCGAGCCCTTCGGAAACAATGCGGTCGAATTCCTGCGTGTTATAGGCGATCCCCCCGCCTGTTCCGCCGAGGGTAAAGGACGGACGAATGATGGCGGGCAGACCGGTGTGATCAATCAGGGCGCGCGCTTCGTCCAGCGTGTTGGCGACGCCCGAACGCGCGCTTTCAAGGCCGATCTTGTCCATTGCCTCGCGGAAACGCTGGCGATTTTCCGCCTTGTCGATCGCATCCGCCTTTGCGCCGATCATTTCAACGCCGTGCTCCTCCAGCACGCCCTGTTCATCCAGCGCGAGCGCGCAGTTCAGAGCCGTCTGCCCGCCCATTGTCGGCAACAGCGCATCCGGTTTTTCCTTGGCGATAATCTTCGCCACAATTTCCGGCGTGATCGGTTCGACATAGGTCGCGTCGGCGAACTCGGGATCGGTCATGATCGTGGCCGGATTCGAATTGACGAGGATGACGCGATAGCCGTCTTCCTTCAGCGCCTTGATCGCCTGCGTACCCGAATAATCGAACTCGCACGCCTGACCGATGATGATCGGGCCAGCGCCAATGACGAGGATGGAGGAAATGTCTGTGCGTTTAGGCATTATTGCGTGTTCTCGTTGAGTTGATCATTGGCCGGATCGGATGCGGCGCGATCGGTTTCGTCTGGTTCGGGTTCAGGTTCGGCAGGAACAGCCGCAAGGCTGACGCTGATGAGCCGCGCATTGGCGCCCAAACGTTCGCAGCCTGTGGTCAGGATTTCGGAATGGTTTTGCGGCTCACCGCGAACGCGGAAGAGAGCGGGCTTTACTCCGAAGAAGAATGCGCCCTTTTCATCCACCGGCCACTGCATGAATTGGGCCTTTGCGGTGGAAATCTCATTGGTGGATTTCATCAGCCGCGCGCCCAGCGTTTCGTCAGCGCCCGGCAGGATCAGCGCTTGCTTATCCTCAAATGACAAAAGGGTGATGTCATAGGTAAAAGTCGGGACCAAAGGCTCCGAAGTGTCTGCTGCTTCGCGAAAGTCGAGCATGTCGATATCGCTATTCAGACGATTGAGGCATTGCTGAAGCGGCTCTTCCCCCAAACGCCAGTCCTCCGGAAACAGGAGGTCGCAGCCGGAGAGGGTGCCCAACGCGCCAATTGCCAAAAGGGCCCGCATCACAGCGCCTTCCCTTCACTACCACCAAGGCCGGGCTTAAAACTAAAGCTGAGCTTGGTGTAGCGATAGACATAAGGCAGCGCATCAATGCGACTGACCCCGCTGCCATGCACAAAAGTACAATTGCGCCTGATATCAATCAGCCGATCGCCGTCACGCACCATGATGTAGCTGAGTACATAATGCTGGTGCGGCGCATTTCGCCGCCCCACAATGTCAATCTGGCGAACATTATCGCCAAGATCGCGCAGGACATCTTCGTCAATCAGGCCCTGACGAGCACGCGCTTCCTTGGTGTCTTCATGAAGCGCCTGCGGGTCAAATGCCGCATCGGAGAACGCGCCCTCGCTCGCGAGAACTTTGCAGTCCATGCGCCCGGATACCGGCCTGTCGCTATCTTCACGAAACAGGATCGGCCGCCAAAAGGATAGCACCGGAAGGCCGCTTGTTCCGGTGTCTATGCTGATTGCCCCATCGCCTTGAAACGCGACACCAGACACAATCTCAGCGCCAGGCCATTCGGTCAGCGGAGGGGGCGTCATCGCAGGATTCTGTGCAGCGAGTGGCCCAGAGAATAGAAACAAAACGCCTACACACTTTGTCAGCGAGGCAAAGATGTCTGCACGCGATGGCATCAGTAACCGCCTCCCTTGCTCTCGATGCACGCAGGGGCATTGGAGCATCCGCTAAAGCACCTTGGCACAGAGGCAAAATTGTTTGCGCTTTGGGGCATTAGAAATGCCCCTCTCCTAGCTTAACCAATTGGTTATAAGCACTTTCTGTCAAGCGAAGTGACTGGGATAACTTATTCTGAAACTCACGGTTCTTTGAGCCATAAGTATCTATTTGGAGGTATTTCTCTCCGGCGACCTCCACCGCTCTTATGACTCCAGAGCATTCCGAGTGGCCAGCCCTAGAGTTCTGATCCTCAACCGAAAAACTTTTAACTACCGCCATGATCAGCCTCCCAAACCCCCAACGAATTTTTCGAACAGGTAAAAACTGTCCTGCGGGCCGGGCGATGCTTCGGGGTGGTATTGCACGCCGAATGCGTTTTTGCCCTTTACCGCGATCCCGCAATTTGATCCGTCGAACAGGCTCACATGGGTTTGCTCGACATTGTCCGGCAGCGTGTCTGCATCCACTGCGAAGCCGTGATTCATGCTGGTAATTTCGACTAGGCCGGTGGTGTCGCCCCAGCCCTCTCCCACGCGCTGCACCGGATGGTTCGCGCCGCGATGGCCCTGATGCATCTTTACCGTGCGCGCGCCGGCTGCAAGCGCGAGCATCTGGTGGCCAAGGCAGATGCCAAACAACGGCACGTCCGCGTCCAGCAGGGACTTGATCACCGGCACGGCATGTTCGCCGGTTGCAGCGGGATCGCCCGGTCCGTTGGACAGGAAAACGCCATCCGGCTTTAACGCCATGATCGCATCGAAGCTCGTCTGCGCAGGCACTACCGTCACTCGTGCCCCAGCGCGGACGAGATTGCGGAAGATGTTGTCCTTCGCGCCATAATCGATTGCGACGACATGCGGCTTTGCATCGCGGGCGGCGCGGCCATAGCCCTGGCCAAGACGCCAGTATCCACCTTCCCAGGTTTCTTCCTTTGCGCGGGTGGCTTTTACGGCGAGGTCCATCCCTTCAAGACCGGCCCACTCAGCTGCCCGCTTAACCAAAGCTGGAATGTCGAAATTCCCGTCCGCATCATGCGCAATCACGGCATTTGGTGCGCCCGACAGGCGGATGCGGCGGGTCAAGGCGCGGGTATCCACTCCCGAAAGGCCGATCTTGCCGCTGCGCTCCATCCACTGCGTGAAATCCTGCGCACTGCGAAAGTTGGACGGCGCTGTTACATCTTCGCGCGTGATGCAGCCGACCGCGCTCAGCACACCTTCTGCGCTTTCGATATCTTCAAGGTTTGCGCCGACATTGCCGATATGCGGGAAGGTGAAAGTAACTATCTGCGCCGCGTAAGACGGGTCGGTCATCACTTCCTGATAGCCGGTCATCGCCGTGTTGAAGCAGATTTCTCCGACGGCGCTTCCGCTTGCGCCAAAGCCTTTGCCCCAGATAACTGTTCCGTCAGCCAGAACGACGACTCCCGTCGCATCTTTAGGTTGCGCAGGGGTAGATGCGGCAAGGGCCATGTGGCGCTCCGATAATGAGGGTTTCCAGCAATGTCGCTAAGACCCACCCGCTAGGCGTGGACCGCGCTCTCGTCAACCTAGGCGTCGGCCTCATCTTGCGTTAGAGCGCGCCGATATCGCAATCCATCCACAATTAAAGCATAAAGCACCATGATTAGAGACGACATCAAAGCCGCCACAATCACCGCAATGAAGGCGAAGGAAAAGGAACGCACAGCGACCCTGCGCCAGATCAGCGCCAAGATCAAAGACCGCGACATCGAAGAGCGCACCAGCGGCAAGGACATCGACGATGATGCTCTGGTCACGAGCGTGCTTCAGAAAATGGCGAAGCAACGCCGCGAATCGATCGAGATGTACGAACAGGGCGGACGCACCGAGCTTGCTGCGAATGAGCAGGCGGAACTTGCCGTGATCGAAGAATTCCTCCCCGCCATGATGAGCGAGGAAGAAACCAGGGCTGCGATTGAAACGATCAAGGCTGAAACCGGCGCGTCCAGCATGAAAGACATGGGCACCGTCATGGGCGAGCTGAAAAAGCGCCACGGCGCGGTACTTGATGGCAAGCTTGCCAGCGGTCTTGTGAAAGCAGCGTTGAGCTAAGTTTTCGCTTCACACAAACTTGTCCACGCCCCCGCTTGAATGCGGGGGCTATTGCGCGCATTTTCCTGTCATGACGATCACCCCGCAATGGAAAGACGAACTGCGCGCACGCATCACGCTGTCTTCCGTTATCATGCGGACGGACAAGCTGACGAAAGCGGGACAGGAATACAAAGGCTGCTGCCCGTTCCATTCCGAGAAGACACCCAGTTTTTACGTCAATGATCAAAAGCAGTTCTATCACTGCTTTGGCTGCGGGGCGCATGGGGATGTCATCAGCTGGATGATCGAACAGCGCGGCATGCCGTTTATGGATGCGATCAAGGAATTGGCCGCAGAGGCCGGGATGGAAGTCCCCGCGCCCGATCCAAAAGCCGCCAAGCGGGCCGAAAAGCGCGCTGAACTGGTCGATGTTACCACCGCAGCGCAGGACTGGTTTGTCCATAATCTAACCAGCGCATCGGGGGCCGAAGCGCTGCGCTATCTTAAAGGGCGCGGTCTTACTGAGGCGACATTGCGCGAATTCGGGTTCGGTTATGCCCCTGAGGACAAACAGGCGCTTTCCAAGGCGCTGAGCAGTTTTGAAGCGCCGATGCTCTCGGAAAGCGGCATGCGTATCGTCACGGATGACGGCAAGGCTTATGACCGCTTCCGTGGCCGCGTCATGCTGCCTATTCAGGACCAGCGCGGGCGCGTCATCGCATTTGGCGGCCGCATTCTGGAAAAGCGCGATGGGGTCGCGAAAAACCTCAATTCCCCTGACACCCCCCTCTTCGACAAGGGGCGCACGCTGTATAACCTGCACCGCGCCGCACCCGCATCGCGCCAGTCGGGCCGTGTCGTGGTCGTTGAAGGATATATGGATGTCGTCGCGCTGGCACAGGCCGGATTCGCCGATGCCGTCGCGCCGCTTGGTACCGCGCTGACAGAAACGCAGCTCGAAATGTTGTGGCGCATGGTTGAGGCACCAATCCTTTGCTTTGATGGCGATGCAGCGGGGCAACGCGCTGCAATGCGCGCGATCAGCCGCGCCCTGCCTATGCTTGGTCCGATGCGCTCGCTTAAAATTGTGCGACTGCCCGCCGGGCTTGATCCCGATGATCTGATCAAACAGCAAGGCGCCAAAGCAATGGAGGCACTGCTGGCCAGGCCGGCAAGCCTGCTGGATGCGCTGTGGCAGGCAGAACGAGATGCGCAGCCGCTGGACAGTCCGGAATCGAAAGCCGGATTGAAGGCGCGGCTAATGGACCACGTGAACACAATCGAGGATGGCGACGTAAAGGCGTTGTACCGGCGCGCCCTTCTCGATCGGTTCTCCGAATTTGCCTATCCACCCAAAGACAATCGCGGTCCGCGACAGCAGGGCAGCTGGAAAAGCGCGGGCCGCGCGCGCACGCCAAACCTTTCTCCACAGGCGAAAAGCGCGCTTCAGCGGCTGACTTCGGGCGGGCAGCGCAGCTCTCTTTTAAGCGCGATGCTGGCCGGATTGCTGAGGCACAGGGACCAGATTGAACGCCACGCAGAGGCACTGACGAAGCTTGCCCAGCTTGATCCAAATGTCGCGCCTGCAATTGAATCGCTGATAGAGCTGTCAGAAACGCTTGATTCGCAGCCCCAAAACGCCATATCTGACGAAACAGGCATTCCCGCCCCACCGGACGATCTTCGATACGCCTTCCTCAGAGATGGCACTCCACCCGGCGAAGCGCGCGAGGAATTAGCCGAAGCTGTGTCTCTGCTGGTGCAAAAACCGGCGCTGGAGGCCGCCATGGCCGCGACAATCGCGCGGTTCGACGAGGATCCCGAGGGGTCCTTTGCCGAACAGTCGCGTCTGCGCACGCAGCTGACAACAGTCGAAGAACGTCTGAAGGCATTCGGCCGGCGTAAAGCCGGTCAGGGACCGGCGGAACAGGCTGTTGGTGAAGAAGATACCGCTCCGGCGGAAGGACTGGGATAAACGCAGCGCGGGCAGATGTTCGCATAATACTGCACAATGGACTGATACGCATTCATGGCTTCGACTGCTAAATCGCAAGACAAAGAAGACGCTCCCCTGATCGACCTCAATGAGGCCGCGATCAAGAAGCTGATGAACAAGGGCAAGAAGAAGGGCTATCTCACATATGATGAGCTGAACGAAGCCCTGCCCTCCGGTGAGATGAGCCCCGACCAGATCGAGGACATCCAGACCGCGCTTTCCGAAATGGGCGTGCAGATCGTCGAAAACGACGAAGAAGCAGAAGCCGAAGCGGAGGCCGAAGCCGAAGTCGAAGAAATGTCGGTAGAGACCGACGACAAGAAGGCTGTCGCCAAGAAAGACGCAAAACCCGCCGCCAAGAAAACCGGCACAGGCGAACGCACCGATGACCCTGTGCGCATGTATCTGCGCGAAATGGGCGCGGTGGAGTTGCTGAGCCGCGAAGGCGAAATCGCTATTGCGAAACGTATCGAGGCCGGCCGCGACATGATGATCATGGGCCTTTGCGAAAGCCCGATCACCTTCCACGCCATCATCCAGTGGTCCGAAGCGCTCAACAATGAGGACATGCAGCTGCGTGAGATCCTCGACCTTGACGCGATGCTCTCGAAAGAGCCGCCGCCGGACAAGATGGAGGAAGAGAACGAGGACGATTCCGGAGAAATCTCCGAGAACGTAGCCGGCCCCACCATCCGCGATGACGATGAAGTCGAAGATCACAAGGATGACGAGGACGAAGACGGCGAAGGCGGCTCCAAGAAGGAAGACGAGGAAGAGGAGGACAACACCCTCTCGCTCGCCCAGATGGAAGCGACGCTGAAGCCCGACGCGATTGAGCGTTTTGCCCGCATCACCAAGCTTTTCAAAACCTTCGAGAAACTTCAGGCCGAGCGTGTCGAAACCCTCGCGCGTGGTGACGAATTCCCGAAGGCGAAGGAAAAGAAGTACGAATCGCTGGGTGAAGAACTCACCGGCGAGGTGGAAAGCATGCAGTTCCACGCGACGAAGATCGAATTCCTCGTCGATAATCTGTACGCCTTTAACCGCCGTCTGACCGCTCTTGGTGGCCAGATGCTGCGACTTGCGGAACGCCACAAGATCAAGCGCATCGACTTCCTGAAAGGCTATGTCGGCAACGAGCTTGACGATGCCTGGATCAAGGAAAAGGCGAAGAAGGACAAAAAGTGGGCGGCCTTCGCCGAGAAGGAAGACGCCGCGATTGACCGCATTCGCACGGAAATCACCGATATCGCTGCGCAAACCGGCATGGCGCTTCCGGAATTCCGCCGCATCGTGAACATGGTGCAAAAGGGCGAGCGTGAAGCGCGTATCGCGAAGAAGGAAATGGTCGAGGCGAACCTGCGTCTCGTGATTTCCATCGCCAAGAAATACACCAATCGCGGCCTGCAGTTCCTCGACCTTATTCAGGAAGGCAATATCGGCCTGATGAAGGCGGTCGATAAGTTCGAATATCGTCGCGGCTACAAATTCAGCACCTATGCAACGTGGTGGATCAGGCAGGCGATCACGCGTTCAATCGCGGACCAGGCCCGCACTATCCGCATTCCCGTCCACATGATCGAGACGATCAACAAGCTGGTGCGCACATCGCGTCAGTTCCTGCACGAGGAAGGCCGCGAACCGACGCCGGAAGAAATGGCCGCGCGCCTGTCCAT